>CALNGU010000012.1 GCA_939800445.1 uncultured Bacteroidaceae bacterium | reverse complement strand
CGCTGCCACCTTCAGGGGGTGCGTCCACCGACAACACCGGTGGACGCACCCCCTTTCTTTTGCCCCCGCGCGGGGGATGGGGGATGTGCGGGCGGGGGCTGTGGGTGTCGCAGTGTTTGTCTATAACACCATAGGTAGCAAGAACCACAATCCCCAAGGTACGGATTTGGCCGCCCATGCGCTTGATATTTTTTTCATCAAGACACCGAAGGATGAGAGTCTCCAGAAATCACGTGGGGCAAATGTGACCTCAACACTCAATGCGTAACCTAAGATAAAGGTGATGTTGCTTACTATTATACCAACTATTGCAATCCAAGCTGGCATCCCCATTGATGCACTGAATGTGAAACACATAGCATCCACGAACAGCGATAGTCCCAAGTTGAGGGTGAAGATTATGAATGTCAAACATCCCATGGCAATAGCATTTTATCTTTTGTTTTTACGCTCTCTTGCAAGGTTTGCTTTTGCATTCTCTATTTGCTTCTTGATTGATTCAATTTGCCTGTCATGTGAAGCTGCACGGTCAATTTTCATTTTCCTGTAGCTTGCTTTTGTAGAAGCAGATTGCGTGTTCTTGATAGACGTGGCGTATCGTGCATTGTCTTTCTTTTTAGCTTCCCGCTCCTTTGCCAGGCGTGCGCGGAGGTCGATGAGTTGTTTTTTATAATATCCTACACTCATAATGTTATGTCTATCGGTTAAGGTTGTATTTTATTTCATCGGCATACGCCTTTGCAATGTTGTCAGCCGTGGCTCCGCTTTCCTCTAATAAAGGGAATCTTTTTATTATTGCACCTCGTGCAGTCCCTGTCATGTTGGGCAAGCTCAACACGTCTGTTATCCCCATCGTATTACACATCCTTTCGGCTGCACGTCCGAGGCAGACAACTATGATTGGGTTGACAATATCCATTTCTTCTCTCAAAATGGCAGCGTAGGCATCTGCATGATTTGCAGAGAACTCGTCTGTAGTCTCGTGGTCGTAGATGAAATATTTATTTGCATCAGTAAGGTATACTCCGCACCCGCTATTGGTCAATTCCTCTATCAGCTTGTGCATCATCTTTCCACCGTTGCCTCTTTGTCGATGTTCGAAATCCTGTTGTCCAAAAGGGCTTGATAGCACAGCATCAGTACATTCTCCATACCATTTGCTGCTTCTCAATGGGTCTTGGGCAATGATCATTATGTGCTTGTTGTCCTCCTTGATGTTGAACCATGTAGGCAGGTCTACTCCTATCGCCCCTTTGTGCAATGCAGCAATGTCTTTGCCAAACATAGGGTGGGTTACAGGCATGACGATAGAAGTAGTATCCGTATAGCCTTTGTATGGCTTGAGGTCTTCAGTAAACACTTTTTGCCATTCGGTGTAGGTGAGGTCGTAGTTGCCACGCATCTGCTGGTACCGGAACAATATCTTGTATAATTGTTCTTGTCCCAAGATTTTACTTGCCACGAGCATTGGGACTTCTGCCGTCAGGCGGCAGCTGTTGCAAAATAGGTCTTTCATATAATCATGTGATTTTATCCGAACAACAAGTCAAAAGCCGATTCGATCAATCCTTTGCGTTTCTTTTTTGGTTTCCATGTTTTTGACATTTCTTCATAGTATGGAATCATAGCGTTTGTCGCATCGAGGCATTTCAATTGCATCAGCTTGTTTTGGAATTCAACAATGTCATCATTGCAGCTCCAACCATGCTCTATGCTCCTTGCTATGGATGTGGATAGCTCTGAGAGGTCATCGAGGAGTTTATCCATCTTTTGCTCGTTGCTTTTCTCCCGTACTTTTTTCTCTGCGGCTGGTTCTGATGCGGCAGTTGACCTTTCTTCTCTTTTTGGCTTCACCGTGGCCGGCGTTGTCGATGAGAAAGCGGTGAAAGGGAACATATAGACCATGTTGCACTTCTTTCTTGCCGCTGTGCTTTTGATGAACTGTGATACATAAGGTTCATTGCCGAGTATGTCAGCATTGTCCCTCTTCTTTTCAGGATTGCTTTCTTTGGAGTTCCAGCGGAAATGACTGTCGATCATTGAATTTGCCCATGTGCACCAAGCTATTTTGTCTCCAGCCATCCATATTTTGAAGTATTTGTCCCCTTCATTGCCTTTGTATTCGTAGGCCTGGTCTGGTGTCAGCATCACGATGTCGCTTTGCTTGATTGACATGAAGTCAAGTTTCCTGTAACTGGTAAATGTGGAAATGACCCTCTCCATCAATTCCGGGTCAATGGTCTTGAGATACGAAATGATAGAGTTACCATTTTTATTGGCATCCATAACATTTATGATTTAAGTCCTGCCTACTCTTTCATAAGGTTTTCGGCTTCCCCTCGTGTCTTGATTGGTAGGGGACAAAAGAAAGGCGCAAGAGCTGTCACATCCTATTCCAACAGGCTCTGGTAAACCGCGAACAATAGAAAAGCAACAGCCCTCGCGCCATAAGTCATGGCGTGAGGTGTGATCGCTTATTCCTGTTCTAAATTTTACCAGAATTCGTTGGAGGAATAAGGCTTGGGCACTTTCGTGTCCTATCCAATATTTATGGACAAATATAAACCTCCGCTTCCACTTATGCAAGCGCGGCGGGCTGTTGCCTGGGCAAATATAGCTATTCGGATGGCTTGCACCGTCTGTGCCGTCCTTTGCTAATTATACAAGAAAAGGGCGGAATGTTATCAATCCACGGAAAAAACTTTTGATGGCATTGTATGCTACCCACAATGTCATGCTATGCTATAGCCTTTTGCATACGATGTTTTTCCCATCAGGGTCGTATGTTTTTCGCCTTCCGTGTCACTGTGCGACGGTTTGCTTGCGGCGTGGCGTGTGGAGGCAGGCGGTGTCGTTTGCGTTTTGATAACATTTTTTGCAGATTATCAGCAGGCAAAGGGGCGGGCGGGGGCGTGGTGATGGATTAAAATGTTTAATTTTGCCATTTTGAACGTGAAATGTGTCGATAACTATGCTGTCACGATTGGTTGAGCAACACAAGGTTGAGAGGTTCGCGAGCCTGCTGGACAGGGCGGACAAGGTCGTGCTGACTGCCCACGTCTCGCCTGATGGCGACGCGGTGGGGGCTACGTTGGCGATGTGGCATTTCTTGAAGGCGAAGGGCAAGGATGCCCATGTGGTGCTGCCCAACGCTTTCCCCGACACGCTGTCCTGGCTTCCCGGGGCGCGTGACATAGTGCTGCACGACAATGATGCGGCGCGTGCCGGCGAGTTGCTGGACGCAGCCGACGTGGTGTGCTGCATGGACTTCAATGCGGCGCGGCGCGTGGGGGCGTTGCAGGAGGCTCTGGTCAAGTCGCCGGCGGTGAAAATCATGATTGACCACCATCCCGGGCCCGAGGACTTTTGCAGCCTGGTCATCTCGCATCCCGAGTTGTCATCGACATCCGAGCTGGTCTTCCGGCTGGTGTGCGCCATCGGCTGCTGGTACGACCTCAGCTATGAGTCGGCCGTGTGCATCTGCACGGGGATGATGACCGACACTGGCGGCTTCACCTACAACTCCAACAATCCCGAGACCTACTACATCGTCAGCAAGCTGCTGGAGAAAGGCGTGGACAAGGACGACATCTACCGCCGCGTCTTCAACACCCAGAGCGAGGGTCGTCTGCGCCTGATGGGGCATATGCTCAGCGAGTGCATGACTGTCTTGCAGGACTATGCCGCCGCCCTCGTGGTGCTGACGCGGGAGGACTTCTGCAAGTTCCCCGTCAACAAGGGTGACACCGAGGGTTTCGTCAATATGCCGCTGTCGATACGCGGCGTCATCTTCTCGGCTTTCCTGCGTGAGGACAAGGACATGATCAAGGTGTCGCTGCGCTCGGTGGGGGATTTCGCCTGCAACGAACTGGCGGAAAAGTACTTTGGCGGCGGCGGCCACAAGAATGCGTCGGGAGGCGAGTTTCACGGCACTATGGCTGAAGCCGAGGAACTGATGAAGAAGGCTTTGCTCGAATACCAGGACCGCCTCGTCGCCGCGCGGCGTGCCAACCAAGACAAATGAACAATGAGAGACTGATAATATGGTGAAAAGGATAATAACTTACTTTTTTGTGGCTGCGGCACTTGCCGTGCAGCTCGTGTCATGCGACGACGGGATGACCTATGCCGAGAGGATGGAGCAGGAGAGGGAAATCATCGATGCTTTTCTGGCTGACAGTGGCTTCTACTACGTCGAGAGTTTCCCGACCGACAGTTTCAGGGACAGCAAGGAGTTCATGCTCTTCCCCGACGGGATGTATATGCGTGTCGAGGATTTCGGCTCGGGGCGCGCCTTCAAGAGCGGCGACATGGTGACGGTGAGGTTCACCGAGGTCAACCTCTCCAACCAGCTCACGGTGTCAAACATTGCAGCGAGCTTTTCGGACACATTCCGCTATCAGGTTTCAGGGTCAACCCAGGCGGGCATTTTCGTTAAGAACGAGGGTGGTGACGATGCTTTCATGGTGTCGCTCTACAGCAGCACGGCCGTGCCGAGCGGATGGCTTTTGCCTCTTGAGTATGTGAGGGATGGTGCCTATGTCCGCTTGATAGTGCCGCATAAACTTGGACAGACTGATGCGACCTACTATGTATATCCTTGCTACTACGAGATTTATTATGGTATAGCTAAAAAATAAATGGGAGGATAAACAATGTCATTGATCAAATCCATCTCAGGCATTCGCGGCACGATAGGCGGCCGTCCGGGCGACGGTCTCACGCCGCTCGACATAGTGCGATTGGTCTCAGCCTATGCCACGTTCATAAAACGCTCAGCCGGCAATGGCCGGTGCAGGATTGTCGTCGGGCGCGATGCCCGCGTCTCGGGGCAGATGGTGCGCGACGTGGTGTGCGGCACGCTCATGGGCATGGGTTGCGATGTCATCGACCTTGGCCTCGCCTCGACACCAACGACGGAGATAGCCGTGACGGGCGAGGGCGCGGCCGGGGGCATCATCATCACCGCCAGCCACAACCCTTGGCAGTGGAATGCGCTCAAGCTGTTGAACGCGCGGGGCGAATTCCTCAGCGCGGCGGATGGCGACGAGGTGCTGCGCTTGTCAGAGAGCGAGGACTTCGACTATGCCGACGTGCAGACGCTGGGACGTTATGCGCACGACGACACCTACGATGACAAGCACATAGAGATGGTCGCCAGCCTTCCGCTGGTCGATGTCGCCGCCATCAGGGACGCAGGTTTCCGCATCGCGGTCGATTGTGTCAACTCGGTGGGGGGCATCATCATCCCCAAACTGTTGAGACGCCTTGGCGTGGAGGTCGTCGATGAACTGTTTTGTGAACCGACCGGCATCTTCGGCCATACGCCCGAACCGCTCGAAAAGAACCTCGGCGACATCATGGCATTCATGGCACAGGGCGGGCATGACCTTGCCTTTGTCGTGGATCCAGACGTGGACCGCCTCGTGATGATATGCGAAGACGGCACGATGTTTGGCGAGGAATACACGCTGGTGAGTGTCGCCGACTACGTGCTCTCATGCACGCCGGGCAACACCTGCTCCAACCTCAGCTCGACACGCGCCCTGCGAGACGTGACCGAGCGTCATGGCAGCTGCTACGAGGCGGCCGCCGTCGGCGAGGTCAACGTGGTCGCCAAGATGAAGGAGTGCGGCGCGGTCATCGGCGGCGAGGGCAACGGCGGTGTCATCTACCCCGCCGCCCATTACGGCCGTGACGCGCTGGTGGGAATCGCCTTGTTCCTCACGATGCTTGCCAAGCGCGGCATGACGATGACGGAACTCAGGCGCACCTACCCGCAGTACTTCATGGCCAAGGACAAGGTGCAGCTCCGTCCAGATGCCGACATCGACGCTATGCTTGCGCGGGTCAAGGCGCATTATTCTGATGCGACCATCACCGACATCGATGGCATCAAGGTTGACTTCCCTGACCGCTGGGTGCAGGTGAGGCGCAGCAACACCGAGCCTATAATCCGGATTTACACCGAGGCGCACACCATGGACGAGGCGACAGCCCTTGCCGCCGAGGTCAAGGCACTGCTCGAGTGATGGGTGGCTGGTGTGCTGGCTGCTAAGTTGTTGGTGTGCCCGCAAACATCCGTGTCAGCATCGCGCCGTTCCCGTGTTTAAGTAAGATAAAAGCAGGTGGGAACCTTTCGATTCCCACCTGCTTTTATCTTGTTGACCGCGTGTCTCAGAACAGTTTCTCGGGATATTCGCCCGCGTCGATCAGTTCTCTTATCTTCCTCACCACGTCCGGGCGGTCGGCTGCATAGGTGACACCAAACCATTTGGACGTTGTGTCAAGCACCTTGACCGTGGCTTTGCCGCTGTTGATGAGGTGGTTGACGAGGAGTGGTATGAAGAATTCGGCCTTGAGGTTGCCCTCGTTCTCCTTGAGGAACTGGACGAAGTAGTCCTCGGAGTAGGTGAAGTAGTCGGGTGTGAAGCCCCACATATTCATAGACACGGGGGTGTTGTCGGCTATCTGTACGGCTTTGCCGTTCTCGTCGGTGAACTGCACCACGCCGTCAACGCGCTCGATGGATGTCCTCTCGACGACTGTCGTGAGGTAGCCCTCGGCGTTGGTCTGGCAGATGCCGCGTGCCACCGTGCCGCTGTCAGACAGCGTGTTGCCGACGCGGTAGCCCACCATGCAGTAGTCGCCCTGGTGGCCGTCCATCGTCATGAGCTGGCGCGCCAGCACCTCGAAGCTGTGGCGGCCGTAGAAGTCGTCGGCGTTGATTACGGCAAACGGTTCGTGGATGGCATCCTTGCCCATCAGCACGGCATGGTTGGTTCCCCACGGCTTGACGCGTCCCTCGGGGCAGCTGAATCCTGCCGGGAGCTTGTCGAGTGACTGGAACACGAGCTCGACGGGGATGAGGTGCTCGTATTTGGACAGAATCTTCTCACGGAAGTCCTGCTCGAAGTCGTGCCTGATGACGAACACCACTTTGCCGAATCCGGCACGTATGGCGTCGAAGATCGAGTAGTCCATGATTGTCTCACCGTTTGGCCCGAGCCCGTCCAGTTGCTTCAGGCCTCCGTAGCGGCTGCCCATGCCGGCAGCCAGGACGAAAAGTGTAGGTTTCATAGTGTCTGTTGTTTTATAGTGTTCAGTTCAATTGTTGCTGTCGCCTGTGCACGGCTTTGCTGCTGCCGTGACCTGATGGCAAAAGTAGGGAAAAGTTCGTTAGGTTGTGCGTGTGCCGTCACCGTTTTCATGCGGTGCTTTGCCTTGTGGCATACGGTGTTTTTGCCTTTAGGGTTGTATGATTCCGTGGATATGGTCTGATGCTTTTTGAGGGAGGCCTGTCAGTCTCTTTCGTCTTGTGCGCTGTCCCGGGCGGGCAAAAAGAAAGCCGGGCGTGTTGCCCGGCTTCCCGTTGGTGCTTATGCTTTGAGCATTTATTTCACTTTCGCTACGACAGCCTTGAATGCTTCGGGGTGGTTCATCGCCAGGTCGGCGAGGACTTTCCTGTTGATTTCGATTCCAGCTTTCTTGAGGCCGCCCATCAGTTGTGAGTAAGAGAGGCCTTCGAGGCGTGCAGCCGCGTTGATACGCTGGATCCACAACGAGCGGAAGTTGCGTTTCTTGTTGCGGCGGTCGCGATAGGCGTAGGTCAGACCTTTCTCCCAAGTGTTCTTGGCAACGGTCCAAACGTTTTTCCTCGCGCCGAAGTAGCCTCTTGTCAGTTTGAGGATTCTTTTTCTTTTTGCCCTTGAGGCAACGTGGTTTACTGATCTTGGCATAGTTTTGTTTTGTTTTTGGGTGCTTAGCGTCCTGTCTCTTGGCTCTTTGTGCTAAGGCATCCGGTTCTGGAAATTTTGTTTAAATACCTTTCACGCTTTGTTTCTCTTACTTCATCGCAAGGAGTGATTTGACCATCTCGACGTTGTGCCCGTGCACGAGCGTCATCTCCGAGAGGTTTTTCTTTCTCTTCTTGCTTTTCTTGGTCAGGATATGACTGTGGAAAGCGTGTTTTCTCTTGATTTTACCTGTTCCGGTAAGGCGAAACCTTTTTTTTGCACCGGAGTTAGTCTTCATCTTTGGCATTTTTCTTTTGTTTTATTTGGTTGTTAATCGTGATGGCGCATATACCGGCGCTTCTCACTTATTTTCTTCTTGTTGTCCACTCTCAGCCTTGGGTTGGGGTTTCGGCGTGGCGGGTTTGTCGGCTTTCTTTGCCGTGCCTTTTTTGGGGGCGATGAAGATTGTCATCCTCTTGCCCTCGAGCACTGGCATCTGCTCGACTTTGCCGTATTCCTCAAGGTCGTTGGCGAAACGGAGCAGCAGTACCTCGCCTTGCTCCTTGAACAGGATGGAACGCCCTTTGAAGAAGACGTAGGCTTTCACCTTGTCGCCGTCCTGAAGGAAGCCCTGTGCGTGGCGGAGCTTGAAGTTGTAGTCGTGGTCGTCGGTTTGCGGCCCGAAGCGTATCTCCTTGACGTTGACCTTGACCTGCTTTGCCTTCATCTCCTTTTGCTTCTTTTTCAGCTGGTAGAGGAATTTCGAGTAATCGATAATCTTACAGACAGGAGGAACGGCGTTAGGTGAGATTTCCACCAAGTCCATGCCTGCTTCCTCGGCCATGCGGAGTGCCTGCGCCAACGGATAGACCTTGGGCTCGATGTCGTCGCCTACTACACGGACTTCTTTGGAATGAATCTGCTCGTTGATTCTGTGTTGTCCTTTTAGATTGTCATTCTTCATCTAATCGTCTTTGTTCCTTGTTTTGGTTGTTGTTCAATTACGCTTCATCCCTCTTGCGGCCTTGCTTGTGGCGAGGCTTTAAGCAGTGTTAAAAAAGCGGTGGCAAAGTTACCACTTATTTATCATATTCCTGACTTCTTCTAATATTATTTTACAGAAATCCTCCTTTTTCATCGAGCCTTTGTCGCCCTCGCCCTGCTTGCGGACTGCGACTTCGCCGGCAGCAGCTTCCTTTTCGCCGACGATGAGCATATATGGCACGTGCTTCATCTCGTTGTCACGTATCTTCCTGCCAATCTTCTCGCTGCGGTCATCGACGTATGCACGCACGTCGTTGACGGCGAAGTAGGTCTTGAGGCTCTCGGCGTAGTCGTTGTATTTGTCGCTTATGGGCAGGATGGCCACCTGGTCTGGTGTCAGCCACAATGGGAATTTGCCGCCGGTGTGCTCGATGAGCACGGCGACGAAACGCTCCATCGACCCGAATGGGGCGCGATGTATCATGACGGGACGGTGCTTCTGGTTGTCCGCGCCAGTGTATTCGAGCTCGAACCTTTCGGGCAGGTTGTAGTCCACCTGGATTGTCCCGAGCTGC
This sequence comes from uncultured Bacteroidaceae bacterium, assembly GCA_939800445.1. Lineage (GTDB taxonomy): Bacteria > Bacteroidota > Bacteroidia > Bacteroidales > Bacteroidaceae > Avibacteroides > Avibacteroides faecavium. The sequence goes on along the minus strand of CALNGU010000012.1, from coordinate 30,247 downwards.
CACTTGCGGCCTATCGCGTCGCGCACCATGAAGTCGAGTTTCGGACCATAGAATGCCGCTTCGCCATACTCGACTGTCGCCTTCAGGCCTTTCTCCTTGCAGGCGTCGATGATGGCTTGCTCGGCCAGTTCCCAATTCTCGTCGCTGCCGATGTATTTGGAGCGGTCAACCTTGTCACGCAATGAAATCTGCGCTTCAAAGTTGTCAAAATCCATGGCACGGAACACTATCGAGATGATGTCCATGACCTTGAGGAACTCGTCCTTGACCTGGTCGGGGCGGCAGAAGATGTGGGCATCGTCCTGGGTGAAGCTCCTCACGCGGGTCAACCCGTGCAATTCTCCGCTTTGCTCATAGCGGCACACCGTGCCAAACTCGGCCAGGCGCAGCGGCAAGTCCTTGTAGGAGCGGGGAGAGTTCTTGAAAATCTCGCAGTGGTGCGGGCAGTTCATCGGTTTGAGGAAGTATTCCTCGCCCTCTTCCGGTGTGTGGATGGGCTGGAACGAGTCCTTGCCGTACTTGGCGTAGTGTCCCGACGTGACATAGAGCATCTTGTTGCCTATTGGCGGGGTGATGACCTCCTGGTAGCCGTAGCGTTTCTGGATGCGGCGCAGGAACTCCTGCAAGCGCAGACGCAGGTCAGTGCCTTTGGGCAGCCACATGGGCAGTCCTTTGCCCACCTTCTCGGAGAACATGAAGAGATCCATCTCCTTGCCTATCTTGCGGTGGTCGCGTTTCTTTGCCTCCTCGAGCATGACGAGATAGTCGTCCAGCATCTTTTTCTTGGGGAATGTGATGCCGTAGATGCGTGTCAGCATCTTCCTGTCCTCATGCCCGCGCCAGTAAGCACCGGCGACTGCCGTCAGTTTGATAGCTTTTATATAAGAGGTATTAGGCAAGTGCGGCCCGCGGCACAGGTCGGTGAAGCCGCCTTGGGTGTAGGTCGTGATGTGTCCGTCCTCAAGTTCCGAGATTAGCTCGCATTTGTAGGTCTCGCCCCTCTCGCCGAAAGCCTTGAGTGCGTCAGCCTTGGCGATGCTTTGCCTGCGGACAGGCTCTTTTCTGGCTGCCAGTTCGGTCATTTTGGCCTCGATGGCTGCCAGGTCGGACTCCTTGATTACCGCCTCGCCCGGGTCTACGTCATAGTAGAAGCCGTTCTCGATGGCGGGCCCGATGCCGAACTGTATGCCCGGGTACATCTCCTGCAACGCCTCTGCCAGCAAGTGCGCGCTCGTGTGCCAGAAGGTGTGTTTGCCCTCGGCATCGTCCCATTTGTAGAGGACGACAGCCGCATCCTCGTTGATGGGGCGTGTCAGGTCATAGGTCTCACCGTTGACACCACACGAGAGCACCTCTTGCGCAAGGCGTTGGCTTATGCTCTCTGCTATCTGAAGACCGGTCACTCCGGCCTCGTACTCGCGGACAGAACCGTCGGGAAAAGTGATCTTTATCATAACTGCTATATATAAAGTCGATTAATAGCCGCAAAGGTATATAAAAATTGATTGAACGTGCCATTTAAAAACACAGAATGTGCCGCCCCGCATGGGCGGCACATTCACCGTGATGTTTGCCGTGATGCCCGGCACGTCATTTGCCCCAGCCCGAACCGAGACGGAACGTGTGGGTGAGACCCACTGAGACGAACAGCGACGACAGCTTGCGCTTGGGCAGCGAGACATCGTAGGTCGTCTCGTATCCATCCAATGACCCCTCCACGGTCTCTGACACCTCCTTTATCGCCGCCGTGCATGAATAGCCCACCTTCGCTTCGAGGTAGAGGTTGCTTGCCGTGCGGAGCGACACGCCTACCGATGGCGTGAAAAAGAAGCTGGAATAAGAGTAGTCGTCGGTCAGGCCTGCGAGTTCGCCGCCAATGTTGTAGACACCTCTGCTTGCGCTGTAGTAGCTGCTGTTTGCCATCCACTTCGCACCCAGGTCGCACGACACGAGCGGTGAGATGCGGGTGTCGAGGAAACGCCATGTGCCGCGTGCGAAAAATTTGTAGAGGTACAGCTTGTTTTCAGCCCCAACGTGCCAGTTTTGCAAATCTCCATAGCGGTTGGTGAATGCAATGTTTCCGTCGATGCTCCCGTCGTCATGGTCCGCTGTGTTGGACTCCATCCCGAAGCCCACGCCGAAGCTCAGGTTCTTGTTCCACTTGTAGCTCAGGACTAATGCCGCGTTGAAGTCAGGCACATTCAGGATGCCGCCTTCCATCCCCCATTGGAAGCCTCGGTCGAGCACCGGCTTCTTGGGCTTGGGCGCGCCCTTGTGGAAGCCGAATCCCACTCTCGACATGAAGAATCCGCTCCCTTCCATGCCGTCACTGCCGTCGCCGACGGGGATGAGGTGCATATAGCCCAGCGCGACATTGAAGTCCACCTTTGACGAGAGGGGAATCTCCACGCTCGGCATTATTTCCAGCATGAAATAATTGGGCATCTTGACCGTGTAGCTCTCCTTCAACCACCCGCTGCCGACGGTGAAAGTCTTGTCGTCCTCGGTGTTGAACACGTAACCAAGCCTGAACGTCCCGCCCGGGGCGACCCTCGCCCTGCCCACGGGGAACATTGCCCTGAAGTCCGCCGTCACAGGCACGAGCGGTTTGCCGCCGTCAACCGACACCCAGGCACCCGTCCCGATGCCGAAGTAGAAGTTCTTGTTGAACCGTTTGCCAAGCCCAATCTCTGCCGTGGCAAGACCTTTGCCGCCCTCGGTCGGCAGGGCATAGCCAAAATCCAGCAGGAAGTCCAGCCCGTGATGCCCTCCCCGCGCGTTGCCGGTCGGTGCCGCGACGTCGGCCTCCTTTGTTATGCGCTCGACTTCTGTCATGTCATAGACGAAGATGCTGCCGTCGCCCGTCTTGACCTTCACCCTGTCGGCGGTGGTCTCGATGACCTCGCCCTTGATCACGCTGCCATTGTGCAGGTGCACCGTTTCCCGCTGCGTCTGCGCCGCGAGTTGCATCAGCGGCAATGCCGCGATGAGTAAAAAGAATAGTTTTTTCATACTTTGAATAACAATTGATTGATTCACGTTGTCTTGTTGGTTTGTTGGAAAAGAAAAAGAGCGGAACCGTCCATGCTCATTCCAAACTCAGGCACCGCCAAGTAACCTCTCCGCAAACAAGCACGCACAGTTCACGCTCCCAAGGGAACGTGAACCCCGTCTGCTTGTCCTTGCGGTTGAATGTTGGCGGTATTCGAGTTTGCAGGACAAGAGCCGTAGCTCAATATGTATCCTTTAAGTATGGACAAGAACGCTTTCCCGTCGTCTCAATCCGGGACGCTCCGCCGCCGGCGGGGCTGCTCCCGTGTGGTTTAGCGCAATGTCTGTTTCGTAATCTCTGTTTTTGTAAGTTAAACTTGCTGCAAATGTAGGCAAAATGCGGCAAACCTTGCCGTCAATTGCCACATTAAATGTTGCCGCCGCATCTTGTCAAATCATTCATGACATCTCGCGTGAACTTGCCTGGGTGGTATGTAAACTCTATTTTTAGCCTAAATCTATATAATTGCAGGTTAAAAATATGTAGATTTAGGCTGCGTTTATATATTTTCAACCTAAAAATAAAGTTTCCGTGCGTTGCTGCCGCTTTTCCCCGCCCCCATGAGGCGTGCGTGGTCGGGGGCGGGGTCACAATTATGCGGCGGAAGTTGGTAGACATTCGATGAAAAAAGTGTTAATTTGCATCATTGCTAACTCGCACAGTCATGAAAAGGTGGAAGAAATGGGTGATTGCCCTGGCACTGCTCCCGGTGGTGCTGGTGCTGCTCGCGTTGCTGCTGGTCTACCTGCCGCCCGTGCAGCGTTTTGCCAAGGACAAAGCTGCCGCCTATGCCGCCAGCACGCTCGGCATGGACGTGAGCGTGGGGCGCGTCGCCTTGAGGTTTCCGCTGTCGCTCGTGGTGGCGGACGCTTATGTCCGTGACGCGACCGACACGGTACTCTATGTCCGCGAGTTGGTGGTAGACATTCCGCTTGCTCCCCTGCTGCGCCAGTGCATCGAGGTCGATGCCGTCGAGCTGCACGGCGCACGGGTCAAGAGCAAGTCACTCATACCTTTCTACCACGTCGAGGGCAACATCGACAACCTGCGCCTGGAGTCGCACGGCGTTGACCTGCGTGGTTCGCGCGTCATCGTTGATGAACTCGAACTGCTGGACACCGACATCGACCTGTGCATAACCGACACTGCGGCGGCCGACACCACTCCGTCCACGCCGCTTGATTGGGTGGTCGAGGTCAGGAGGGTCAACATCGAGAATGTGGCATTCGCACTGTCGATGCCGCTCGACACGATGTCGATGACCTCGGGGCTCGACCGTGCCGTGGTGGAGGACTGTGTCGCCGACCTCGGCAAGCAGAGCTACAGCCTGCGGCATTTCAGGCTGGAGGGTGGACGGTTTGGTCTCAACACGGGAGGGGCGGAGACTCCGGGCGTGTTCAACCCGTCGGACTTGCTGGCCGATGGGGTGTCGCTTGAGGTCGATTCGGCCGTCTATGCCCCGTCGTCGCTCCGTGCCGTCCTGACGGGCATAGCCGCGCGTGAGAAGTGCGGCCTCGCCATCGTGGCAGGCGGTGGCAGGGTGGAGTCGGACGACCGTAACATCTATGTCAAAGGACTTGGACTGCGCACGGCGGCTTCGTCCATCGACATCAACGCCTCTGCCGGGTGGGGTCTCCTCGACTCGGTGCCGGAGGGGGCGGTGAGCCTCGATGCGGCGGTGAGCGTCGCGCCTGCAGACATAGAGTGCTTCACGGGCAAGCTGCACGGGCAGATCCCGCGCCATCCCGTGACGGTGGATGTCAATCTCGGAGGCACGCTGGACAGTCTTGACCTGGCGCGCCTCGACATCGGGTGGCGCGATGCCGTCACACTCCATGCCGAGGGGCAGGCTGATTGCCTGCTCGACAGCGTGAGGCGTGCGGCGCGGCTGCGGCTGGAGGCGCGGACGGGGGCTCTTGACTTTGTCAAGCCGGCATTGGGGCTGGCTGACTCGGCATTCTACATCCCGGCGGGGATGACGCTTGACTCGCACGTCACCTACGGCGGCAGTGAGTGCAAGGCCGATGTCCGTCTGGCCGACGGCGGAGGCACGGTGGGGCTGGATGCAACCTACGGGCTGGAGGACAACAGCTATTCGCTCAAGCTGTCCATTGATTCGCTCGTCGTGGGGCATTTCGTTGACATCGGGGAGATGTCCCCCGTCAGCATGGACCTGGCTGTGCGCGGCAAAGGGCTTGACCCCATGGACAAGGCCAGCAGGGCGCGGCTCATGGCAAGGATTGGGCGGTTGGCCTACTCCTCCTATGATTTGTCCGGCACCGAGGTCAGCGGTTCGCTGTTCCGCTCGCACGCGCGGCTGGAACTTGCCACTCTCAACCCTTGGCTGGAGATGAACAGTGACTTGCGTGCGACGCTCGGCAGGAGGCACAGCGACCTGTCGTTGGCGTTGAACGTTGACAAGATAGGGCTGGCCGACCTCCTCGGCACTGATAGTGCAAGTACCGGCGCGGTGCGTGTGGCGGTCAACCTTGCCACCGACATGGCCGAGATGCTCGACATCGAGGGGCGCATCGGCGATGTCGTGCTTGATTTCGGCGGCAATGCTGCCCGTCCCAAGGACATCAGTTTCTCGGCCTACACCAACACGGGTGCTGCGCGTGCGCAGATGAGTGCCGGCGACATGACACTCACCCTCAGGGGCGACAACGGGGCGACGCAGCTGGCGGGGATGCTCCAGACGTTCACGGACAAGCTGGGTGAACAGCTCAAGGAGCACGCCCTCAACTATGACAAGCTCAAGGCCTACCTGCCCGACCTCCGTTTGGAGTTGCGGGCGGACAACGACAATCCATTCGCCAATTACCTCAAAATGATGGGTGTCAACGTGGGGCAGACGCGCATCCGTGTCGCCACCCACCCGGTGCGCGGCGTGGCGGGCGACCTGGCACTGCGCACCATAGGCGTGGACTCCATCCGTCTGGACAGTGCCTATATGTGGTTTGTGCAAGACTCGACGAGCATCCGCTACCGTCTCAACGTGGCGAACAGCCAGACCATGGCCGACTATGTGACGGGTGTCTCCCTCAAGGGCGAAATCACCAACCGCTCGGCCGACTTGCTCATCGATATGTACGACAGGCAAGGCGAGCGGGGCGTCTACCTCGGTTGCAAGGGCGAGTTTGTGAGGGATGGCATCAAGATGTCGTTCTTCCCCGCCGACCCTGTGTTCCTTTTCCGCACGTTCCACTTGAATGACAGCAACTATGTCTTGCTTGGCCGTGACAAAAACATCTATGCCGACGTGTCGTTCCTCGACGACAAAGGCATGGGGCTCGGCTTGCGCAACACCACGACAAAGAAGGGACACAACCAATTGACCGCCTCGTTGACGGGCATAGACCTGGCCGACATACGCACGCTCCTGCCCATGTTGCCCGACATCTCGGGCATCGTGTCGGCAGATGTCTCCTACACGCCGCTGCGGCGCACGTTCTCGTTGTCGTGTGATGCGACGGTGGATGATTTCGTCTACGAGAAACGCCCGGTGGCCGACTTCTCCATAAAAGCGGGTTACGTCCCCTTTGGCGAGACAAAGCAAATCATGAACCTCAGGCTCGGGGTCAACGGCGATGAGGTCTTGTCGGTGGGCGGGAAATATGAGTCGGACAAGGATGCCATATCCTACCGCATGAAGCTGACGGACTTGCCCCTGAGCGTGGCAAACCCCTTCCTGCCGCCTGACTTCCTGACCATCGACGGCAAGTTGAACGGCGAGATGAGGCTGGGAGGCACTTTCATGCAGCCGGTGCTGAATGGCAATGTGTCGTTCAACGATGCCTCGGTCTTCATCGTGCAGGCCGGCACCAAGATTCGTCTGGACAACCGCCCGCTTGTGGTCAAGGACAGCCGTCTGGCGTTTGACCGCTTTGCCCTGCTGACGCGGACTGACAATCCGTTCACTATAAACGGCAGCGTGGATTTTTCCGACCTCGCCGCCATAGGGACTGACCTGCAATTCATGGCCTCAGATTATGAATTGCTCAATGCCAGGAAGACGAAGCAGTCGCTGGTCTATGGCAAAGCGTTCATAGACGCTGCCATAGGCGTGACAGGCACTCTCGATGACCTGAAGGTGCGAGGCTATGCCAAGCTGCTCGGCAACACCAACCTGACGTATATAATGAAAGAGTCGTCGCTCACTGTGCAGGACAGGCTGGGTGAGACCGTGACGTTCACAAACTTCAATGACACGACCACCTACAAGGACATCGAGATAAAGCCAATCCCGATCACGGGCATGGATATGCTGCTCAACGTCTCGATAGACCCCACCGCCGCCGTTAACATAGACCTGAGCCAGGACGGCAAAAACCGCGTGGAAGTCGTCGGGGGCGGTGACTTGTCGATGCAGTATACGGCGCAGGGCGACCTGAGCCTCACCGGTCGCTACACTTTCACGGGGGGCAACATCAGCTACTCCCTGCCGTTGGTCAACATTGCCGACTTCTCTGTGAAGGATGGGAGCTATGTCGATTGGACGGGCAACATCCTCAATCCGACGATGAACCTGACTGCCATCAAGAAAGTCCGCACCGACGTGGCCAACAGCAACGGTGAAGGCTCGCGCAAGGTGGACTTCGAGCTGAGCGTCAATATATACAACACGCTTGAGGACCTTGGCCTTTCGTTTGACATCGCAGCCCCGCAGGATGCCGACGTACAAAACACCCTCGCGGCAACCGGGGAGGACGAGCGGCGCACGATGCCTCTCACGATGATGGTGACTGGTATGTACATAGGCAGCGGTGGCGGCACTGACATGAACCTTAATATGGGCAGCGCACTCAACAGCCTGCTGCAAAAGGAAATATCGAGCGCGGCGGGAAAGATAAAGGCCGTGGACCTGAGCCTTGGCATGGAGAACCCGAATGGCGATGAAGGTTTCGACAACATGGACATCTCCTACAAGATTTCCAAACGATTCCTCAACGACCGTTTCAACATCGTAATCGGGGGTACGATCTCGACGGGCGGCGATGCGGCGCAGTCAAACAAGGAGTCGTTCATCGACAACATCTCGGTCGAGTACCGCCTTGACAACTCGGGGACGCGCTACGTCAAGCTCTTCCACAACAAGAATTATGAAAGCGTGCTCGAGGGCGAGATAACGGAGACGGGCGCAGGCATCGTGCTGCGCAAAAAGATGTTGAAGCTGAGTGAACTGTTCACCTTCAAACGCAAGAAACCAATAGACAAGGACAATGGGCAGGAGAATAGGAAATAACCGCACGCCGCTCACCACCGTCGCGGTCATGGCACTCGTGCTGTGGCTCGTGTCATGCTCGACCACCAGCAATCTGCCTGAGGGTGAAATCCTCTACACCGGCATGAAAAAGACTGTGGTGGTTGACAATGACGGCACGGACGGCGCGGCCGATGCGCTCGACGAGGTGAATGCCGCGCTCAAGCAGAAACCCAACGGCTCGATATTCGGTTCATCGCGGATGACATGGCCTTGGCCTCCGTTCCGTTTGTTCCTGTACAATAAATTTATCAACGCAGACAAGAAGCTGGGCAAATGGATATTCGACCGATTTGCTACCCCGCCGGTGCTCCTGTCATCAGTCAATCCCGAGATGAGGTCGGCGGCCGCGACCAATCTCTTGCATGACTACGGCTATTTCAACGGACGTGTGACGCACGAGATTGTGCCTGACAGGAAGAACGACAGGAAGAGCAAAGTCGGCTATCGTGTGCAGATGGGGCACAGCTACCGCCTCGACACGGTGATATACGCAGGTTTCCGTCCCGAGGCCGACAGTCTCATCCGCAGGACCATGCGCTGGAGCAAGCTCAAGCCGGGCGATCAGTTCAGTGTCCTCAAGCTGGACGAGGAGCGTCAGAGGATAAGCACGATATTCCGCAGCCGTGGTTACTTCTATTTCGTGCCAAGCTACATCACCTTCCTGGGCGACACGCTCCAAAGTCCCGGGAACATCGCGCTGAAGGTTGTCCCCAAGGCCGGACTGAACGACATGGTCAAGCGCAAGTGGAAAGTCGGCGGACTGACCGTCAACCTGCGCGGCTACAACAACGAGGAGCCGACCGACTCGATTACCTATGAGGACATGGTGATACACTATGAGGGCAAGCTGCGCGTGCGGCCTTCCATCCTTTACTCCAAAATCAAGGACAAGCGGGGCGACACCTACTCGCAGTTCACACAGCAGAAGACGCAGGAGGCACTCGGCCGTCTCGGCATCTTCCGCTACACCGAGTTGCAGTACATCCCCGAGGACTCGACGGGAAACACGCTGAACCGCGTCATAAACGCCTCCTACGATTACCCGCTCAACGGTGAGTTTGAGATGAACGTCAAGTCGAAGAGCAACAACTACCTCGGCCCTGGAGCGTCGTTCAGCGTGTCGCGCAAGAATGTCTTCGGTGGCGGCGAGCGTCTCTCGTTGACCCTCAATGGCGCGTATGAATGGCAGACCAACGTGCGTGAGAAGGGGCAGGCGGTCAACTCCTATGAGTTTGGCATAGACCTCTCGCTTGAGTTCCCGAGGGTCATATTCCCGAGGATGCTCCACCGCGACTTCGACTATCCGGCATCGACCAAATACCACCTCTACGCCGACCAGACCAACCGCGCGAGCTTCTTCAAACTGCTGACGCTTGGCGGTGGTGCCGAGTATAAATTCCGCCCCAACGCCCTGCACCAGCACAGCATCACGCCTTTCAAGCTGGACTTCAACTTGCTGCAAAAGACGACGGCGCGTTTTGATTCTATCACGGGTGCCAATCCTGCATTGTACCTCAGTCTGAAAGACCAATTCATCCCGTCGATGAGCTACACCTACACCTACGACAACTCATCCCTGCGCAAGAGGGGTCAGATCTGGTGGCAGACCTCGGTGACGTCGTCGGGCAACCTCCTGTCGTGCTTCTACGCGATGGCGGGCAAGGGCTTCGGGGAGGAGAACAAAAACCTCTTCGGCAACCCGTTCTCGCAGTTTGCCAAGCTGAACACCGAGCTGCGTTACACCTACCGCATCAGCCGCCGCCAGTCCATAGCCGCCCGTGTGATGGGTGGCATAGCCTATGCATACGGCAACGCGAGCGTGGTGCCCTACAGCGAACAGTTCTATGTCGGTGGTGCCAACAGCATCCGTGCATTCACCATCCGTTCCATAGGCCCCGGGCGTTACCATGCCGACGAGAGCAACCAGTATTCGTACATCGACCAGACCGGCGACATCAAGCTTGAGGCCAACGTCGAGTGGCGTTTCAACATCTTTGGTGACTTGCACGGGGCGGTGTTCCTCGATGCGGGCAACGTGTGGCTCGTCCGTGCGGACGCGGCACGCCCGGGTGCGGAGTTCACGCTCAAGGATTTCTACGACAACATCGCCCTCGGTACGGGCATCGGCCTGCGCTATGACCTCGACATCCTGGTGCTGCGCCTGGACATGGGCATAGGGCTGCACGCGCCCTACGACACGGGACGGAGCGGCTACTACAACATCACCAGCTTCCGCAAGGGGCTGGGCTTCCACTTCGCGATCGGCTACCCGTTCTGACGGATGGCGGGGGCGTGGCATACGATGCTTTTGCCGACGGCATCTGATGCCGTTGACGCTGGCATGAGATGCTGTTGGCGTTTACATACGGTGCTGTCGGCGCGATTCACTATATTTGCCCTTGCCGCTTTTGAGCGCGGCGCATATTGCTATGGATGACAGGATAGTTATTTACCAGACCAACGACGGACAGACCCACCTTGAGGTGAGGCTGGAGGAGGAGACCGTGTGGCTTTCGGCAAATCAGATGTCGGAATTGTTTGACAGGGATGAGAAGACGATAAGGAAGCACATAAACAACGTCTTTTCTGACCATGAATTAGACGTGGAGAACAACACGCATTTTTTGCGTGTTGATGGGGTGAAGCAGCGTGTTGCGTTCTACAGTCTTGATGGTTCAAGAACTCAATAGCTCAAATCTACCAGACATTCGCAGGGCAAAACCTGTATTCGTCAGTGAAGGAAAAGGATGTGATGGTCAAGGTTGTCGTTAACCTCATCAACCGTGACAACTGATTTCTCCCACTCCTGTCATTGTGTATAGCGTGCCATGGCGCGTGGAACTAAAAGCGTCCGCCACGGTCAGGGGCGGACGCTTCTCATGCTTGTCTTTGTGGATGTGGCTGGCTGGTCAGTCCTCCACCTCCAGTACTTCCAACTCGAAGATGAGCGTCGAGTAGGGTTTTATCGGTCCTGCACCGCGCTCACCGTAGGCGAGGTCGTAGGGGATGTAGAGCATCCACTTAGACCCGGCGGGCATCATCATGAGTGCCTCGGTCCAGCCTTTGATGACCTGTCCGGGAGTGAACTCTGCCGGGACGCCGCGCTTGTAGGAACTGTCAAATTCCACGCCGTCGATGGTCGTGCCACGGTAGTTGACTTTGACCTTGCTGTTCATCGACGCGACCTTGCCCTTGCCTGCCACGAGCACTTTGTATTGCAGTCCCGAGTCGGTGGTGACGACGCTGTCGCGCTTGGCGTTGTCTGCCAGGAAAGCGGCATTGTCGGCCTTTTGTTTTTCCAACGCTTTGGTTTGCAGTTCCTTCTGGAGTGATGTCATGTAGTCGCCGACCTGCGCTTGCGACATCTGGAGGCTGTCGTTGAGGAATGAGGCCTCAAGCACGTCGAGGAACAGCGGGCGGTTGATGGCCAGCGTCGAGTCAGCCTCGAGCATCGGGCGCATCACTTCCTCCATGCGTTCCTTGCGCACGAGCAACCCGTGGTAGAAGCCGAGAGCCTCGGCCACGTCGTCCATGTCATAGCATTCAGCCCCCTTGGCAAGCCCTTTGACGAATGCGTCATAGTGTGTCGAGTCCAAATCGAAGTCAGCCGCGAGGCGTTGCTTCAGCACCATTCCCCCGTTGGCATAGCCGAGGCAGAACGCGAGGGAGTCCGAGCGGTTGGCGAGGACGAATGTCGTCGCCTTTTCCTTGCCGCCTTTTTTCTTGTCTCTTGCTGCGAGCGGCACGCAGACGGCGAGTGCGAGCGCGATAGCTACAAATTGTCTTATCATAATCGTTTGTTGTTGGTTGTTTGGTTTGCGTGGCACAAAAGTATTAAAATTCGGGAAACCGTGGCATAGCCGGCTGCCCGATGCGGCAAAGGCGGCACGCCGCAGGTGGCAGGTTTGCCCTTTGTCGGCATCCCTTCCGTTGGTGCTTGCCAGAACATTAAATCGGGAAAACAGGACATCGCAAGTCCGATTTTTCTCCACGGCAGGCAAATTAAACACCCTGCCTTTTGCTTCTGAGTTGGGGATTGGATAATTTTGCCGTCCTGTTGATAAAACTTCATCCGTCATGCGGCTCAACGTTGGAAAAAGTCTCATCATCCACAAGGTCATCGGCACGGCTTTCGGCGCAGGCTACTGTCCTGTCGCACCCGGCACGGCAGGTGCTGCCGTGGCGTTGCTGTCGTGGTTGCTGCTGCTCTTGCCCCTCGCGCTGGGGGATGCCAAGGTGGTGGTGGCGTTGCTCATCGTGGCGTTCATGCTGATGGGGACCCGCTCGGCCGGACAGTTGGAGAAAATCTGGGGACAAGACCCCTCGCGTGTCGTTGTTGACGAGCTCGTCGGCACGTGGGTCGCGCTCCTCGCCGTGCCGTCCGCCGACTGGTGGTGGGGGGTGGCGGCGTTTGCGCTGTTCAGGTTGTTTGACATTGTGAAGCCTCTCGGCATCCGCAGGATGGAGGCCATAGGCGGCGGGCTGGGCATCATGATGGACGATGTGCTGGCCGGCGTCTATTCGGCGGTCGTGCTGCTCGTTGCCGGCGTGTTTGTCTGATGATTCGGTTGGCGGTATGACGAAGCGTGGCATATTGACATTCACCAAGGCTATGGTCTCATCGCAGGCCGCGAGCGCGGTGGACATTGTCGTCACGTTTCTCCTGGCGAATGTCTGCCACCTATATTATATATGGTCAACGGTTGCCGGGTCGGTCTGCGGCGCGTTGTTCAACTGTCATGTCAATTACAAATGGACTTTCCGCTCAAATGATTGCCCGAAGCTGAACGTGCTTGTGAAGTACATCCTCGTGTGGCTTGGCAGCATCGGTCTCAACACCCTTGGCACCTATGTCCTCACCGAGTGGATCGTCCGTTTCCACTGGACGGAACGGCTGGCGGCATTCGCTTTCGACAACATCTTCATGGTGCCCAAAATCGTCGTGGCGGTGCTTGTCGCGCTGGGGTGGAATTATGTCTTGCAGAAACATTTCGTCTACCGCAACTGCGCATTCGACCGTGCGGTGGCTTCGTTGGGGAGGTTAATAAAGAAACATTGATTAGATATGAATTACAGGGACTACCTTCAGAAAGCAATCTACAACGTCATCGACCCTTTGGTCAAGGGGATGATCAAGGTGGGCATAACGCCCAATTTCATTACTACGACCGGTCTCGTGCTCAACATCGTGGGCGCGGCCGTCTTCATCTATGCCGGGCTGGCGGGTGAGTCGTCGTTTTTCTACATAGGTCTGGGCGGTGGCATCGTGTTGTTCGCAGGCCTGTTTGATATGCTTGACGGCCGTGTGGCGCGTGTCGGCGGGATGGTGTCGCGGTTCGGCGCGTTCTATGACTCGGTGCTTGACCGTTACAGCGAGTTGTTCTCACTGTTCGGCATCGTCTTCCTGCTTATCCAGAAAGGCTACTTCTGGTCTTCCATCGTGACATTCGTCGCCCTCATCGGGTCAATCATGGTCAGCTATGTGAGGGCTCGCGCCGAGGGGCTGGGCATCGAGTGCAAGGTGGGTTTCATGCAACGTCCCGAGCGCGTTGTCCTGACGAGCCTTGGCGCGTTGTTCTGCGGCATATTCGGCTATGTCAAGACCTTCGACCCGATGTGCATATTGATTGTGCCGATGTGGCTGATTGCCATCTTTGCCAACCTGACCGCTTTCGTGCGCATCAGGCATTGCTATGTCATTTTCAAACGCCAGGAACGTGAGGGTTGAGCTGTCGTTGCCCACGGCGCGTGAGATGTGGGTCGTGGGAGGGGCGAGTGTCGCCTATCTGGCGTTTACTGCCGTGTTCATAGGGTTGAGGGTCGAGCATTTCGCCCTGGTGGGATTGTTTGACGTGCTCTTCTTCTCGTCCGTTTACACACGGAAGATGGCGGTGGCGTTGCTGCCTTTCATCGTCTTCGGGGTTTCGTATGACTGGATGAGGCTCGTGCCTAATTATGAGGTCAATCCGATAGATGTTGAGGGTCTGTACAATGCCGAGAAATCCATCTTCGGAGTTTATGACGACGGCGTGCGTGTCACATTGTGCGAATGGTTCGCCTCGCACAACTGGGGTGTGGCCGATCTGTTGTCGGGCATCTTCTATCTGTGCTGGGTGCCAGTACCCATCGCTTTCGCATTCGCCTTGTTTATTGTCGGCAAGAGGGAGCTGATGCTGCGTTTCGTGCTTGTCTTCCTGCTTGTCAACCTGATTGGATTCGCCGGCTACTACATCCACCCGGCCGCGCCTCCTTGGTATGTGATGCAACATGGCTTTGATGCCGTCGTCGGCACTCCGGGCAGCGTGGCGGGGCTGGCGCGTTTTGACGCGCTGGTCGGTGTGGACATCTTCGCGCCGATGTATGAGCGCAACGCCAATGTCTTTGCCGCCGTGCCGTCGTTGCACTCGGCCTACATGACGATTGCATTCATCTACGCCATCATCGGGCGTTGCAGGCGTTGGGTGGTGTGCCTCTTTGGTGTCATCATGTGTGGCATCTGGTTCACGGCGGTCTACACGGCGCACCACTACATGATTGACGTGCTGCTGGGCATTGCCTGCACGATCGTGGGCGTTCTCCTTTTTGAATTCGTGCTGATGCGGCTGCCTTTCTTCAAGAGATTCATGGCCGCGTACCAGCACTATGTGGCTTGAATGCGCCTCGCTGTGACGGCGAGGGTGTTGACCGGGCGGTGCAGGCTCTTGATGCCTGTGCCGCCCGGTCGCTTTGTGGGTGGCGGTGGCATCGTATGCCGTTGCCGTTAGCATCGTATGCTGTCGCCCGTGGCATTGTATGCTACGTAGGAAATCATCGTATGCTGTCGGCGGCGTGTCCGCCTGTGACGTTTTGTTAGGTCGCATGGTGGTGTCGTGTGGCACGGATGTTGCAATATGTGCGTTTCCCCTTACGTTTTGTTAATCTGGATGGCAATTCCGTTTTGTGTGATTGCCTGTCGTGTGTTAATAATTGATAATTATTCGTTCATTCCTCTTTTTGGCTTGAAATAATTTGCGTATAAATTTCCAGTGACCGCTGTCGTTTTAATTTTACGGTATGGAAAGGCCTTTCTGCCGTGATGCGGGGAGGTCTGTAAGTGATTTATTAATAAAAAACGGAGTTTATGAAGTATTTTACCCGTTCAAGTCTGAGGCTGCTTGTCGCCGCCATGGCGGTCGGCTCTTGCCTCACTGTGCATGGCCAGGATGCGAGCCTCGGGCTCGTGTTCCCGAGCCAGACGAGTGTTTACAGCAACGAGTTGTCGTTGCGTGTCGATGATGCTGTCCTGGGTGAGCATGACGGCGGCACGGACAACCGTGCCAAGGCCTTTGTGGTCTCGGCATGGGTGATGTTTGATGCCAAGGTGTCGTCGGGCCAACTGAACTACACGAACATACCACTGTTTGGCATCGCGGCGGAAAACGCCTTCGGTGTCACGACCAACGCCGATGTGTGCCTGAACAACGGAGGCTTTGTCGTCAAGCACAACGCCAGCCAGGCGGGGACACCGACGGTGAGCTATCCTGTCGGCTCGACCAGCAACGTGGCGCAATCGGGGCAATGGGTGCACCTCGCCATGTGCGTCGATGACAACGAGGGTGTCCTGCGCCTTTACATCAACGGTAAGGAGGCGCAGGAGCTGTCCTACGATGTGTCAACCCCGGTGCTGCGCTCGGGCGAAGATTTGGTTTTCCACCTGACAAACGCATACAGTTACAGTTCCATCCCGACAAGCTACGACGACTTAAAGGTGAGCAACCGCGCTCTCACCGACGATGAGATGGCAGATATGACATTCGCTTACAGCCCGGAGCTTGTGCCTGATTACATCGCCGCATACTATTCGTTTGACGAGACATCCGGGACGACGGGCGTCTATCCCAATTTGGGATATGCCGGCGACTATCCTGCGCAAGTCATGGAGGGTATGCCCGGATATTCCGGCATGGAGTTCAGCGGCACTCTTTCTTCCACCGATTTGTCGTGCGAGGGGCATGAAAATGAATACTGGGCACCGGCCGCAGAGGAGTTTGCCGTGACCGTCGAGGTCGAGGGTGACGGCGGGGTAGTCCTGACCGACGGCGGCGGTTCTGTCGTCGAGAGCGGCAGCATGGTTGAGGCCGGGACGGAGCTGAGTGTGGCCGCATATCCAGGTGAGTACTATGAACTCGGAGGCATCATGGTCAATGACGAACCGATGGATGGGACTTCGTTTGTCGTTGAAGAGGAGACGTTGATCAAAGTCACCTTCACGCGGCAGATGGCTGCGGTCTCTGTCGATGAGGCTTCGCTTGTCGGAGGCTCAGTGGAGCTTGTCGATGCTGCCACGGATGCGCCATTGGAGAGTGAGGGTGACGGCAACGCCTTCCAAGTCCCTATGGGAACGGAGGTGAAGGTCTTGGCCACTCCTGACGGGGGCTGGAGACTGGACGGCATAGGCGTTGAGACTGGCGACGGACTCACCGCGTTGGACTTGGACAATCCCGTGTTCACAGTCGAGACCGACGGCATGACTGTCGTGGCAACATTCGTGCAGCAACACAAGGTCACATTTGACACCGATGGCGACGGGGGCAGCCTCGTCGTTTCGGCGGGCGATGTGCAGCTTGCAAGCGGCGATGTGGTCGATGACGGGACACGCCTGACGGTCGAGGTCGTGCCTGACGATGGGTTTGTCCTTGAATACCTGCGCGTCAACGGCGACGATGCGGATGTGGTGGACGGACGTTATGAGTTCACCGTCGAGGATGACGTGGTGATTGAAGCCAAGTTTGGAGCCAACGGGCTTGACGCCGTGGCTGCCATGGGCTTGCATTACGACGGCACGGGGCAATGCCTTGTCGCCGACAGCGAGTGCGCGATGTCTGTCTTCGCACTTGACGGCTCGCAGGTGGCAAGCGGCAACGGGACGCGCCTTGATGTCGGAGCGTTGGACGGCGGCATCTATGTGGCACGGGTGGTGGCCGCTGACGGGACGTTAGTTACAATCAAATTCCAGAAGAGATGATAAAGAGGATTTTAGCAATAATGTCGATGCTCGTCCTGGCACCCCCAGTGCTCAGGGCGCAGCATCAACTCTCTGACCTCGGACGGCCCGATGTGCTGTGGTCGGAGGATGTGAGCAAACAGTTGGTAGCCCGCGACTATGTGTCGGTGCATGACGGCGCAGTGCCGCAGATGGCTATGCCTGTGATACCCGACAAGACGGCATACGCATTCTTGCTCGACAACCAGGATGTCCCGGAACACATGGGCATAATCAGTTTCCAGCTGTTGAAACCCGATGCCTACACGATGCTTTCCAACGATGATTGGTCGTCGGTGGTCTATGCGGGCATCTACATCGATGACACCTACTATGCCTATATCGTGAGAATCAATCTGGCATCCGGGGCGACATTCCCCGAGAGGGTGGCATCTTTCAATTTTGAGACAGGTGAATGGAGGACCGTGTGCGAGCTTGACGCGCCGGGTGGTACGTCAATCAGTGACTTTGCATACGACCATTCGACCGGAAAGCTCTATGCCACACAAAACAGTGGTATGTTCCAGACGACGCTTTATGAGTTCTCGCTTGAGGACGGTTCTATGACCCCGGTCTGTGTGATGAATGGCACCTACATGATGGCGATTGCTTGCACCTACGAGGGCGAGATGTATGGCATCGGCACCGGAGGCGGCCTCTACAAGATAGACACATCGACCGGCGGCCTCACGCTCGTCGGCAACACGGGTTATATGCCGTGGTATGTGCAATCGATGGAGTTTGACCACACGGACAACACACTCTACTGGGCGGGGGCTGATGCCGAGCACACGTTCCTTGCCACTGTCGATGTCACCAATGCCGCGACGGTGGAAATAGGAGTGTTTGAGCAGGGATGCAACGTGACGGGGCTTTATGTCCCCTTCACAAGGTCATTGCCCGGCACGCCCGGCGAACCGCTGGAGCTTGTCGCGTTGGCGGGGCAGAAAGGTGAACTCTATGCCGACCTGCAATGGACGAACCCACTTGCCGACCCGTTTGGCGATGCACTCAGCGGGACGATGGGCATCAAGATTTACAACGCCGGCGAGATGGTGGCTGACATCACGGGAAAAGCCCCTGGTGAGAAGTGTTCCTACCGCCACAACGGAGCAAAGGCAGGAGAACAAGAGTACCGCATCGTGATGTACAACGACAAAGGGACGGGTGAAGACAAGCGCACGACAGTGTGGATTGGCGAGGACTATCCCGCCGCACCGTGCGATTTGTCTATCAATGCTTTCAACGGCACTGTGCAACTCTCATGGGATGTCCCCGATGTGGGCGTGCATGGTGGTTGGGTGAACAAGGCAGGTCTTACATCAAGTGTGTGGAGGCAGCAGGACAATGCCCTCGTGATGGACGGAGAGACTGCTTATGACTATGTTGATGCCGAGCTGGACAGGACGGGACTTTGGTCCTATCGCATTGTCGTCGCCGATCAAAACGGCAATGAGGCCGAGGCAGTCACCGACACAATCGTTGCAGGTCCAGGACTTGATTTGCCATTGTTTGAGGACTTCCAGGGCGATGATGCTATGGATTTGTGGACTGTGCACAATGCCAATGGCGACGCCCTCGTGTGGGAGCACACCAATTTCACCTACGACCATGGCGCACGTTACCTCCAATACATCCGCAGCTATTATGACAGTGCCGATGACTATGTGATCGCGCCGCCAGTGAAGTTGTATGCCGGGAGGGATTACCGCGTAAGTTTTGATGCGAAAATCAAGAGTATGCACCTGATGACTACCGAAAAGCTCAGGGTCTTCGTCTCACACAGCCCGACGCTGGGTGCGGAGGCTGAGACGATTGGGGAGTTCACTCTCGGTGATTATGATACGGCATGGGGGACGCGCGAATTCGTCTATTTGCCTGCTGCGGACGGTGTTTATTATATAGGTATATATCTATATTCCGATGCCGATCAGAGCTATGTCTGCCTGGATAATGTGAGGATTGAGGAGCTGTTCTACTACGACCTCGAAGTGACCGCACTCAACGGGCCGCATTCCGCTTTGGCAGGGATGAATTCGACTTATGAAGTCACGGTGCACAACAAAGGGTCAATGCCATCACAATCATTCCAAGTAAGGCTCGTTGACGGCGAGGGAACGCCTTTGACCGAATCAGTGGACGTTGACAACCCGCTCCAGCCAGACGAGAGTGCTACCTTCCAAGTGGTTTTGAACCCCGATGAGGTCGGCGACATCCAGGTCTACGCCAACATCGTCTATCCCGTCGATGGCGACCAGAGCAACAACACGACAGCGGAAGCGTTTGTCGTGAGCGTTTTGCAGCCGGGCGATTACAGCATCAAGATAGGGGAGGCGATCGACAATGTGATCTTCCCGTTCATGCAGTACAACCCCAACACCGTCTGGACGCAATCCATCTATCTCGCCTCGGAGATCAATTCGTCAGGAGGTCTCATCTCCAGGATGGAATGGTATGGCGGAGGCTTTGCCGTCTATCCGGCCTCTTTCCCTGTGAAGATATATCTTGCCAATACCGATAAGACCGAGCTTGCCTCCGGCACTTCCGTTCCGACTTCGGAGATGACACTCGTCTATGAGGGCGTGCTTACGTTTGCGGATGCGCAACAGACTGAGATGCCTGTCGAGTTCACCACGCCATTCCTTTATGACGGGAGCAATCTTGCCGTGCATATCGAGCGCGGCGGCACTGGTGAGGAGATAGTCGGCTGGGACGGTGGATTCTCGGTATTCTATCCCCAAGGTGACATGAATGTCACGTTGACCAATGACGGATTCCGCCAGTCGCGCTACAAATACAAACCGGTGGTGACGGTGTTCATCGACGCGACAGGCAACAGCGTGGGCGGTGTCGTCACCGACTCGCAGGATGCCGCTCTGCCAGGGGTGGATGTTACAATCACGGAAAACGGCCTTTCGACCACGACAGGCGATGACGGCACGTATAGGTTTGATCTCGTCAACCAAGGCACCTACCACATCGAGTACAGCCTCCATGGCTACGAGGTGCAAGTCCGCGAGGTGCAAGTCGGCAGCGAGCCGGACACGCCTGTGACGGTTGATGTCGAGCTTGCCAAGTTGCAGACTGTTGACTACACGGTGGCAGTCAATGACGGTGTGAACCCGGTGGGGAATGCGCAGGTCAGGTTGGAGGGATATGAATCCCGCACCGCCACGACCGGCATGGACGGCAATGCGGTGTTTGAGGATCTGGTCTGCGGAGAATATTCCCTCAGCGTAGAAGCAGTGGACTACGAGCCGTATGCCAGCGACATCACAGTGTCAGACGGCGGGCAGCAATCCCCGTCGTGGTCATGCGAGTTGCTTCCGGTCGCATATATGGTCGATGAATTCTCTTGCGTGGAGGGTGACGCTCCGCAGCTTGCATGGCAACAGCCTGTCAGGGTGGTCGAGCGTCGCTATGACGACGGTGTCCCGACGACGCGGGCAGGAAGTACCCCGGACGGAGGCAATGCGGACAAGGCGGTTTTCGGCATAATAGAGGAGAACCCCGGCACTCTCAAATCCGTGTCGTGGTATCTTGTCGAGACCGAGGGCAAGACCCACCGCACGGTCAATCTCCATGTGTTCAAGCGCAAAGCGGACGGATCGCCTGAGAGTGCGCCGGACATGACAATCACGGGCATCGAGTCTACCGTTAACGGATGGTACAGTTACACCCTTGATGAGCCTTACACGGCCGATGAGAGTTTCTATGTGGCGCTTTCATGCTCTGACGATTACCTGGGGCTTGGCGTCGATGGGTCATATTTCAACCCGACGCCCGAATACCCCAACCGCGAGATGTTGCAGTACTATTCGTATGACTACACGGAGCAGTTCTATTATGCCGCTATATGGTACAAAGGCAACTTCATGATCCGTCTCAGCATGGCTGATCAAGTGCCGCAGACACCCGCATCAATTGCTCTGCTGGAGGGTTACAACGTTTACCGTTTCCTTTCCGCCGACCGTGGTGACACGAGTCTCTGGACGCATTTGGCGACGGGGACAGGCGAACTGTCGTTTGTTGACGATGCTTTCGCCTCGTTGCCGCAGGGCTATTACCAGTATGCGGTCACTGCGCTTTGGCGTGGCACTGGGGAGTCGGAGCCGGCATACAGTGCCGTCGTCGCCAAGGACATGGCCACTGACGTGACACTCCGTTTCACAACCGATGTCGCGGCGGCCGATGCGCTCGATGGCACGTCGCTGATGCTTGTTGCCACTGACGGCTCGGACTATGAGTATGCTGCCCAGCTCTCCGACGGCGCACGCCAGCACACTTTCACCAGGGTCAGCAAAGGCACTTACCGCTTGACGGTGGTCAATCCGCGCTTTGAAACGCTCGGCACGGAGCTTCAACCCGATGAGGAGGATGCTTATGCCTATGATTTCAAACTGGACGAAAAGCTGACAGCACCCGTCAACCTGACTGCGACGGAGGATGAGGGCGAGAATGGTCTCTACCATCTGCAATGGAACTTGACGAGCAACATTTTCGAAGACTTCGAGTCGCACGAGGATTTCGCCTTGAACTCGGCAGGAGACCTGGGCTGGACTTACCTGGACAACGATGACAACCAGTACAGTTATGGTCTCAGTTCCAACGGGGAGCAGGTCGTCTATGACAACTGGGGAGCACGTGCGGCCTACATCATATTCAACCCGACGGCGACTGAACCGCGTTGCGACGCTGATGGCAACATAAATGCTTACAGCGGCGATAAATTCCTCGGTTCGTTCTCCTCCAGTGCCGGGCAGAACGATGACTTCATCATTTCGCCCGAGCTGTTCTTTGACGAAGACTTCGCCTTCTCGTTCTATGCACGCTCCTACACTGACAGCTACGGGACTGACCGCATGATGGCGGGCTATTCCTTGACCGACATCGAGCCCGAGTCATTCATCTGGCTCAACGACGGTGGTTTCACGTCAGTGCCGGCCTATATGTGGAGCTACTACAGCTACACAGTCCCGGCTGCGGCGAAGTATGTGGCCATCCGTTGCGTGTCCAACGACTCGTTCCTCTTCATGGTCGATGACATCTCTATCGGCAGCGGTGAGGCAAAGCCCTACGGCACTTATGCCGAGAGCTTCGAGGTCTACCTTGACGGGGCGAAGGTGGCTGAGACGACCGACAACGCCTATGCATTGCAAGTCGGCGACGGGCAGCACGTTGTCGGTGTCAAGGCCATCTATGAGACGGGCGAGTCCGAGCTTGCCCAAGTGACCGTGGGTGGCCAGTCGTCCATCAGCGAGGCGGTCGCCGTGGCAGTCACGTTCCACGACAAAGCTTTGTGGCTTGACGGAGTGGCTGCGACAGTCGCAGTCTACTCGGCCGACGGCGTGGTTGTCGTCAACGAGCGTCAGGCCGAGGATGTCGTGGATCTCTCGCATCTGTCGCCGGGAGTTTATGTCGCAGTCGTTGTGATGGATGGTGAAAGGCATATTGTTAAATTCATAATATAAACGAACCGTATGAAATTGTATAAACATACCCTCTGCCGCATGATGGCGTTGGTGGCTTTTGCCGCCATCGCCGCTACGGCATGGGCGATACCTGCAAAGCCAGGCTTGATAGAAGTGAAGATGGCCGACGGGACAACCATCAAGGTCAGGATTGTCGGCGACGAGTGGGGGCATTACTATCTGACAGAGGACGGCTACCTCCTGATGCGTGGCGAGGATGACTGCTTCTACTATTCCGATTATGAGGCGGCGACGGGACAGTTCACCTCGACAGGCGTAAGGGCTACCGACGTGTCACAGCGCACGGCGGTCGAGCAGGCATTTGTCGCCACCCGCAGCAAGCAGTTGCCCGCGAGCCTCAAGCAGATGCCGTTGAAGCGCAGGGCGGCGAAGGTCAACCGTGCCGCTGCTGACAACCCGCACAACATGAAGGACTTCCCGACCATCGGCAGCCAGAACGTGCTGGCCATCCTCGTGCAGTTCAAGGACAAGAAGTTCACGCTCGATGATCCCGAGGCAGCATTCGGTGACTTCATGATGAAGGAGGGGTTCACGCACGACAACGGGGCTACGTTCAGCGTGCGCGACTACTACACGGAGTGCTCGGGCGGCTTGTTCGACCCGCACTTTGACATCTACGGACCGGTCACATTGTCCCGCAACCTTGCCTACTATGGCGGCAATGACATCTATGGCAGCGACGACCGCCCTGAGGAGATGGTTGCCGAGGCCTGCCAGTTGCTTGACGACGAGATTGACTTCTCGCAGTACGATCGCAACGGTGACGGCTGGGTGGACAATGTCTACATCTTCTATGCCGGCTACAGCGAGGCAGAGGGAGCGTCGGCCAATGCCATCTGGCCGCACTCATGGGACTTGTGGGCCGGGGCTGGCGTGCGCCTTGTGCTTGACGGCGTGCAAATAGGCCCCTACGGTTGTTCGCAGGAGCTGAACATTGAGAATGACAAGCTCGTCGGCATAGGTGTCTTCTGCCATGAGTTTGGCCATGTCCTTGGTCTGCCAGACCTTTATGACACAGAGTACACCGGGCTGGCGTTCACTCCGGGGATGTATTCTTTGATGGATGCAGGCGAATACGCCGACGACTCCAACACCCCGCCATATCTCACGGCTTATGAACGCTGGGTGCTCGGTTGGCACGAGCCGCAGCTGATTGACCGTGCCATGAACGGCACTCTGCCGCCCATCGCGGGGGGTAGTGTCACGAGCTATATGATTGAGACGACGGACTCGACGGAGATGTACATCCTGGAGAACCGCCAGCAGCAAGGCTACGACGAGTTCATACCCGGGCACGGGATGCTCGTGTGGCACATCGACTTTGATGAGGATGTCTGGAGCAGCAACTCGGTGAACAACCTCTCCACCCATCAGCACATCGACATCGTTGAGGCTGACGGACTGGCGAATGAGCAGACCCGTGCCGGCGACCCGTTCCCTGGCACGGCGGGCATCACCTCGTTCACCGACACGAGCTATCCGTCGATGCGCGACTGGGCGGGCAACGCCCTCGGCCTGCCAATCACCGAGATTGCCGAGAGGGACGGTGTCATCACGTTCAAGGTGCTTGGCGGCGTGTTTGAACTCGATGCCGTGACCGTCAATGCTGTCGAGGATGTCACAGCGACGAGCATCACCCTGTCGTGGAATTCGGTGGCTCGTGCCGCGGACTACCTGCTCAACCTCTATGTGATGAGCGGTGCCGAGCGCGTCTACGTGCGTCGCAACGTCTCGATGGGCAACGTCAACCGCGCCGTGGTCACGGGGCTTGAGCCTGAGACGACCTACTACGCCACCATTTCGGCGACAGACGGCAGCCACTTGTCGGCTGAGAGCAACACGGTGTCGGCGACGACGCTTGAGCCGGATTTCTCATTCTACGTCCCGACGGTGCTTGAGGCGAGCGGCGTGACCGACCATTCATTCGTTGCCAATTGGGAGCCGCTCGATGGCGCGACAAACTATTTCCTGTCCGTCTACCTGCGCAACAACTCGGGCGAGCTGATTGAGTCGATAGACTTCAGCGAGGCGGCCGGAAGTTTCCCCGACGGATGGACGACCAATTGCAACAGCTACATCATGACCGACGGATGCTTTGGCGTGGCTGCTCCCGCACTGTCGATGAGGCAGACGGGGTCGTACGTCGCTTCGCCCCTCTACGATGGCGAAATCAAGGAAATCAACTTCTGGTACAAGGGCGAATACATGGATCCGACCAACATCATGACCGTCTCGGTGTCGCCCGACGGGTCGTCGTGGGAGTTGTTTGACTACCTCGACGTCGAGAGCCAGACGGGCAACTATGCCCTCTACGGCGAAGGACAGCCGTTGCAGTTGCCAGAGGGTACGAGGCGGTTCCGCCTCTACTTCGAGAAAGTCGATGGCAACACGGGCGGCTTCGTCTACATCGACGACATCCGCGTGGTTGTCGAGGGCACTGACGACCCGTTGGTCGTCGAGGGCTATGACGCGCTGGACGTTGGCAATGCCCTGTCGCACACCGTCACGGGGCTGATGCCCGGGACTGACTACGTCTACCAGGTCAGGGCGACCGACGGCACGCTCATCTCGCTCGATTCGCCGCAGATGGCCGTGCGCACGAGCGGTGAGTCTGGCATCGGCGGCCTTGCGGACGATGGCGGCGCGATGGTCTATGCCGTCGATGGCAAGGTGGTCGTCGAGACTGCCGGTGGTGAGCCTGTCGATGTCTATGCACTGAGCGGCGTGCGTGTGGCTGCCGTGGCTGACGGCGGGCAGCGCGTCGAGGTCGATGTGCCGCGCGGTGTCTACATCGTCAAGTGCGGCGGCACTGTCGCCAAGGTGCTTGTCGGCGACTGAAATTCAAGTGCTATTTGATGCAAAGGCTGGTCATCCACGACGGGATGGCCAGCCTTTCTTGATTTACTCGATATGAATATTCTAATGGAACGGATGGTATATCCAAAGGCAGAGGTGTACAATTAAGGGAGAGTGGAATATACCTTTTGAAGTCTCATGGCTATATTTCATAGAATAATGAAGGCTTGTAGGACATAGATTATCATTACATGATGATAAATGACTAATTTTGCAGCCTGAAGAAGTGGAATGTACACGATTGCACCACTTTTCAAACCGCGACTTAGGGTTTGGCCACGTGTCAACAAACCATACATGACATGCACGATAAGTCTTTTCGCCTTTTATATTTGTTTTTGTTTTTGTCTGTTCTCCCGTTAAGAGCAATTGGGCAGTCAGACTCTCTCGACATAGGCATTGATAAACTCTTTGAACTCGGTGTTCGCCAGAACCTGCATCTTGCAGCTGACTTGTTGCAAGAACAATCTGCCGCCTTGCGTGCCACCGAGGCCCGTTCGCGCCGTCTGCCTGACATTGACATAGGGCTTAACGCAGGTTATGTCGGCCAACCGATAGTGTTCCGGGACGGCCTGTCCGAGCCGACACGTCCCGAGTCACCCGATTGGTCGCAAAACTATGCGGTCAATCTCAGCCAACCGCTATATCATGGTGGCAGGATAAAGTATGCCATCAGGCAGGCGGACATCGAGCGCGACTTGGCCACGTTGCGTACGGCTACTGACCGTGCCGATGTCAAGATGTCTTTGCTTGCCTATTACCTCGACCTGTTTTGCCTGTACAAGCAGCACGCAGTCCTCTCGCGCAACATCACCGAATCCGAGCGGCGGCTCAAGGACATTCGTCGCATGAAGGAGGAGGGCATCATAACCAACAACGACGTTTTGCGCAGCGAGATGCAGTTGACCAATGACCGCCTCTTGTTGCAAGAGACAGAGAACAGCATACGTCTTACCTCCCGGCAGCTTGACATCTTGTTGGGGCTTGACGAGTCGTTGCTGCTTTGTCCTGATACCACCTTGCTGCACGGTGACTATCATATAGGACCGTGTGAGGCATACATAGCCGAAGCATACATTGGCGACCCGTCTATGCAGCTGCTGTCAAGGCAGACGGATTTGGCCAGGAACGGGGTAGATGTAGCCCGTGCAGAGTTGATGCCCTCACTCTCGCTCTATGCCGCCAACACCCTTGCACGTCCGGTGTCACGCACGTTGGCCGATATGTACAACAATGCTTGGAACGTAGGCCTGTCATTGTCCTACCCGCTGTCGTCGCTATACAAAAACATGCACCAAGTCAAGCAGGCTCGCAAGCAAGTCGAGTTGAGCATCAATGCTGAGCAGCAGTACAGACAGCAAATCCGTATGTCAGTCCACACGGCTTACATCAGGCATTCAGAGGCTCTAAGCCAGGTCGAAGCCCTCAAGCTGTCAGCACTCCAGGCTGAGGAAAACTATCGCATCATGCGCAACCGCTATCTCAACCAACTCGCCATATTGACAGACTTGCTCGACGCTGACAACTTGAGGCTCAATGCCGAGTTGCAGTTGACACAGGCCAAGACCCAGGTCATATACACATATTATGAGTTGCTGAGGGCAACAGGTAAATTATAAGGAAAGGACACGCAGCGATATGACATCACTCGAAGCCAAATACCGCCGTCTCAAACGCCGTAAGCGGCGCAACATTGTGCTCAACACCGTCTGTCTGGCCATCGCATTGTCGGGATTGGCATGGACGGTCAATTACTTCTGGCGTTACATGCGCTACGAGATAACCAACGATGCGTCAATCGACCAATATGTCTCGCCCGTCAATGTCCGTGTTGCCGGCTATATACAAGAGGTACGCTTCCGCGAGCATCAGTTTGTCCGTAAGGGCGACACTCTCGTAGTACTCGACAACCGTGAGTATGTGATCCGTCAAAAGGAGGCTCAGGCCGCATTGCTTGACGCCCAAGGTTCGCAAGGCGTGTTGCACTCAAACATCGAGACGTCAGAGATGCACATAGCCGAGCAAGACGCAACCATTGCCGAGGCCAAGGCGCGCCTGTGGCAGGCCGAGCAGGATTATTACCGTTATGAGCGTCTGTGGCGGGACGAGTCTGTGCCACGCCAGCAGTATGACAAGGCCAAGTCTGACTATGATGCAGCCAGGGCACGTTATGAGGCGTTGATGAGGCAGAAGGACATGGCACACTCGCAACTGACCGAGGCCAGTCGCCGCAAGGTCAACATCGAGGCGGGGATATTGCGTGCCGAGGCAGCACTCGACCTCGCCAACCTCAATCTGTCGTACACCGTGGTGACTGCCCCCTATGACGGCTACATGGGGCGGCGGACACTCGAACCGGGACAGTACGTCGCGGCAGGTCAGACACTGTCCTATCTCGTCAGGCAAGAGGACAAGTGGGTGACGGCCAACTATCGCGAGACGCAGATAGGCAACATCTACATCGGACAGCCTGTGCGTGTCAAGGTCGATGGCATCCCCGGCAAGGTCTTTCATGGCCATGTGACGGCTATCTCGGAGGCGACGGGTTCCAAGTATTCGCTTGTGCCGACTGACAACTCGGCTGGCAATTTTGTCAAGGTGCAACAGCGCATCCCCGTCCGCATAGACTTTGACGGCGTAGACCGCGAGGACATGGCGAGGTTGCGTGCCGGGATGATGGTCGAGACCGAAGCCCTCCGCAAGCGATGATGACGGCTCAGCAGTTGGATATGCCCGTGCGCCGTTGGGTGCCTGATTGGGTGGCGATGGTGTTGCTGTTTGTGATAATCATGCCCGTCTCGATGCTCAACGGCACTTACACGGGCAGTATGCTTGAGGTGTCAAACACGCTCGGTGCATATACCGAGGACATCACCGTCGGTTTCTATGCCGCTGCTGCGGGCATGGCGATTGCCTATCCCATCGTCCCCAAGGTGTTGAATGCCATATCGAGCAAGTCATTGTTGTTGGTAGACCTCACATTGCAATTCCTGCTAAGCCTGCTGTGTGCCCGATCGACCAATACCGATTTCCTGATAATCTTCAGTTTTGCCATAGGCTTCCTCAAGGGCTTCCTCATGCTGTGGGTGACGCGGCGCATAAAGTTCATCTTCAGCCCCCGCGACGTGCGCAGTGAGTTTTATGCCTATTTCTATCCGTTGGTATTCAGCGGAGGGCAAATCTCGATGGTTGTCACGGCGTTGCTAGCCTATCACTATGACTGGAAGTATATGTATTATTTTATGATGATGTTGCTGATGATTGCCATCCTGTTCGTCATCCTGTTGTTGCGCCATGACCGGCCGTCGCGTGCCGTGCCGCTCAAGGAACTGCACCTGCGCGAGATGATGATTGTCTCGACCGGCTTGCTGATGTTGATATATGTGATAACATACGGCAAAATATCAGACTGGATGGCATCGACGAGGATTTGCCTATACATCGTCATTGCCCCTTTGCTCATCGCCCTGTTCCTTTGGGAGCAATTCAACTCGCCGCGACCGTATGTCAGCCTGCGCCCGTTGTTGCAGTGGAAGGCCATCCTCGGTTACATCTACATGATGCTTGTCATGTTTTTCAGCACGTCAACCACATTGTTGAGCAACTACATGACATCTATCCTCCACGTCGATAACACCCACGCCTATACCATCTATGGGTGGCTGCTGCCCGGTTATGTGTTGGGGGCGTTCATCTGCTTCTGGTGGTTCAGGTGGCAGCGTTGGCGTTTCCGCTTCCTCATAGCCGGCGGCATGGGGTGCTTTGCCGTGTTCTTCGGGGTGCTCTATTTCACCGTTTCGCCCGATTCTACGTACGAGATGCTGTTCCTGCCCCTGTTTTTCCGAGGGCTGGGCATGATGGTGCTGCTCATAGCTTTCGGCTTGTTCGTAGTCGAGGACTTGCACCCGAAGCTGTTGATATATAATGCTTTTTTCCTGATATGTTTTCGCGCAGCGCTTGCGCCCGTGATGGCCTCGGCCATTTACAGCAACGTGTTGTACAGGTTGCAACAGGGCTATATGGTGCAATTGTCGGGCAGCTTGACGCGCCTTGACCCGCTGGCCGTGGCTCGTTATGACTCGTCATTGGCGACATCGTTGGCGCAGGGGCATGGCATCGATGAGTCGATGCAGCTGGCCACCAATGCCCTCTATGCCGTTGCCCAGCAACAGAGCCTGTTGCTGGCGTTGAAACATATACTGGGGTGGCTGTTTGTCATCACTGTGGTTTTGACGGTGGTCTCGCGTTTCATCCCGTTTCACAAGACTGTCAAGATGCCTGTCATACGCATGGGCGAGGACATGGTCTGACGCTGTTGCGCCGGGATGCTATGCTGTCGCCCGCAGGGTTGTATGGTAGTTCTAAAATTTAGGCTAAAAATATATAGTTGCAACTTAAATCTATGTGTTTTTAGCCTAAGTTTTTGCACCGCGATGCGGTGTCGCGATTGCTGTGGTGCTGTCATGGTGTCGCGGCATGGTCTGGTGTGGTTGGGTGGCAGTGCCATCCCCATTTCATATAATAACGTGAGTTCGATGAATTTAGAATAAGGCAAGCTG
>CALNGU010000011.1 GCA_939800445.1 uncultured Bacteroidaceae bacterium | reverse complement strand
TTCCGCCGGTGGCGGGTGTGTGTACCGCGGCACAGACAGCAGTATCGGCGGCCTTGGTCACGGTGTCTATGTTGTCAAAGTCGGCGGCACGGTGCAGAAAGTGGCGCTGTGACGGATGCATGACAGCTTGCCGCGTCTGTGGCAAGCGGGACGGAAGATGGAATGAAGTGGTGGAGGCTGCGGCCTCCACCACTATCTTTTCATTGGACAATCGGTGATGCGGGTTTTGAGTGCGATGCTACGGCCATTTGCATACAATGATTTCACACATAGCATACAATGTTTTTGCAAATAGGGTCGTATGTTTTTGCCCGTAGCATACGATGTTTTTTATCGTCACAAGCGGTGTTTTGCCAGCCGCGCTCAACCCCGTGAGTTGAGTGCCAGCATCTCGTCGATGATGTCGCGGGTATTGCTCAGGCGCGGCACTTTGTGTTGGCCACCGAGTTTCCCTTTGCCTTTGAGCCAATCGTTGAACAGTCCCGGGCGTGCCACGACGACCTCGGGCAGCTGGAGGGCGATGTCCTTGGTGCGCTTCGCCTCATAGTCGGAGTTGACACTCTTCAACGCCGCATCGAGCACCGTGACAAAGTGGTCAAGACTGTCGGGCATGACGGCAAACTCGATGAGCCATTGATGGCGGCACTTGCCTTGGGCGTCCATGTAGACGGGGGCTGCCGAGTAGTCAAGCACCTTGGCACCGGTCTCGGCGCAGGCTCGTGCGAGGCCTTTCTCGGCGTTGTCAACAATCAGCTCCTCACCGAATGCGTTGATGAAATGCTTGGTGCGACCCGTTATGCGGAACTTATAGGGCGATTTGGAGGTGAACATCACCGTGTCGCCTATGACATAACGCCACAGACCGCACGACGAAGAGATGACCATGGCATAGTTTTTCCCCAGCTCGACATCAGTGAGACTGACGGCACGGGCGTTAGGTTTGCCAAATTCGGTCATAGGCACAAACTCATAGAACACGCCGTAGTCGATCATTAGCATCATCGACGGGTCTGACAAGTCGCTTTGTATGCCAAAAAACCCTTCGGATGCGTTGTACGTCTCAACGTAATGCATCTGGTCGGACTTTATAAGCTCCTTGTACTGGCTGCGGTAGGGGGTGAAGCTCACACCGCCATGAAAGAACACTTCAAGGTTTGGCCACACCTCCTCGATGCCGCGCTTGCCGGTGATGTCCAGCACCCTCTTGAGCACGACGAGCATCCATGACGGCACTCCCGAGAGGTTTGTCACGTTGACCGAGGCGGTGTCGCGGGCAAGACGCTCAATCTTGCTCTCCCATTCACGCATCAAGGCGACCTCCTTGGACGGTACTCGGAAGAAGTTGACCACCGGGTTGATGTTCTGCATGAGCACCGCAGACAAGTCCCCCACCCTGCTCCCGTCGGGATTGGGTTGCTCGTTGAAACTGCCTCCAAGGATTAGTCCCTTGCCGGAGAAGAAACGACTTGAGGGATTCATTCCCAAGTAAATGGCCACACAGTCCGCCCCTCCTCGATAATGGGTGTCATCCAGCCCCTCGCAGGTCACGGGGATGTACTTGCTTTTGTCGTTTGTCGTCCCCGAAGACTGGGCATACCACTTGACTTTGCTATGCCAGAGGAGGTTGTCTTCACCGTTCCTCATGCGGTCGATGTAGGGTTTCAAGTCGTCGTAGGTCTGCAAGGGGACAGCCGCTGCATAGTCTGTGTAGGACTTGATGGAGGCATATCCATGCTCGCGCCCCCAGGTGGTATGCGCCGCATCGTTGAGCAACCGCCGCAACACCTTCTGTTGCACCGCCTCGGGTTGTGAGGCGTAAAGCTCGAAATCCTTCAACCTCTTGCCGAGGAAGAAACGGGATATGTCGGTCAAACTCATGGTCTAAACAGTTTTTTGGTGCTGCAAATATATCCCAATTATAGAAAAGTGGATTGCATGGCATCCCATTTAATAGTGACGGGAGGGCACAACATTTCATTTATGCTGCAACGCCGCATCGACGGTGGCAAGGACAATCTTGGCCTCATTCCGCCAGTCGAAGCGGGCGGCCTGCGCCCTTATGCGTTCCTTGACCGCCGGTGTCCCCCACTCTGACAGCATCTCCCTGATGAGACGTGCCACCTCTTGCGGGTCATGGGTGGATATCAGCAGGCCCGACTTGCAAGCATCGACCACGCGGCGTATCTCGGGGAAATCGGTAGCAAGCACCGGCACGCCGAACTTCATGAAGTCGAATATGCGGTTGGGCAACGAGTAGTAGTAGCTCAGCCCGAGATTGTCAAGCAGGACAAGCCCCGCATCAGCCTGGACGGTGTAGGCATCCAGCTCGCCGGCAGGGATGCGGCCGGTGAAAACGACGCGCTCCGCCACGCCTTCACGCACTGCCAACGCCTTCATCTCGTCCAGCAAGTCGCCGTTGCCGCAGATGACCAGCACGCAATCATCCAGCCAGCGCATCGCCGGGATGACCCATTCCAGCCCGCGCCCCACGTTGACCGCGCCTTGATAGAGCAGCATCTTCTTCCCCACAGGCACAGCACTTGGCAACACGGCCGGGAGTTGCGGCATGGTCATCACGGGGATGTTGCGCACGACACCCATCCTCGTGCCGTAACGCTTGGCATAGTAGTCGGCGATAGACTGGCAGACGGTGTAGCAATGCCTCAGCCTCGGGAAGATGAAGTCCTCTATTTTTGTCCAAAACCATTTGACGAAACGCCTCCCGACAAGCTCGGGCACCTCGGGAAACAGTTCGTGCGCATCAAAGACCAAAGGACGGCGGCACACGACCGATGCGGCGTAATTGGCCACGAGAGCGTCAGTGTCATTGCACAGCAAGACATCCTTGCGTGTGAACAGCAGGATGAAAAACAGCCGCACGTTGTACTCCATATAAAAAAGGAAACCCCGCCGCGCCAGCATCTTCATGCGCCGCACGCGGTAGGGTGTCCTGATTTCGCCCGTGCGTCCCTTTATGCACCCGAGCAGCAACACGTCATGCCCGGCATCATGCAACGAGCCGCACACTTTGGCAACGCGCCTGTCGCCCACAAGGTCGTTGGTCACTGAGACGACAACCCGAGCCATCGCGTCATTTATGCGGATAGTCCACGTTGTAGTGCAGGCCACGGCTCTCCTTGCGCTCCATCGCCTGCTTTGTGATGAGGTAGGCCACGTTGATGACATTCCTCAGTTCGCATATCGTCCTTGAGACCTTGCTGCATTTGAACAGTTCCTCAGTCTCGCGGTACAGGAGGTCAAGCCTGTTCCAAGCCCTCTTCAGGCGCAGGTTGGAGCGGACTATGCCGACGTAGGTGCTCATGATCTGATTGACTTCACGCATACTTTGCGTCGTCAACACCATTTCTTCCTGGTGGATAGTCCCCTCGTCGTTCCAGTCTGGCACGTCCTCTTGGTACGAATAGGCCGGGAGGTTTGCCAGCGAATGCTTGGCGGCGGCATCGGCATAGACGACCGCCTCGATGAGAGAGTTTGAAGCAAGACGGTTGCCCCCGTGCAGTCCCGTGCAGGAACATTCACCCACGGCATAGAGACGGTGGATTGACGACTCGCCGTTCAAATCGACTTTTATGCCGCCGCAAAGGTAGTGGGCGGCCGGAGCTACGGGTATGTAGTCCCGCGTTATATCGATCCCGTAGGACAAACACTTCTCGTAGATGTTGGGGAAGTGCTTCTTCGTCTCCTCCGGGTCCTTATGTGTCACGTCGAGATATACGTGGTCCTCGCCGCGCAGTTTCATCTCGTTGTCGATGGCACGCGCCACAATGTCGCGCGGGGCGAGGGACAGACGCTTGTCATACTTCTGCATGAACTCCTTGCCATCCATCGTGCGGAGCACGGCACCGTAGCCGCGCATAGCCTCGGTTATGAGGAACGACGGCCTGTCCCCCGGGTGGAAGAACGCTGTGGGGTGGAACTGGATGAACTCCATGTCGGCAACCGCCCCCTTGGCCCTGTAGACCATGGCGATGCCGTCGCCCGTTGCGACGACAGGGTTGGTCGTCGTGGTGTAGACCGCCCCTACCCCGCCCGTCGCCATCAGGGTGACGCGCGAGAGGTACTTATCGACGACGCCCGTTGCCTCGTCCATTATGTACGCCCCGTAGCACTCTATCCCCGGCGTGTGCCGTGTGACGTTGATGCCGAGGTGGTGCTGCGTGATGATTTCTATCGCAAAGTGGTGGTCCAAGATGTCGATGTTGGGATGCCGGCGCACGGCCTTGATGAGACTTTCCTGGATTTCCGCGCCCGTGTTGTCCTTGTGGTGCAGGATGCGGAACTCGGAGTGCCCGCCCTCGCGGTGCAGGTCAAAGTGGCCGCTCTCGTCCTTGTCGAAATCTACACCCCACTGGATGAGCTGCCTGATCTGTTCCGGAGCGTTGCGCACCACCTTCTCGACGGCGGCGCGGTCGCTGATGTAGTCGCCAGCAATCATCGTGTCCTCGATGTGCTTCTCAAAATTGTCCACCAAAGTGTTGGTGACGGACGCGACACCGCCTTGTGCAAAATAGGTGTTCGCCTCCTCAAGCGTGGTCTTGCATATCAAGGCCACCTTGCCATGGTCGGCCACCTTGAGCGCGTAGCTCATACCCGCGATGCCCGAGCCTATGACCAAAAAATCATACCTGCGTGTCATATAGTCAATATTGGTGGTGCAAAACTAACAATTTAGTCCATGCATTGTTCCACGCCCCGCGCCAAATCTTGCGCCGGCACGCCGCCACGACGCAGGCGGCAAGGCACGGGCGGGCAAAGTCGTCCCTTGTTAGTGCCTATAACAAGCCTTGTTATAGGCACTAACAAAGGATGATTCCGGGCAGGACATCTGATGACGCGGCGGAAATCATTGCATTGTTTGCCAAATTGCATACCTTTATCGCCCAAACGGCAAATGATGGAAAAACGGGTATTCAAGGAAGCATTGCCGCCAGCCTACAAGCTGGCCTACGTCGTCATAGCAGCCTTGTGCGTCGTGGGCGCGTGGCACAAGCTCGTCGCACTCGCCGTCCCCGCCGCCGTCGTGCTGCTGCTCATCACGGACAAACTGACGAAAGGGGAATACACACTCGAGTCCCAAGTGCTCATCATGCGGCGCGGGCGGTTCTTCCGTGACAAGACATTGCTGGTAGCCAGCATCGGCAGCGTGCGCAAGCGCACGGGCAGCGCGCGGATGCTCGGCAACGTCGAGGTCGAATGCCTCGGCGCACGCTACATCCTCAACCCGGAAAACCCCGACTCGTTCACCGAGTGCCTCGCCAAGAGGATGGACGAAGCCCGCGCGGCAAACCGCGCCACGGGCGGAAAGGCAGGACAACAACCATAAAAACACGATACCATGAACTACGATTTGGCAATCATCGGAGGCGGCCCGGCAGGATACACCGCCGCTGAAAAAGCGGGGAAAGCGGGACTGAAGACCGTCATCTTCGAGAAAAACAACCTTGGCGGAGTGTGCCTCAATGAGGGGTGCATACCGACGAAGACGTTACTCTACTCAGCAAAGACCTATTCCAACGCCCTGCACGCGGGCAAGTACGGCGTGGCGGCATCCGACGTTTCCGCCGACATCGCCAAGATTGCCGCCCGCAAAGGCAAGGTGGTGCGCAAGCTGGTGCTGGGCATCAAGTCTAAACTCACCGCCGCCGGCGTCGAAATCGTCGCAGGCGAGGCACGCATAGTGGACAAGAACACGGTGGAATGCAACGGCCAGACCTACACCTGCGCCAGGATGATCGTCTGCACGGGCTCGGCCACATTCATCCCCCCAATCGACGGCATCGGCACAGTGCCCTACTGGACGCACCGCGACGCACTGGACTGCAAGGCACTGCCCCAGTCGCTCGCGATAGTCGGGGGCGGGGTCATCGGCATGGAGTTCGCCGCCTACTTCAGCACCCTCGGGACAAAGGTCACGGTGATTGAGATGATGGACGAAATCATAGGCACCATGGACAGCGAAATCGCCGCAGCACTCCGCGCCGAATATGCCAAGCGCGGGGTCACATTCCTGCTCCAGACACGCGTCACCGCAGTGAGAAACGGCGACGAGGGCATAACCGTGGACTACGAGACCGCCGACGGCGCAGGCTCTGTCACCGCCGAGAAGCTGCTCATGAGCGTAGGCCGCCGCCCGGTGACAACGGGCTTCGGGCTCGAAAACCTCGGCCTCGCCACCGACGACAGGCGGCGCATCGCGGTTGACAAGCACATGATGAGCTCGGTTGAAGGCGTGTACGTCTGCGGAGACCTTAACGGTAACTCGCTCCTCGCCCACACTGCCGTCCGCGAAGCAGAGGTGGCGGTCAACCACATATTGAACCTCGACGACGAGATGTCCTATGCAGCCATCCCAGGGGTCGTCTACACCAACCCCGAGGTAGCAAGCGTAGGGATGACGGCAGCGCAGGCCGCAGCCGCAGGCATCGAGTGCCGCGAAGCGAAACTCCCGATGGCATTCTCAGGACGGTTTGTCGCCGAGAACGAGGGGGTCAACGGCATCTGCAAAGTCGTCATAGGCAACGACGGCAAAATCCTCGGGGCGCACGTCCTGGGCAACCCCGCATCGGAAATCATCACCCTGGCCGGCATAGCCATCACCATGGGACTGACGGCGGAACAATGGGCGAGGACGGTCTTCCCCCACCCCACCGTCGGCGAGATATTCAAAGAAGCCGTCTCCTGACCACCGCCCCGCATCGCCGGCAAGCGGCGCAAAGGCAAATGACAATCGCGGAGGACGCACAGGCCACTGGCGCATCCTCCGCGATTGCCGTTTGAAGGGCGGCGGCCATCCCGTTGCCGCAACGCCACCGCCCCACCCCGTCCGCCGCGTCCAGGCGGGAAAACATGGCGGCACGCCGAGCAAAGTCTATTTGCAGGCTAAAAACATATAATTGCAGCCTCAATCTATATAATTTCAACCTGCAAATACATAGATTTAGGTTAAAAACAGAGTTTCCACCCCACCCTGCCAACTTCCTGGGCTGCCGCGCACACCGCGCCGCCAATCCCGGAATCCGTACGGCGCGGGGCAAATGGCAGGCGGGCAAGCAGTTGACAACGATTAATATGCAAGACGCAGGCACGATTATCTGATGCCAATTACTTATCTTTGCACGACATAACGCATTTTAATGAATCAGACAGACAATATGGGCAACGAAGAACAGATGGAGTTGATTGCCAAAACCTTCAAAGGGTTGGAGGGAGTCCTCGCACATGAGTTGGAAACAATCGGAGCAAGCAACATAAGGCCCGGGAAGCGCGTTGTAGCTTTCACCGGGGACAAACGCATGATGTACAAAGCCAACTTCTGCCTGCGCACGGCGGTGAGGGTGCTCAAGCCCATCATGCAATTCAAGGCGGTCAATGCCGACGAGGTATATGACAAAGTGTCGGAACTCGACTGGGAAAAATACCTGAGCCTCGACAAGTCATTCGCCGTGGACGCGACGGTATACAGCGAGATGTTCCGCCACTCGATGTTTGTCACCTACCGCGTCAAGGATGCCATCGCCGACTACTTCACACGCAAGTACGGCAAACGCCCGTCGGTCAAGCTGAGCAATCCAGACATCTACCTCAACATCCACATATCCGACGACGAATGCACCCTGTCCCTCGACAGCTCGGGCGAGTCGCTGCACAAGAGAGGATACCGCCAAGGCTCAGTCAAAGCACCGATAAACGAAGTGCTGGCAGCGGGGATGATCATGATGACGGGCTGGGACGGCGACTGCGACTTCGTTGACCCCATGTGCGGGTCGGGCACGATTCCCATCGAAGCCGCGCTCATCGCGAGGAACATCGCCCCGGGTGTCTTCCGCCAGCACTACGCCTTTGAGAGGTGGGCGGACTTTGATGCAGGCCTTTTCGAGGAGATATTCAACGACGACTCCCAGGAAAGGGACTTCGAGCATAAGATATATGCCTACGACATAGACCCCGTTGCCATCGCCACCACCAGGAGCAACATCAAGGCGGCAGGCGTGTCCAAGGACATAATAACGAACATACAGGACATCAAGGACTTTGACTGGCAGGGCGGGAAAGCAATCATGGTGACAAACCCTCCCTACGGCGAGCGGCTGACGTTCAAAGACCTCGGCGACCTCTATGCCTGCATCGGCGAGAGGCTCAAACATAAATTCACGGGCAACACGGCGTGGATAATCTCAAGCTCGGAAGAAGCCTTCGACACCGTGGGACTGAAAAGCTCGGAAACAATAGACCTGTACAACGGAGCATTGGAATGCAAGTTCAAAAAGTACGAGACATTCAGCGGAAAATACAACGACTACAAGGCCGGAATTGCCGCCCAAGGAGGGCGTGACGATGACCGCCGCGACCGTGAGCGTCCATCCTGGCGCAATGACGACAAGGAGGAACGACGCGGATTCGGCAACCGCGACAGGCGCGACGAGCGCAGGGATGACAGACCGCGCAAGGACTTCCGTGGAGACAGGGACGATGACAGGCGAGGTTTCGGAGACCGTGGCAGGCGCGACGAGCGCAGAGACGACAGACCGCGCAGGGACTTCCGTGGGGACAGGGACGATGACAGGCGAGGTTTCGGAGACCGTGGCAGGCGCGATGAGTGCAGGGATGACAGACCGCGCAGGGACTTCCGTGGAGACAGGGACGATGACAGGCGGGGGTTCGGAGACCGTGGCAGACGCGACGAGCGCAGGGATGACAGACCACGCAGGGACTTCCGTGGAGACAGGGACGATGACAGGCGGGGTTTCGGCAACCGCGACAGGCGCGACGAGCGGAGAGGACGCGGCAATGACCGCGAGCGTGGATTCGGCAGAGGCGGAGACCGCAAGGACAACGGCAGGTACGACCGCAGAAAAGACCGTGACTGGCAAGACAATGATTGAACCACAACAACAAAACCATAGGAAATGAAGCGACTGACGGCAGGGTGCATGGCTATGGCACTCACTTTGACTGGCATGATGGCACAAGACAACAACAAGCTGACACTCGAAGACCTCATCCCTGGCGGTGAGACCTACATCAACCACATACCCGAAAACATCTACGGGCTGCAATGGTGCGGCGACGTGTGCATAATGCCCGACACCGACACGCTCTTTGCCATCAACCCGGCAAACGGCGAAAAAACTGTCCTCGCAACGAGGGACGAGGTCAACCGTGCGCTGCAAGAGGTGGACGGGTCAAAGATGGCGGCCTTCTACTACTCACGTTTCCCCAACGGAAACTTGGAGGAAGTCGAGCTGATGACCCCCGGCAAAATCTGCACCTACGACCTGAAAGAGAAAAAAATCAAGGGAACAGCCGTATTCGACCCCGTGATGGACGGCATAGACTACGCCGATGGCAGGCAGAGGTTCGCATATCCATTGGCAGGCGGCCTGATGGCAGTTGACTACTCGGGCGGAAAAGAGACCGACTTCATCCCGGGCGGCATCAAAGCGGAAGGCGAGGGGATTGTCTACGGCACGGCGGTGCACCGCAATGAATTCGGCATCAACAAGGGGACATTCTGGAGCCCCGATGGCGAGCGTCTGGCGTTCTACCGCATGGATGAGAGCATGGTGACTGAATATCCGCTCGTTGACATCGACAACAGGATAGCCAAGGAGACCCCAATCCGCTACCCGATGGCCGGAATGACGAGCCACAAGGTGCAAATAGGCGTATATGACGGCAAGACGGGCAAGACCATCTACCTCAAGACGGCAGACCCGACCGACCGCTACTTCACTAATGTCACGTGGAGCCCCGACAGCAAAAAGCTGTATGTCCAGGAGCTGAACCGTGACCAAAACCACCTCCAGCTCATCAGGTACGACGCAACGAGCGGCGAGATGGAGGGCATCCTGTTTGAAGAACGCCACCCGAAATACGTAGAGCCGCAACATCCGCTCACATTCATCAAAGGCGATGACGGCAAGTTCATATACCAGAGCCAACGGGACGGCTTCAACCACCTATATTTATACGGCACAGACGGCAAGCTCATCAGGCAACTCACGTCAGGACAATGGGAGGTGAGAAGCCTCGAAGGCTTTGACGAAGACGGCAAGTGCCTGTTTTTCACCGCCAGCAAAGAGAGCCCGCTACAAACAGACCTCTACAAGCTGAACCTGAAGAACGGCAAAATGACCCGCGTCACCAAGACCAACGGGACACACCGTGTGATGCTGAGCGCGTCGGGCAAGTATGCCATCGACAACTACACCGCACATGACGTGCCGCGAGTCATAAACATTATCCGCACGGACGGCAAAGGTAAGGAAGTCAACTTGCTGACTTCCAAAGACCCATACCAAGGGCTTACGACACCGACAGTAGAAGTAGGCACAATCAAGGCGGCGGACGGAGTGACGGACCTCTACTACACGATGACAAAACCTTCCGACTTCGACCCGACAAAGACCTATCCCGTCATCATCTACGTCTATGGCGGCCCGCACCTGCAACTCATCAGCGACGTGTGGCGTTGGGCATCCTCGGGGTGGTACTACTACATGGCCGAGCAGGGCTACATAGTCTTCAGCCTCGACAACCGTGGCAGCTCCGGGCGTGGTCTGGAGTTTGAGAACTGCACATTCCGCCAATTGGGCATCGAGGAATGCCGTGACCAGATGCGTGGTGTGGAGTTCCTCAAGTCATTTCCATACGTCGATGCCAACAGGATAGGTGTCCACGGCTGGAGCTTCGGCGGACACATGACGACAGCCCTGATGCTGCGCCACCCGGACACTTTCAAGGCGGGCGTGGCAGGAGGCCCGGTCATCGATTGGGCATTGTATGAAGTGATGTATGGTGAGAGATACATGGACACGCCCCAGGACAATCCCGACGGCTACGACAAGACAAACCTCAACAACCTCGCACAGGATTTGCAGGGGAAACTGCTCATCATCCACGACTACAACGACAAGACCTGCGTGCCTCAACACACCTTCGGCTTCATCAAGTCGTGCGTGGACAAGAGGACTTACCCCGACCTTTTCATCTACCCGGGGCATGACCACAACGTGTTGGGACGCGACAGGGTGCACCTTTACAAGAAAATCACGGATTACTTCATCCAAAACCTTTAAACACTTAACCGAAACGACGACATGAAACTATTGCTCTTAGGCTCAGGCGGAAGGGAACACGCCCTTGCATGGAAAATAGCGCAAAGCGACAAAGTGGAAAAACTCTTCGTAGCCCCCGGCAACCCAGGGACTGCGGCAGTAGGTGAGAACGTCAACATAAAGGCTGACGACTTCGAGGGCATAAAGCAACTCGTCATTGCCAAGGGCATAGACATGGTTGTCGTAGGACCTGAAGACCCGCTGGTCAAGGGCATAGCGGACTTTTTCGCGGATGACGAGCAGTTGAGGAACATCCCCGTCATCGGTCCCTCCCAATCAGGAGCGCGGCTGGAAGGCAGCAAAGACTTCGCCAAGGAGTTCATGATGCGCCACAACATACCGACCGCACGGCACAAGAGCGTGACCAAAGACAACCTTGATGAAGGGCTGACGTTCCTGCGCTCGTTGAAAGCACCATACGTATTGAAAGCCGACGGACTTTGCGCAGGCAAAGGCGTGCTGATAGTCCCGACGCTCGCTGAAGCGGAAAAGGAACTCAATGAAATGCTCGGCGGTATGTTTGGCAACGCCTCGGCGACCGTCGTCATTGAAGAATTCCTGCAAGGCATCGAATGCTCGGTCTTCGCCATCACCGACGGCAAGAGCTACAAGCTGCTGCCCGAAGCGAAAGACTACAAAAGGATAGGGGAGGGCGACAAAGGCCTCAACACCGGAGGCATGGGCTCGGTGTCCCCAGTCCCGTTTGCCACGAAGGAATGGATGGCCAAGGTGGAAGACCGCATCGTGAGACCGACCGTCGAAGGCCTAAGGGCTGAAGGCATCGACTACAAAGGCTTCATCTTCTTCGGACTGATGAACGTCGGCGGCGATCCGATGGTCATAGAATACAACGTCCGCATGGGAGACCCCGAGACGGAATCAGTGATGCTGCGGCTGAAGAGCGA
Organism: uncultured Bacteroidaceae bacterium; assembly: GCA_939800445.1. Classification (GTDB taxonomy): domain Bacteria; phylum Bacteroidota; class Bacteroidia; order Bacteroidales; family Bacteroidaceae; genus Avibacteroides; species Avibacteroides faecavium. Next base: position 28,622 of record CALNGU010000011.1, on the reverse strand, counting down.
CATTGTTGACCTCTTCGAGGGAGTTGCCAACGGCGATTTGGATGCACGTGAAGTCGCATTCGATGAGAGGGCAGCAGTGTGCGTGATGCTCGTGTCAGGCGGATACCCCGAACACTACGGCAAAGGATATGAAATCACGGGAGTTGAGACGGTGGACGACAGCATCGTCTTCCACGCAGGCACAGCCATCAAGGACGGGAAGCTCGTCACCAACGGAGGGCGTGTGATTGCCGTCAGCTCCTATGGCAAAGACAAAGACGAGGCATTGGCCAAGAGTTTTGCCAACGCTGCAAAGATAGAATTCGACAAGAGATACTTCCGCCGCGACATAGGTTTTGACCTCTGACACGCGGCGGCGGACAGACGAAACGACGATGAGAGCAAACCTGCCAGCAAAAATAGCCCATAGCCGCTACACGTTGGTCGTGTGCATTGTCCTCTATGCCGCATCATTCCTGATGCTGAGGCAGGACATGGCAGACGGCGGCGAGGGTGGAATCCTGTGGCAATGGCTGGACAAGTCGCTGCCTGCGTTGACTGTTTCGCGCTGGAGCACTTTGGCATTGCACGTGCTGGCTCTCTATATGCTGCTCGAACTGGACACCGTTTTCGCCCTCATCAGGCAGAGGACATTGTTCCAACTCTCGGCCTTGCTGCTGTTTTTGTCGGCAATGCCCGCCGTTTTTAATGTCAGTGCGGCGACCATTGGCGGGATGCTGGTGTTCTATGCACTGTTCCCATTCTTCTTCTCCTACCAAGGCATCAACAACGCGCTCAGGATGATGCAATCGGGCATTGCGCTCGGTCTGGCTTCATTGTTCTATCCACACGCATTGCTGCTGGCGGTGCTGTTTGTGGTGGCAATGCCCAGTATGCGCAACTTCTCCCCGCGCAACCTTTTCGGTCTCCTTTGGGGAGCGGCGATACCCTACTTCTTCCTCGCCACCTATGCCTTTTGCACCGACAGGATGCAACTGGTCAACGACGCACTGAGCAGCATAGTCGAGTTTGACAACATAGATTATGGCACGCTCGGCACAGGCACTGCGCTCAATCTGGGACTGATGCTGCTGTTCGCCGCAACGTCGATAACGCACGCCACATACACCAGCTACAACGACAAGATCAAGACAAGAATCCTGCTCTACTTCTTGTGTTGGCTCTCAGCGTGCATCATCATCGCAGCGACAGTGCTTCCTTCAGATGCCGCAGACCTGATGTCCTTGGCGACAATGCCGACAGCCTTGCTCATGGCGCACACCGTCACGTTGCTTGACACAAGGGGAGGGACCGTCTATGTCATCGTGATGACGGCCGCGATGGCGGGTGTTTTCACCATAAACTACGTGATCTGACATGGAACAACTGCTCCAAATACTGCAAGACTGGGGATATGCGGGCACGTTCCTCGCCGCGCTGCTGGCTGGGAGCATCCTCCCTTTCAGTTCCGAGCTCGTGCTTGTCGCGCTGTTGCAAACCGATCTCGACCCCGTGTGGCTGGTGTTCTGGACAACATTGGGCAACACTGCCGGCGGAATGACTTGCTATTGGATAGGGACACTCGGCAAGATGGAGTGGATTTATAAATACTTCAAAGTCAAAAAGGATAAGATTGACAGATTCCACCGCTTCCTGCAAGGCAAAGGGGCAATGATGGCCGCATTCACTTGCCTGCCTTATGCCGGGGAGCCGATTGCTATCTGCCTCGGACTTATGAGAAGCAACGTCATCGCCACAGCCCTATTTATGTTTATCGGCAAACTGGCAAGATACCTGATAGTCGCATACGTCGGAATCAAAGCAGGGGAGGCAATCATCGGCAAATGGGTATGATTATCGAAAAGACGGCTGACGGCAGCAGCACCATCTACCTGCCCGGGATGGACGAACACTACCACTCCGTCAAGGGTGCACGCACCGAGTCGCAACACATCTTCCTGTCAATGGGCTACGACCATTGCACGGCGCAATCGCCTGTGGTGATGGAATTCGGTTTCGGCACCGGACTTAATGCCCTGCTGACCGCCTTGCGAGCCGGCGAGACAACAAGACCGACCACCTACATCGCCCTTGACAACACCACGTTGCCTGCCGATGTGGTTGACGCATTGGGCTATGCCGACGGTTTGGACGACGAGGGACGGCGCATTTTCCAAGCCATGCACCAGGCAGAGTGGGGGAGAGACGCGGCGATAAGCCCTTATTTCACAATTCGCAAAGTCAGATGCGATTTCACCCGACCCGCCGGGTGGCAGGACGGAACGCGCTGCGACATAGTCTATTTCGACGCATTTGCACCCGACAAGCAAGAGGGGGTGTGGACGGCGGAACTCTTTGCAGCAATCCACGACACCTTGTCTGACGGCGGGATGCTCGTCACCTACTGCGCAAAAGGGTCGGTCAGGCGAAACCTCCAGTCGGTAGGCTTCACCGTCGAGAGGCTGCCCGGACCGCCGGGCGGCAAGAGGGAAATCCTCAGGGCAACAAAACACGCACAAACGACACAAGACATAAACGTAAAACAATGAGAATGACAAAGACGACAACACTCATCATAGCCATCACCGCCATGCTGACAGCCTGCACGGCAGGAGGGAAGCAAGACGCGGAGAAGCCCCTCGTGGCGGTCAGCATAGAGCCGCAAAGATACTTCGTCGAGCAGATTGCCGGCGACAAAGTAGAGGTGAAGACGCTCGTCCCCAAAGGTGCTGCGCCCGAGACCTACGACCTCACGCCCAACCAGATAGTGACACTCGGCCAATGCCAAGCCTACTTCGTCATGGGACATCTCGCCTTTGAGCGGCAATGGGTAGACAGTTACAGCAGCCAGCACCCCCACACGAGCATCGTGGATATGTCGAAAGGTGTTGACCCCATAGTTGCCGACACCCCGCACATCGGACATCAGAAAGAGGACATCCCCGGCCTGTTCGTCGAACCCCACACCTGGATGTCAGTCCGCAACGCACTCACCATCGCCAACAACGTCTGCGAAGGGCTGTGCGTCACCGACCCGGAAAACAAAGCCTACTACGAGCAACGCCTCGACTCGCTCGACAAACGCCTGCACCGCCTGGACAAACGCATCAGGACGACGCTCGCGACGGCCGACAGCACTTTCCTCATCTACCATCCTGCTCTGACCTATTTCGCCAGGGACTACGGACTGACGCAGATAAGCATCGAGAGCGACGGCAAAGAGCCTTCGCCACGGCAGATGAAAACCATCATCGACAAAGCGGCTGCCAAGGGTATAAACGTGCTGTTCATCCAGCCCGAGTTTGACCGGCGCACCGCCGAGACGCTCGTCAAAAGCACCGGGACAAGGCTCGTCACCGTCAATCCGCTCGCCTACGACTGGGAGAAAGAGATGACTGCGGCAGCCGACGCGCTCGCCGGCAACGAAAGGAAAGACAGATGAGCCTCATTGCTGAGATACGCGGCATCAGTGCCGAATACGACGGCAAACGGGTGCTCGCCGACGCAAGCCTCGACATCGCCGACAGGGACTACATAGGCATCATCGGTCCCAACGGGGGCGGCAAGACGACATTCGTAAAGTGCCTGCTCGGATTGAAAGACATTTCCGCCGGAAGCATACGCTTCTTCAAGGACGGCCGCCAGGTCAAGTCGATAGACATGGGCTACCTGCCACAGTACACCGCCGTTGACACCAAGTTCCCAATCACCGTCCGCCAGGTCGTCATGTCAGGACTGCTCGGCAAGGAGGACTGGCTCGGCGGCTACACCAGGCGGCAAAAGCAAGAGGCCGACCGCGTGATAGCCCGCATGGGACTCGACGGCCTCGCCGACCGCACCATAGGCCAGCTCAGCGGCGGGCAACGCCAACGCGCACTGCTCGGCAGGGCGGTCATCGCACGTCCCGACCTGCTCATCCTCGACGAGCCGAGCACCTACGTTGACAAGCTGCATGAGACCAAACTCTACGAACTCCTGCGCGACCTCAACACCGAGTGCGCCATCATCCTGGTCAGCCACGACATCGGCACCGTGCTGAGCAACGTCAAATCCATCGCCTGCATCAACGGCACACTCGACTACCACCCATCGACAGAGGTGAGTGACGAGTGGCTCACGGCACGGTTCAACTGCCCGATAGACCTCGTGGGGCATGGCAACCTGCCGCACCGCGTCCTCAAGAACCACGCCCACGACTGACACGCCACACCGTCATGCCGCTGCCACGTGCCTGCTAAATGCCGGCGACACCGTGGACAAAGTCTGTTTTTAGCCTGCAATTACATATTTTTAGGTTGAAAATATATAGACTAAGCCTAAATCTATATATTTTTAACCTAAAAATAGAGTTTGCATACCACCATCCGAAGTTTCCCCGCCGCAAACCGCGCCAGACAAAGGGACGGCAGGGCGGGGGAGAGGCTGAAATTTTAAACCTGCACACTTTGAATGGTAACACCAAACCGATAACTTTGCCAAAGGAGATGAAAAGCACAACGCACTGGCGACTGATCATATCAACAACTAAACATAGAGAAAGACATGGCATTCAAGTACATCACAGCCGAGGAAGCCGCATCCGTCATCAAGAACGGTGACAACGTGGGCTTCTCAGGATTCACCCCCGCAGGCTCGCCAAAGGCAGTCTCGGTCGCTTTGGCCAAGAGGGCCGAAGAGGAACACGCAAAGGGAAACCCGTTTAAAATCAACATCTTCACCGGGGCATCCACCGGTGACTCGGTTGACGGCGTGCTCACGAGGGCTGACGCGGTGGCATTCCGCGCCCCCTACCAGACCAACGGCGATATGCGCAAGGGACTCAACGCCGGCAAGGTCGAGTATGCCGACCTGCACCTGTCACAGATGGCGCAGGAAGTTCGCTATGGTTTCATGGGCAAGAAAGTGAATGTCGCCATCATCGAGGCGTGCGACATCACCGATGACGGCAAGGTCTATGTCACGACGGGCGTAGGCATCTCGCCCACCATCGCACGCATGGCCGATGCCATCATAATCGAACTCAACGCAGCCCAGAGCAAATCGATAAAAGGGCTGCATGACATCTACGAGCCCGCAGACCCTCCCTACCGCCGGGAAATCCCCATTTACAAGCCGAGTGACCGTGTCGGCAAGGAATACATCCAAATCGACCCGTCAAAACTCGTGGGGATTGTCGAGACCAACAAGCCTGACGAGGCGCGCGGGTTCACCGCTCCCGACCCCGTCACCGACCGCATCGGACTGAACGTAGCCAACTTCCTGGCGGCAGACATGAAAGCCGGCTGCATACCATCCACCTTCCTGCCCCTCCAGTCGGGGGTCGGCAACGTGGCCAATGCGGTGCTCGGAGCACTGGGGGAAAACCGTGACATCCCTGCCTTTGAAATGTACACGGAGGTAATCCAGGACTCGGTGATAGCTTTGATGAAGGAAGGACGCATAAAGTTCGGCAGCACCTGCTCGCTGTCGGTGAGCAACGAGTGCCTCGATGAGATATATGCCAACATGGATTTCTTCCATGACAAGCTCTTGTTGCGACCGTCCGAGATTTCCAACAACCCCGAAGTGGTCCGTAGGTTAGGACTAATCACCATCAACACCGCCATCGAGGCCGACATTTATGGGCACACGAACTCGACACATATCAGTGGTAGCAAGATGATGAACGGGATTGGCGGCTCGGGAGATTTCACCCGCAACGCGTTTATATCCATCTTCACCTGCCCTTCCGTCGCAAAGGACGGCAAGATAAGCTCAATCGTGCCGATGGTTTCGCACGTCGATCACACCGAGCATGACGTCAATATCGTCGTCACCGAGCAGGGCATCGCAGACCTGCGCGGCAAGAGCCCGATGCAAAGGGCGCAGGCAATCATCGAGAACTGCGCACATCCCGACTACAAACAACTGTTGTGGGACTACCTCAAGATAGCTGCAAAAGGGCACGAGCCTACGCATTTGCCCGCCGCGCTTGCTATGCACGCCGAGTTTATGCGCTCGGGTGATATGCGCAACACCAATTGGTCTGAGTACGTGAAATAAAAGCAATAGGTAAAGATGAAGATAGGTATTTTGACTTCAGGCGGTGATTGCCCGGGCATCAACGCCACTATCCGTGGCGTGTGCAAGGCGGCAATCAACCACTATGGCATGGAAGTCGTAGGTATTCACGGCGGTTTCCAAGGCCTGTTCGAGAGTGAGACCGAACCACTCACGTCGATGTCGGTCTCAGGACTGCTCAACACTGGCGGGACAATCCTGGGAACTTCACGCGAAAAGCCTTTCAAAAAGAAAGCCAGTGAGGAGGAAAAAAACGAAAGGACACGCCTCATCATCGAGAACGTCAAACGCATGGGGCTTGACGCCATAGTCTGCATAGGCGGCAACGGCACGCAAAAGTCGGCATACAAGCTGTCAAAGATCGGACTGAACATTGTCACCGTCCCCAAGACCATAGACAACGACGTGTGGGGCACTGACCAGACATTCGGTTTCGACACTGCCGTGACCATCGCCACCGAGGCTATCGACCGCCTGCATTCGACGGCAAGCTCACACAGGCGCGTCATGGTCATCGAGGTCATGGGACACAAAGCCGGGTGGATTGCCTTGCATTCGGGCATTGCCGGCGGAGGCGACATCATTTTGTTGCCCGAACTGGACTATGACATCAAAGCCATCAGCAACGTCATCATGGATCGATTCAAGAAAGGCCACACCCACACCATCGTTGTGGTCGCCGAAGGCATCAAGACCCTCAATGGCAGAAAGGCCGGGGAATACGTGGCAGAGCAGATAGAATTCGAGACAGGCATCGAGACAAGGCAGACAGTCCTCGGCTACGTGCAACGCGGAGGGTCGCCAAGTGCATTAGACCGCATCCTTGCAACGCGCATGGGGTCGCACGCCGCAGAGCTTGTCGCCCGTGGAGACTACGGGAAAATGGTCTGCTTAAAGGGTAACGAAATCACTTCCATCAAACTCAGCGAGGTCAATGACAAACTGAAATTGGTGACTGAGGACAATGATTTCGTCGTGCAGGGCAAACGCATCGGCATCTGCTTCGGCAAGTAAAGACGGATGCTACTCTATATACAAATGGCAGGTCACGATGACCTGCCATTTGTGTTTTGCCCTGTTGTCATTTAAGCCGTGACTTCAGTTCATTTAGTTTGTTCAAAGCCGCTATCGGGGTCAGGTTGTCCACATCGAGTGACAGGATGTCGTCACGCATTGCAGTGAGCACCGGGTCATCGAGTTGGAATAGATTGAGCTGCATCCCCTGACGCTGCTGTTGGTTGCGCAACGCCTCGCGTGAACCGAGGTTGGACTTCACGTTGTCGGATTCAAGCCTTTTGAGGATTTCAGCCGCACGCTCTACGATGGATTTAGGCATCCCGGCCATGCGGGCCACGTGGATACCGAACGAATGCTCGCTCCCTCCCTCGACCAGCTTGCGGAGGAAGATGACCTTGTTGCCCACCTCGCGGACGGCTATATTGTAGTTTTTGATGCGCTTGTACGACTTCTCCATCTCGTTCAACTCATGGTAGTGCGTGGCAAACAGAGTGCGGGCGTGTGCACGGTTGTTTTCATGCAGGTACTCCACTATTGCCCAGGCGATAGAAATCCCGTCGTAAGTGGATGTTCCCCTGCCCAATTCGTCAAACAGCACCAGACTGCGCCTGGAAACATTGTTAAGGATGTTGGCTGCTTCATTCATCTCGACCATGAAAGTCGATTCACCCTGCGAGATGTTGTCACTGGCCCCGACGCGGGTAAACACCTTGTCAACCAGCCCTACACGGGCACTATCGGCCGGGATGAATGAACCCATCTGGGCCAGAAGCACTATCAAAGCCGTCTGACGGAGCAATGCAGACTTGCCCGCCATATTGGGTCCTGTTATGATAATCACCTGCCTGGTGTCGGTATCGACGTACACATCATTTGGCACATAAGCCTCTCCCAACGGCAATTGCTGCTCGATGACGGGATGACGGCCGTTCTTTATGTCAAGCACCTCGCTGTCGTCCACATCGGGACGCACGTAGTTGTTGCGCCTTGCGACGTTGGCAAATGACAAAAGACAGTCAAGTGTCGCCACCGTGCTCGCGTTGACCTGGATGACAGGGATGAACTCGGCAAGTGCAGAGACCAGTTCTCCATAGATACGGTTCTCGATGACGATTATCTTATCTTCCGCCCCAAGGATTTTTTCTTCGTACTCCTTGAGTTCCTCGGTTATATACCGCTCGGCGTTGACCAATGTCTGTTTCCTTATCCAGTCTGACGGCACTTTGTCCTTGTGCGTATTGCGCACCTCGATGTAGTAGCCAAAGACGTTGTTGTAGCCTATCTTCAGGCTCGTTATGCCCGTTGCCTCCACCTCGCGCTTCTGGAGCTGGAGCAGATAGTCCTTGCCTGAGTAGGCGATGCTGCGCAACTCGTCAAGCTCAGCATTTACCCCTTGGCGGATTATCCCCCCCTTGTTGGCCATCAACGGCGGGTCATCCACTATTTCACGTTCTATGCGGGCAATGACGGTGGAGCACACGTTGAGCCTGTCGGACAGACGTTCCAGGCTGGCATTACCCGACTTAGAGCAAGCATCCTTGATTGGTTGGATGGCACGCAACGCCACCTTGAGCTGCACCACCTCACGAGGCGAGATGCGCCCTACGGCAGCTTTTGAAACTATGCGCTCCAAATCGGCTATCATGTGCAGGTTTTCCTCGACGACAGTCCGCAGGGTGTCATCGGCAAGCAGGCATTCCACGACATCGAGACGGTCGGTTATGGGGTTAAGCTCCTTGAGCGGGAAGACTATCCACCGCTTCATCATGCGCGCTCCCATAGCCGTAATCGTGCGGTCGATGACATCCAGCAGGCACATACCCTCATCGCTCATGCCGTGAAGAAGCTCCAGACTGCGCACCGTGAATTTATCCAACCGCACAAACCTATCCTCCTCGATGCGGCGGAGGGAGGTTATGTGGCGGATGTGGGTGTGTTGTGTGAGGTTGAGATATTGGATGACAGCACCCGAAGCAATTATCCCATTGTGCAGTTTCTCCACACCGAAGCCTTTGAGACTGTTGACCTCGAAATGCTTTGTGAGCAATTCCATGGCCGTGGTCTCGGTGAAGACCCAGTCGTCGAGTTCGAAGGTGACGAAGCGGTTGCCGAATGCCCCCTCGAACATCGCCTTGCGCCCCCGCTCGTAAAGCACCTCCTTGGGCATGAAACTGTTGAGCAACTTTTCCACTTCATCCAATCCTCCCTCGGCCAACAGGAATTCTCCCGTCGAGATGTCAAGGAAGGATATGCCGCAAAGGTCAGGTTTGGCAAAGTGCACGGCGGCGAGGAAATTGTTTTCCTTATGGTCAAGGATGGTGTCACTTATCGACACACCGGGCGTGACAAGCTCGGTTATGCCGCGTTTCACCAGTTTTTTCGCCAGTTTGGGATCTTCCAACTGGTCACAGATTGCAACCCTCTTGCCCGCACGGATGAGCTTGGGCAGGTAAGTGTCAAGGGCATGATGCGGGAAACCTGCCATCTCGACGTTCTTGTCCTTGCCGTTTGAGCGTTTGGTCAACGCTATCCCGAGGATTTCGGCGGCAATAACAGCGTCAGTGCTGTAAGTCTCGTAGAAGTCACCGCAGCGGAACAACAGCACGGCATCAGGATGTTTGGCCTTGAGGTCAAAGTACTGTTTCATCATTGGTGTCATCACCACGTCGTTTGCCATGCTTGTCGTCGCCTCCTTGTCTTTTGGTTTTTCCTACAAAATTAAACAATGGAGGCAGCATCACGCAACTCCGCCGCAGGGTTGTTTATACATATTATCAACAACAATGTGCACAAACGTCAAAAACATAAGATGCAAAGATGAAAAACATACAATGGTAAGTCCATTACCATTGTATGCTAAGGGTAAAATCATTGTATGCTAAAGGCAAAATCATCAGATGCTAATCCCGGAAACACACCGACATCCCGCACCGGACAAAAAGCGATGACCGCCGCAGCACAAGGCCACGACGGTCATCACACTCGCTGTCCACACCAACACTCACAGACCGAGCCTTGCCGACATCTCAAGCATCCGCTCGATGGGCTTGACGGCACGCGCGGCCACATCGGGGTCAACCTCGACGAGCGGCCACTCGTGCAGCAGTGAGTTGTAGAGTTTTTGCATCGTGTTCAGCTTCATGTACTCGCACTCATTGCATGGTGAAGCCCCGTCCTCGGGCGGCAGCGCGATGAAGTCGCATTGCGGGCAACGGCGGCGCATCTCGTGCAGGATGCCAGCCTCGGTTGCAACGATGTAGTGGGGGGCATCATGCGATGCGGCATATTTGAGCAAAGCGGCAGTAGAGCCTACCACATCGGCCAGTTTCAACAAAGCCCCACGGCACTCGGGATGGGCGAGGACGGGTGCATCGGGGTAGGCTTTCTTCAGTTCCAACAGGCGCGGCACCGAGAAACGGTCATGCACATGGCAGGCACCGTCCCACAACAACATCTGCCGCCCCGTTGCCTGGTTGATGTAGCTGCCGAGGTTGCGGTCGGGACCGAAGATTATCTTCTCGTCTTGCGGCAGACTGTTGACTATCTGGAGAGCGTTGCCCGACGTGACGACAATGTCGGTCAATGCCTTGACCGCCGCCGATGTGTTGACATAGGATATGACCGTGTGACCCGGGTGGTCTGCAATGAAAGCCCGCAAGCCGGCAGCCTGGCAGCTGTCGGCCAGCGAGCAGCCGGCGTTGAGGTCAGGCACGATGACACGCTTGTCGGGACAAAGCAGCTTGGCAGTCTCGCCCATGAAATGCACACCGCACATCACAAGCACCTCGGCATCGGTGCGTGCCGCCCACTGTGCAAGGGCGAGGCTGTCGCCGACGTAGTCGGCGATGTCCTGGATGTCCCCTTGCTGGTAGTAGTGGGCAAGGATGACGGCGTTTTTACTCCGTTTCAATTCGTTGATAGCTTCCCTGATGTCGGCGACGTTGACCGGATCATCGACATAGCCTTTTGCTTTCCAGTTTTCTTTGACCATAAGTGTGACATTGTTGGGTAACGCTGCTCCGTCCCGTTGCCAACGTTGTTGACAGTCCATAGAAACAATCAATCTTTTTTCTTTTTAAAATGAAAAGGAAATGATGATTATTATTGCCTGTTAGTAGTGTTGGAAACAATTCGTCGCATTGCTTGCGTTTTTGGGTTATTGGTTTCAAGTGGTGCTGTTGTCCAAGGTTTGCCAACAGCTGAAAGTCTCGTTTTTATTTGATTATCAGTGACTGTTCCAGTTTTATCCACACAGTGTTGAAAGTGGCAAAGTTAGCAGTTTTTTCGTTTTGCATCCCATGCTGTTGGTGATAACTGTGTTTGAAGTCGTGTGAGAAATAGGGGATAAATGATTTTGCCGTTTGCCCCGTTCTGCGGTATGGATGGATGTTTGACATCTGCAAGTACGTTTTACAAAAATGTTTCAATAGGATTACTTCGTTTTTTCAACAGTTGCTAACACCATTGTTGTTAATATCGTGATTTGGCAAGTCGGGCGGTGTGCGGTGAAATGTCAAATGCCTAATTTTGTAGTCACCGAGAACAGTAAAGACAGATAGTGATGAGAAAGTTGAATGTTTTGGACCTTCACCGCATGAGTGTCGATGAATTCAAGTCTTCCACCAAGATTCCCCTTGTTGTGGTCCTTGACAACGTGCGCAGTTTGTACAATGTAGGGTCGGTTTTCCGCACTTGCGATGCGTTCCGTGTCAGCAAGATTGTGTTGTGCGGCATAAGTGCCACACCTCCGTCCACAGAGATTCACAAGACCGCGCTCGGTGCGGAGGACACGGTCGATTGGGAGTATGTCGCCGACACGCTTGATGCTGTCGCTGCCCTCAAGGCAGACGGTTGCACCGTACTTGCGGTGGAGCAGGTCGAGGGGAGCGTCATGTTGGGCGACTTCGTCCCTTCTGCCGGGCGACGCTATGCAGTGGTGCTTGGCAATGAGGTCAAGGGTGTCCGTCAGGACGTGGTGGATGCCTGTGACGGATGTCTGGAGATACCCCAGTTTGGGACAAAACATTCGCTCAACGTTTCGGTGACTGCCGGCATCGTCATCTGGGAACTGTTTGGCAAACTTGGTATCGCAAATGCGTCCGGGCAGTGAATGTTGTATTTTTAACAACGTAGTGAAGCATAAAAATAAATAATTTCGGCCGCTGTGTCTCGGTGTTTTAGATTAAATGATATATTTGCACGACACAGTAATATCAAATGAAACAACCAATAGTAATGAGAAAAATCTACCTCTTCGCTTTATCCGCTGTCCTTGGCATAGCATCTGTCAATGCCCAGCAATTCATGGACGACACCCAGCTCAGCATGGATGTCACCGCACCTATGGCTGCGTCTAATGTCTTCGGCTATTGCCTTGACGACTCAAGCCAGCCCGTTTCGAGAAACACACCTGCCGATGGCCTTGAAGTCTCCTTTGCCATCTATGTCCCAGAAGCGACGGCACAGCAGCTTGCAGGCAACAAAGTGGAGAGTCTTAACATAGCTTTCAACAACAGATACCGCAGGGATGTGCAGATATTCTTCCGTGAAACCCTCGACGGCAATGACCTTTATGCCACACCGGAAATGAGGCTCAGCACGACGGGATGGAATGAAGTCACCCTTGACGAACCTTTTGAAATCACAGGCAAGGCATTCTATGTGGGTTACTCTTATAGGTTCTATCAGTCAATTAACACTGCAATGGCCTATTTCGATGTATATACCCGTAACCAACATTCATGCTGGTCTAAATTTGGGGACGGTGAATGGAACAACACGGATATGCACGATTTTGGCGCGCTCTGCCTGCAACTCGTGATGAGTGGCGGCAAAACGCTTGGGACGGATATGGGTGCGCAGAGCATCGTCCTGCCTACATCGGCAAGAGGCAACCAGGAATTTACAATCGAGGCGGTAGCCCGCAACTATGGCGGAGTGACCATCGACTCCTATGATTTGTACTACAACATCGATGGCGGCAATGATACCAAAGTCAGTGTCAGTGACAAATCCATAGAGCCCAATGGGACAGACACGACTACACTGGTCATCTCCATCCCAGAATCTGGCATAGGCAACCATGAGGTCGCTATCCGCGTAGAAAATGACGGTGACACCAATACAGACAACAACGTTGCATCAAATGAATTGATAGTTTACACACAGCCTGTGGGCAAGAAGGTGTTACTGGAAGAATTCACCGGCATGGAGTGTGCGTGGTGCGGTGAAGCCCAAAACCACATAGACACCTACCTGAAGCAAAGCAACGTGCAGGACAAGACAGTGATGGTCGCGCATCATTCCTACAAAGGCAACAATTACGATTACTATGCCCTTGAGACCAGCATCCAGTATTCAGGCTGGTTTTATAACAATGCTGCGCCGCAGATGATGATTAACCGCTCGGCTGACTTGACTGGCACTTTGTGCAACGACGTGCTTGCCTACAATCCGGGTATAATGGTGGCTGATATCTTGTCTGAGGATTGCTTCACTTCCATCGGGATTGAGTCGGAATATGATGAGGCGACACGCGAGGCCACTATAACTGTCAAGGGCACGAAGTACCTGCCTTTGGATTATGATTATCTCACCCTCCATGTGGTTTTGACAGAGGATGGATTGGTAAACTGGCAGAATAGCCCGAGCGGTGTCTTGCCTCGTTACACGCACAATCATGTGGCACGCGTCTTTGTCACCGAGCCGACAGGTGATCCGATAAAGACCGAGGCTGGGACATACGAGTGTACGTACACCGTCACCATACCTGAAACCATCATGCCTTATCAAGATCCCAATGGAGGTGAGTTCAGGTCGGAGACATCGGTCAATCCCGACAACATGAATGTCGTGGCTTTCATCGGCAACTTCAATATCGACGACCCGTTTGATTGCGAGGTCATCAATGTCAATACCTGCAAACTCGGCGAAAGCGTCAGTGGCATCGACGAGGTGCAGGAAGGGACGATTGCAGATGCACCCGATTGCGAAGTCTACTACTACGCAGGTCAAATCTACGTGGACGGGACTAACATCGGCGTGGACATCTACTCTTTGGCAGGGACACTCGTCAAGACGGTCGATGGCACGGTCAGCCAAATCGATGCCAACGGACTGCAAGACGGTCTTTATCTCGTGAAAGTTAAAACCTCTACCGACGGAAATGCCGTGGTGAAGAAGGTACTCATCAATTAAATCCATTTACTTCTTAATTTATTAGCGTATGAAAGTAAGATTATTACTCACTTTGGCTCTGCTGGCATCGGTGTCGGCCGGAACCATGGCGCAAGATTTCAAGGTTGCCAAAGCACCTTTCAAAGCGCAAGCTCCTGCTGCTGTACAGGAGAATGAGTACACAATCAGGTATTGCGGTGATGACATCTACTGCTTGGGCACAGGGATGAACATCCGCGTCAGGGCATCAATCAAGGTTTCGGCTGAAGAGGCTGCTGTGTTGGAAGGGACTAACCTCACAAAAGTAGGTTTCGCGCTGGGTGCAATCGAGGAATATCCGACAACAGGCATGAGCGATTTCCATGTTTTCGTCTCGTCAAGACCTGACGGAGGTGACATATTCACATACGATATGACCGATGAGGAAGTCACTGAAGGTGGATGGTACGAGGTTACACTTGCCACGCCCTACGAAATCACAGGCGATGAATTCTACATCGGCTACGAGGCTGACGTGGTCGCAGAAGCATATAGCATAGGTATGAATCCCTATGAAGGCAGGAGTGACAACAGCTATCTTTACGGTTACAGCCAAGGGCAATGGCAATCATTCGTTTGGCAATCGTCTTATGGAGGGCTTGACATCTATGGCATCGCCGTTGGTGACGTAGAGATAAATGAAACCAACTTGATGCTCAAGTCAGGTTCAATCGATTCTTACATCGAGAGCGGGAGCAAAGTGCCTGTCAGCTTTGTCCTTTGCAATTACAGCTTCAAGCCAGTTACCGGTTATAATTTTGAGGTAGGTCCCGAGGGCGAAACTACTACTATGTCTTATGACGGGACACTCAATCCTGGGGAGCAGATAGGCTTGACTGCCGAGTATCAATTCGGGGAAGTGGAAGGTTTGAATAACATAAGCTTTGCCATCACTGCCAGCGCGGCGGATGGAAATTCAGACATCACACCCGAGGACAACACAATCACGATGCAGACCAATCTGTACAACCGTGATGCCACATTGGACGAGCCACGCTCAATCCTCTTGGAACAGTTCACGACCGAAGTATGTCCTAACTGTCCGTATGGACATCAGGTAATCGATGCTGTCCTTGAGCAATATGACGAGCCGGTCATCAGGGTGGCGCATCATGCAGGTTACTATACTGATAAATATACGCTTGAATACAGCGAAGCTATATGCAATTTCTTCTTCAATGCAGGCTATACGTTTGCCCCGTCAGTGATGTTTGGCCGCAAGCATTATCCCGAAATGCCTGACAGCTACAGCGGGACTGCACCCGGTCCTATATTTGGTGTGTCGCAGTCTACCGTCACTGAGGCGATGAATGATCAAATCACCATCCCGACTTTCATCAGCATGAACATTGACACTGAGTTTGACCAGGCGACCAATAAACTCAAGATAAGAGTCTATGGGGAAAGCCTGTTGGCTGGTATGGAAAAGTACATCAACGTATTCATAACCGAGGATGGCATCACCACCCGTGGACAAGCTGGCGCAACTGGTCAGTGGACACACAATCATGTGTTGCGTGATGTTCTGACCGCCCCCGAGGGTGATGTGCTGCAATTTGGAGAGGACGGGTCATATACTTACGAGACCGAGTGGACTGTCAAGTCACAAATCGTAGGTGATTATGGTACGACATCTGTCAATCCCGAGAACATCAATGTCGTGGCATTCATCGCCGACATGGATGTGGCCAACCCGTTGAAATGCGAGGTCTACAACGCAGTCAATGCTGAAAAGGTGCTTTCCACCGGCATCAACGATGCTGCCGAGGTTGACGGCGTTTATGTCTACGCCAATGGCAGTGAGATTGTCATCGACGGGGTGTTTGACGGTGCATCGGTCTACACTGTCGATGGTGTGTTGGTCGAGACTGTCGGTGCGGGTGAAGGTGTGACATCCGTCCAGGGTCTGAACGCTGGAATCTACATAGTCAAAGTCGCTGCTGGCGACAGTGCTAAGTCTGTCAAGGTAGTCGTTGACTGACAAGCGAAACCATAGTTAATGCCAGAGGCGGCATCGGGCATCGTCCCCCTGCCGCCTCTGTCTTTTGATTGATAATCTCTGAAGATGAGCTGTAAACAGTTGATTGTTTCCCTGGTATCGTTGCTGCCCTTTGCGGCGATGTCGCAACCTTTGCCCGATGAAGCAGTTGTGGATTTGGCGATAGTGTCCGCCCGCATCTACCCTTTGGTCAGGTCAGGCGAAGGTTGTCATGCCGAGGTCGAGGTGTGCAATGCCGGTGATGCCGCTGTCTATGCCGTGTCTGTCACTGTGCAGTGCGGGGAGATGGTGTTTGAGGGAGTGCATGACGAGCCGCTTGACCCCGATTCCACCGCTGTGATAGGTGTTGAGTGCCTGCTTGTGACCACTGACGCTCTGGCCAACATGGCCTTGCCCGTCACCGCAACCACTGCTGACGGCCGCCCGGATGTCACCCCGTCTGACAACGTGGCAACGCTCATGACCAATGTCTACACCGACGGTGCGGGTTTTGACGTGCCGCGCGGGGTGCTGATGGAACAGTTCTCGACCGAGTTGTGCAGCAACTGCCCGGCGCGTGACAGGCTTGCCGACAGGGTTTTGGCTGACTATTCCTGCCCCATTGTCCGTGTGACGCACCACACGGCATTCCACTATGACCGCTTCACGGTAGGGTACAGCGAGGAGATATATCCTTTTTTCTACAACAGTCCCTACGTCTATGCTCCTGCCGTCATGCTTGGACGCAAACACTATGACGGGATGCTCGATTCGCACGGCGGCTACTCGCCGGGGCCGGTGTTCAGGCTCAGTGAAACCAACTTGCGTAGAGCCCTCGATGATCAGGCGGCAATGCCAAATTTTGTCTCGATGCGGATAAACACGACTGTCGATGAGGCGGCAGGCGAGTTGCGCATCAACGTCTCGGGGCGCGACTTGCTCGTCACGTCGGGGCAGGTCATCAATGTTTTCATAACCGAGGACGGCATCCGCAGCGACAGCCAGGCCGGCTCGGACACCACCTGGACGCACAATCATGTGTTGCGTGAAGTGCTCACCCCCGTCTGGGGCGCACCGCTTGATGTCGGCGAGGACGGCAACTATTCCTTTGATGCCGTGTGGGAGATAAAGGATGAAATCACCGGTCCCCACGCCACCACTCCCGTCAATCTTGCCAACATCAATGTCGTGGCGTTCATCGGCAACCACGATGCCGCCGACCCCAACCGTTGCGAAGTCTTCAATGCGGCGGTGGCGGACAAGGTGTTTTCGTCCTCCACTGGCATTGGCGATGCAGCTGTCAATGCCTCTGTCACGGTGGACGGCCGCAGCATAATGGTGCGGGGAGACTATGACACTGCCCGTATCTATGGGATTGGCGGCGTGCTTGTCGCCGAATTGCGCGGCATGGGAGGCGATGATATGACAACGGAGTTAAATCCTGGACTTTACATTATTCAAATCTTGGCGGATGACAAGCCGTGTGTGCAAAAAGTCATTGTCAGATAATCCCTTAATGGAGTAAAACGCTAAATTTGCCTGTACACAACCATTAAATTATGTGATTATGGGAAACAATCATTTCCTCCAGGCATTCGCCCTCGTGGCATCGCTTGCCATGCTGCCGTCATGCATCAGCGGTCAGCAAAAGGTGCTGGTCGCCAGCGACACACAAGCCACCAAGCGTGTCGAGTTGTCGGATGTCAAGTCCATCAAGGTCTGTTCAGGGATTGATGCAGTCTATGTGCAGACAGCCTCGGGGTCGCCCTATGCCGAGATTTGCGGGCCGGACAACTACATCGAATGTGTGACGCTCAATGCCAAAGGAGGCGATCTCGTCATTGGTCTCAAGTGCCCGAAAGGATACAATGGTTTCCAATTGAAGAACGAAGAGTTCTACGTCAAGGTATATGACACAGAAGTGACCTCATTCACCACCGAGAGCGGCAGCAGCCTGGCTCTGGAGAAGTCGCTTGCCACGCAGCACGCAGTCGCCATCAGCAGCGGTTCTGGCAGCGACATCCGCGCCGGCATGATTGATTGTGCAGGCTTTGCCATCGAGTGCGGCAGTGCGGGCAGTGTCGAGGTTGATGCGGTCAAGTGCGCCGATGCGTCAGTCGCGCTCAGTTCGGCCAGCAAGTGCAATCTCGCCTCGCTCACGTGCCAGTCGCTCGATGCGTCGCTGGGTTCGGCATCCAAGTTCTCGGCTGGCAAGGTCGAGGGCGGCAATGTTGTGATAGCGTCAGACTCTGGCAGCTCGGCCGACGTGCAAGGCATCGATGTGCAGCAACTGGTGGTGGCTGTCGGTTCGGGCAGTAGAATCACCCTTGCCGGGCGTTGCGATGACGCACATCTCACCGCCGGTTCGGGTGCGGACATTGATGCTGGTTCACTCACGGCGCAACACACCTCGTCATCGGCACATTCTGGTGGAAGCATCGTCAGCCCGTCGCGTCATTGAGCCAGGACATCCTGGGTGAAAGCATCCATTGTCCCACCTACAGCAAACGATTGCGCCGCGTCCCACGGTCAGACCCGTCGGGCGCGGCGCAATGCTTTTTGTCGTGCAGCAACGTCAGTAGGACACCGACACCTCCAGCCCCTCGGCGCGGAGCATGGCGGCTATCCTGTCCAGCTCGGCGTGTGTCGCCTTGGTGAGTTCCTTGTCGGGTGTCTCACGGTCGATGGTGTAGATCATCACCATCCTCGGCCTGATCGCCTTGACCGCCTCCATCCAGGGCAGGACGTAGGAGTCGTCCACATTGTCCACCCTCCGTCCCTCGAATGTGCCGTGCATGAACATCGTCTGCACAATCATCTGCCCGCCAAATTGCTTCATCCGCTCCACCAGACTGCCCAGGTCATAGCGGCACGACGGGCGGTTGACCAGGCGGATGTAGTCCTCGTCCACCGTGTCCAGCTTGATGATGTTGTTGTCCACGCGCAGCAGGGCGTCAAACACTTCCTGCCGCCCGATGAACGTCGAGTTGCTCAGCACGCTCACCTTGGCTGCCGGGCAATAGGCGTCGCGCAACGCCATCGTGTCGCCGATGATTGCACCAAAGTCGGGGTGCGCCGTCGGCTCGCCGTTGCCGGCAAAGGTTATCACGTCGGGCAGCCTGCCCTCGTCGCGCATCTCGCGCAGCTTGTCCTCGAGCGCGGCACGCACCTCGTCGCGTGTCGGCCTGCGCTGTCTCGGACGGAAGTCCTTGTTGAAACCGCACTCGCAGTAGATGCAGTCGAATGTGCACACCTTGCCGTCGCCCGGCATGAGGTTGACCCCGAGCGAGACGCCCAGCCTGCGGCTGTGCACAGGCCCGAAGATGGGGGATGGATATATGACAGTGCTCATGTCTGATGTCTTATGTTTCGGTTAGACTTGCGCCGCAAAGTTATGGAAAAACACCGTCGATTGTCCCACTTTCACGCTACCCCGGACGCAACAGGCCAGGGGGTAAAAACGACAAGGCCAGGCCTAAAATCCAATCAGGTAGGACATAAAGTTGCCTTGGGTCTGACATAAAGTATATTCAGAACTTTTGTTTATATATTCAAAAGTTCTGTTTATATAAACAAAAGTTCTGAATATATAAACAGAAGTTTTGTTTTTACTTTATGTACGGGGGAAATGAACTTTTGGTCTGACGGTGGCGAAGTTTATGTCAGACCCAATTGGATTTTATGTCTGGATGTTGGTGGTTTTCCCCTTGATGTTGCGGGTTTCGGCACTTTGCCTTCCCGCCGATTTGCCGCACCTTTGCGGGCGGAACAACACTGATCATGGAAATGACGATTGACACAAAAGCCGGGACGGTCGTGCGCGACCTCATGGCAGTGGCGCGGCCGGAGCGTGTGGCCGTGCTTGCGAGTTTCTTCAAGACAGGACCCGGGCAGTACGGGGAGGGCGACCGTTTCATCGGAGTGCCCGTCCCCGACAACCGCAAGGTGGCACGCCGCCACCTCGACGCGGGGTTTGACGACATCCGCAGTCTCTTGCAGTCCGAGGTGCATGAGGTGAGGTTGTGCGCGTTGCTCATCCTCGTGGAGCAATACCGGCGCGGTGACGCGGAGCGGCGGACGGGGATATTTGACTTTTATCTCACCGTCACCGACCGCATCAACAATTGGGACTTGGTGGATCTCTCGTGCCAATACATCGTCGGGGCGCATCTGCTTGACGGCGGGGACAGGTCTATACTAATCGCCATGGCACGCGACGGGTCGATGTGGCGCAGGCGGATAGCCGTTGTCTCGACCCTCTGGCTGGTCAGGCACGGGCAGTTTGACGATGCCTTGCGGCTGTGCGCCATGCTGCTCGGCGACCATGATGACTTGATGCACAAGGCTTGCGGCTGGGTGTTGCGAGAGGTGGGCAAGAGGGACAAGAGCCGCCTTGTCGCCTTCCTTGGCAAGCACGTGGGAGATATGCCGCGCACGACGTTGCGCTACGCCATCGAGCGTTTCCCTAAGGATGAGAGGCAGGAGTGGATGAGGAGGTGAGCCCGCCAGAGCGTCAGTTGATGGCGACGGCGAGCTTCTTTTTGACCATATCCCTACGCTCGTCGAATGCCTCGATAACGATGACATAGATACCCGGGCCAAGCGTGTCGCCGCCGTCGTCAGTGCCGTTCCACACGAGCGTGCCTTGCGTTGACAGGGTTTGCCGCTGGACGGGACGCGCCACCTCGCGCCCATTGCTGTCATAGACCGTGACATTGGCCGTCCACCCTCCCGTGGCGAGCGTGTAGCTTATGATGGCAACATCGTTGTCACCGTCGCCGTCGGGGGTGAAGTAGTCGCCGCGCAACTCGAATGTGCCTTGCCGCGCCGGGTTGCCGAGCGTGACGTGCTGCGAATTGGCCTTGCCCGGGGTGGCGTAGCCGCACTCGGCCGTCGCCGGCAACCAATTGGACGGGTCGGAAGAGGGGAGGGCGGGGTTGATTTTCTCCAGCGATATGCCCCGCGAGGGGCGTGCCGTCGAGGGGTAGGACTTGGGCGAATAGGCCGCCACGTCTATGTCCCGTGCGCTGGCATCGCGGATGGCGAGCGTTCCCCCCTCATTGCGCAGCGACGGCAAGCCGCATTCGCCGCCCTGCCACGGCTGGCAATCCCACAGGCGGCCGAGCGTGGCGGTGTCGGTGGTCAGGGCGAGGTAGGTTCCAGGGGCGATGAGGCGTGGCGTTTCGCTCAGCCTGCAACTGCGCGACGGCCGCCCTTCGTCGTCGAGTGTCACTACCGAGAGGCTGCCGGCATCGAGACAGAATGCCGTGGTGTTGACCACTTCGACAAACTCGCATTGGCCGTCGGCGGTGTCAAACAGGATTTCGTTCATCACGAGGTCGCCCTCCACCGCCTCGCGGGGCAGTGTGATTGCCACCGTGTCGGGGGCTATGACGGTCTCGCCGTCTATCTGGAGCAGTCCGTCGATGCACAGCAGCACCATCTCGTCAGCACCGAGGCGGCTGTCGAGTGCCAAGCCGACGGTCGTGAGGGTGAGCGTGTCGGGGATTACCGCCGTGACTGTGCGGTCGCTACCGACTATGCCGAGCCAATCGCCGCCGCTTGCCTCCACCGGGTCGAGCGGCACTGTGAAATGCAGGTTGAAAGTGTCAGCCGCCACCATCTCGACGTAGGCGAATGATGACAGTTGCCTGTCACCGCAAGTCGCGGCGACGGAGTTGGGCGCGGCAGGTGTTCCGCCCGACAAGTCGCACGATGCAGCCCAGTTGGCCGGTGTGTCGTTGATGTTGCCAGTGTCTATCCTCTCCAGCGAGAACCCGCCCTCGGCCTTGAATGCATCGCCATAGCGTGCGTCGGTGTAGTGGGTGTAGGCGACAATCGTCCCGCTTGCGTCATAGATGAATATGGTGTTGCCCGCGTTGGATATGGTGGGAAAACGTTCCATGTCCACCCTTTGCGTCACTCCCAGGCTGTCCCATTGGGCGGCGTGCACCGCCTTTGACAGGATGAGGTAGCTGCCCGGGGCTATCTGTCCCCCCTCGATGGGGTAGGTCGTCTTGCCGTAGCGCATCGCCCATCCCGACAGGTCGAGCACCGAGTCGGTCGTGTTGAGCAGTTCCACGTATTCCGCTTCGGGCAGACGTGCCGCCCCGGCGGGGTCGGCCATGACCTCAGTCACAACGATGTCGCCGTAGTTCAGTCCGCTGCTGCCCGTGCCGTGGGTGTCGTCATCGCTGCCACCGTCGCCATCGTCGTCCCCACCGCCGCCGTCGTCACCATCATCCCCGCCGCCGTCCCCGTCGTCGTCATCGCCATCGTCGGGGTAAACGGGCGGTTGTTCTTCCTCTTCCGCCGTGAGTGTCACGTTGCTGATGGTCGCGCCTTTCATCCCTTTGAAACGCACGGCGAAGTGTTGCGCCCCGTCGGAACGTGAGGTGAGGGTGTTTTCTTCAAATATCCCCGTGCCGTTGACTTCCACCTGCCATTTGCCATCGGCGGTCAGGGCTAATGTGAGGGTGAATGCTTGTGTGTCCAGTCCGGTGAGCGATGTGATGTTGTATGCTTCGCCGCTGCCGCTGATGTTCCTTGCCGTGACGAATCGCATCTCACCGTTGCGCTCGACCACGAAGTGTTCGCTGCCGTCGGGACGGTCGATGTCGTCCGCGACGGGGAACAGTGCTATCGATGCCATCTCACCGTCGGGTATGCGGATTGCTGTCGTCCACGTGCAGCCCCTTGCCGCGTCCTGGACGGCATGGATTGTCACCTGGTCGTCGGTCGTGCATCTGAGCGTCTTGCTGTCGATGTCGAATGCCCAAGTGTCGCCAGCCCACTCGTCCAGCTTGCTGACATTTTGCGCCTGGATTAAACAGCAGAGGCATGAAAGTGCAATGACGAATGCCGCTTTGGGAAATGCTTTGTTGCCTGACATAGGAAATAAATAGTATTTTTGTACGACATTTAAGGCACTGTGCCTTGCCTGCCGCACGTAAAGGTAGGAAAAAGAGAATGTTCAGACGTAAAGCATTGGAAATTTACATTAGACGATAAAGATGAGAATAGCTATTGTTGGCGCGAGCGGCGCCGTTGGGCAGGAGTTCCTGCGTGTGTTGGATGAGAGGGATTTCCCGGTGGATGACTTGGTATTGTTCGGTTCGCAACGCAGTGCGGGGCGTACCTACAACTTCAAGGGACGCGACTATGAGGTCAAACTGTTGCAGCACAATGACGATTTCAAGGGGATTGACATTGCATTCGTCTCTGCCGGAGGCGGCACATCGCTGGAGTTTGCCGAGACCATCACCAAACACGGGGCGGTCATGATAGACAATTCGAGCGCGTTCCGCATGGAGGAAGACGTGCCTTTGGTCGTTCCCGAGGTCAACGCCGCCGATGCCTTGGTGCGTCCGCGCGGCATCATCGCCAACCCCAATTGCACCACTATCCAGATGGTCGTCGCACTCAAGGCCATCGAGGGCTTGTCACACATCCGACGGGTGCGGGTGGCGACCTACCAGGCGGCGAGCGGTGCAGGCGCGGCAGCCATGGAAGAGTTGCTCGACCAGACACGCCAGACCTTGGATGGCGAGGAGGTGTGGCCTGTTAAATTCCCCTATCAGTTGGCTTTCAACCTGATTCCTCAGATAGATGTCTTCACCGACAACGGCTACACCAAGGAAGAGATGAAGATGTACAACGAGACACGCAAGATAATGCACTCGGACATCAAGGTCAGCGCGACCTGTGTCCGTGTCCCCGCCCTCAGGGCCCACTCTGAAGCCATCTGGGTGGAAACCGAGCGGCCGGTCAGTGTCGAGGAAGCCCGCGAAGCATTCGCCAAGGCTGATGGTGTGGTGCTGGAGGATTGCCCTGCGAAGAAGAAGTACCCGATGCCTCTCTTTGTTGCCGGGGAAGACCCTGTCTACGTCGGGCGCATCCGCAAGGACCTGACCGACGACTGCGGTCTCAGCTTCTGGCTCGTGGGAGACCAGATAAAGAAAGGTGCTGCCCTCAATGCCGTGCAGATAGCCGAATATCTCATAGCAAAAGGTCTCTGACCGCCGCCATGCCATGTCGCTGCCGTGGCATGGAATGAACCAAACGCAAACATTTGACAAATGAACCTTGCCAACTACTTCAATCTGTCGTTCAGTCTGCCTGTGACCGACCCGACATGGATATTCCTCATAGTGCTGGTCATAATACTCTTCGCCCCGCTTTTATTGACGAAGCTGAAGATACCGCACATCATAGGGATGATACTTGCCGGCATTCTCGTCGGGGAGCATGGGTTGAACATCCTGGAACGTGACAGCAGTTTCCAACTGTTCGGCCAAGTGGGCATCTACTACATAATGTTCCTCGCCGGGCTTGAGATGGATTTGGAGGATTTCAAGAAGAATAAAAGCAAGACATTCTTCTTCGGCTTGGCGACATTCATCATCCCTATGGCGTTGGGGATATGGACGGGCATGGACATCCTCGGCTATTCGCTGGTGACATCCACCCTGCTGGCCAGTATGTATGCCTCCCACACGCTCATCGCCTATCCCATCATCAGCCGCTACGGTTTGTCGAGGCAGCGCAGCGTGAGCATCTCGATAGGCGGCACCGCCATCACTGTCACCCTTGCCCTGTTGATTCTGGCAGGCATAAGCGGTATGTACAAGGGCACCATCGACAGTCTCTTCTGGTTGATGATGATGGTCAAGGTGGCGGTGGTGCTGTTCATCATCATCTATGTCTATCCCCGCCTCTCGCGATGGTTCTTCCGCCGCTATGACGACAGCGTGATGCAGTATGTTTTTGTGCTTGCACTCGTCTTCCTTGCCTGTGGCATGATGTCGTTCATAGGGATGGAGGGGATACTCGGGGCGTTCATCGCTGGCATGGTGCTCAACCGTTTCATCCCCCGCGTCTCGCCGTTGATGAACCGCATAGAGTTCATCGGCAACGCGCTGTTCATCCCCTACTTCCTGATAGGCGTGGGAATGATCATCGACTTGCGCACAATGTTCGAGGGAGGCGAAGCCCTCAAGGTGGCAGTCGTGATGACGGTCGTCGCGACACTTGCCAAATGGCTGGCGGCATGGGTCACACAGCTCGTCTACAAGATGGACAAGGTGGAGCGGCAAATGATATTCGGTCTCAGCAATGCGCAGGCCGTCGCCACCCTCGCCGCAGTGTTGATAGGATATGAGATAATCCTGCCGGATGGTTCACGCCTGCTCAACGACGATGTGCTCAACGGCACGGTCGTCATGATACTGTTCACCTGCATCATCAGCTCGGTCGTGACCGAGCGGGCATCGGCCAAGATGGCTCAACGCCTTGCCGACAGCAAGACCGGTGAAGAGAGCATGGAGGTCAACCGCCGCATCCTCGTCCCGATAGCCAACCCCGAGACCGTTGACAACCTCGTCAACATGGCACTCATGATGCGTGGCAGCAGCCGCAATGACAGCATCATAGCCTTGTCGGTGGCGAATGACGGCAACGACACCCACACGGGCAACGTCGCCAACTGCCGCAAGCTGCTGGAGAAAGCGGCCATGGTCGGGGCTGCCGCCGATGTGAGTGTGGAGATGGTGAGCCGTTACGACATCAACATTGCATCGGGCATCCTCCACACGATGAAGGAGCATGATGTCAGCGAGGTCGTGATAGGGCTGCACCGCCGCAGCAACGTTGTCGATTCGATATTCGGCACAATATTCTCCAGCCTCGTCAAAGGCACCAACAAGCAACTGATGATTGCCAAGTGCATAATGCCCGTCAACACCCTCAGGCGCATCGTCGTCGCCGTCCCCGCCAAGGCTGAATACGAGAGCGGTTTCACCCGCTGGGTCGAGACGGTCTGCGCCATAGGGATGCAGACCGGGTGCAAGCTCCACTTCTTTGCCCCGCAGCCTACGCTTTCACGCATCGCCGGCACGGTGGCGAAGCGGCACAAGAGCCTCAGGGCTGACTATTCCGAACTCGACAACTGGGACGACCTGCTGCTGCTCACCGGGCAGGTCAACGATGACCACCTGCTCATAACGGTGTCATCGCGCCATGGCGGCATCTCCTATGACCCGTCGTTTGAGAAGTTGCCGTCGCAGTTGCTCAAGTACTTCGCCTATTGCAGCTTTGCGGTCATCATCCCCGAGCAGTTCGGCGAGCATGATGTCGAGAGCATCTCGTTCACCGCCCCGATGGCTGCTGCCGAGATGACCAGCTATGCTAACCTCTGGCAGAAAGTCCAGGGATGGTTCAGGAGGAGTTGACGCATGACCGTTCAGCAATCACCGACACCACTCCCCGCCGCGTCTGACGACTGGCTCTCACGCACCCGGCTGCTCCTCGGCGAAGACCGCATGGAGCGGTTGGCCGTGGCGCGAGTCCTCGTCGTCGGCACCGGGGGGGTGGGGGCATACGCCGCCGAGATGCTCTGCCGTGCAGGCATAGGCCGCCTCGTCATCATCGACCCCGACACTGTTGCCCCGTCAAACATCAACCGCCAGCTCCCCGCCCTGCACTCGACAGTGGGGCAGCCCAAGGCCGCAGTCCTCGCCGCCCGCCTTGCCGACATCAACCCCGCGCTCGACATCGATGCCCGCCAGCAGTTTGTCGAGGGCGACGCGATAGGCGTGTTGCTTGACGAGGGCTATGACTTCATCGTCGATGCCATCGACACCGTAGCCCCCAAGTGCGACCTCATCGCCGCCGCGCTGGGCAGGGGGATGAAGATAGTCTCAAGCATGGGGGCAGGAGCAAAGACCGACCCCTCGCAGATAAAGCTCGCCGACCTGTGGCAGACGACCAATTGCGGGCTTGCAAAGGCCGTGAGGAACGGGCTCAAGCGGCGCGGCATCCGTGCCAAGCTGCCCGTGGTGTTCAGCACCGAACCTGCCGACCCGGCAGCATCCGTCGCCGTCAATGAGAAGAACAAGAAGACAACGACCGGCACAATCAGCTATATGCCGGCAATATTCGGCTGCCACCTCGCGGCCTACGTCCTAAAACACCTGTGACATGATAAGACTTGAAGGCATCACCAAGAGCTTCGGCTCGCTCGAAGTGCTCAAAGGCATCGACCTCGAAATCAACAAAGGCGAAATCGTCAGCATCGTCGGCCCCAGCGGCGCGGGCAAGACCACCCTGCTGCAGATCATGGGCACGCTCGACCGTCCCGACAAGGGGCGCGTCATCTACGACGGGCAGGACGTGTCGCGCCTCGGCGATGCCCGCCTTTCGGCATTCCGCAACGCCAACATAGGCTTCATCTTCCAGTTCCACCAGCTGCTGCCCGAGTTCACCGCGCTCGAGAATGTGATGATTCCCGCCTTCATCGCCGCCCGCCCGGTGGCCGAGGCGAAGCGGCGCGCCATGGAGCTCCTCAAGTTCATGGGCCTGTCTCAGCGTGCCGGGCACAAGCCCGCCCAGCTCTCGGGCGGCGAGCAGCAGCGTGTCGCCGTGGCACGCGCCTTGATGAATTCGCCGGAGGTCATCCTCGCCGACGAACCGTCGGGCAGTCTCGACTCGAAGAACAAGGAGGAGCTGCACCGCATCTTCTTCCTCCTGCGCGAGCAGATGGGGCAGACCTTCGTCATCGTCACACATGACGAGGCCTTGGCCGCCACGACCGACCGCACGGTGCGCATGATGGACGGCCTCGTCATCCCCTGACGGCCGCTTGCCTTTGGAGGAAAATCACCTGTCCGCCTTGCAAACTTCATCCACCCCAGACATAAAGTCACTTATCTCGGCGAGTAAAGTAAAAACAAAACTTCTGTTTATATATTCAAAACTTCTGAATATTAAAACAAAAGTTTTGAATGAACGTACAAAACTTTTGTTTTTACTTTACTCACCGGGCAAGGCAACTTTATGTGCGGGACAGTGCGGTTTCATGTCAGGGGACAGTGGCTTTACCTCTTATATATAGGCCGCACCGTCCCGTTGCCGTTGCCGTGGCAAGCCTCCTGGGGATTGGGCGGGGGCAGTCTTTTCGCTACCTTTGTGCCGTAAACAAAACGTAATCATCATGGAATCAAACATCACTATCACCACCGTTGCCCCCGCCGACCGCGACGACGCGCTTGTCACCGCCCTGCTGCGCGTGTGGCAGGATTCGGTCACGGCGACGCACCACTTCTTGACCCAGGCCGACATAGCCGCCCTCGTCCCCTATGTCGATGAGGCCCTGCGCGGCATCGCGACGCTTGTTGCCGTGCATGACGGCGGGCAGGCGGTCGGGCTGATGGGTGTGCAGGACGGCAAGATCGAGATGCTCTTCGTCGCCCCATCGCACATCGGGCACGGCCTCGGCGGGCGGCTCGTGCGGCTTGCCATCGGGCAGCTCGGGGCGACGCTCGTCGATGTCAATGAGCAGAACGAGTCGGCAGCGGCATTCTACCGTCACATGGGC
>CALNGU010000010.1 GCA_939800445.1 uncultured Bacteroidaceae bacterium | reverse complement strand
ATGGACAAGGTGTTGGTTGATGTAGACAAATACGAAATCTACGAGGCGCCGCTGGTGGCCTGCGCCATTGGCAACTTCGATGGGCTGCATCATGGACACCGTGCGCTGATGGAGGAGTTGTACCGCAAGAAGCAGCTGCACCACGGGCAAAGCGCAGTCATCACCTTCTCTCCGCATCCCCTGTCCGTGATTCGCGGACAAGCGCCGGAGCTACTCACCGACGACAGCATCAAGGATATGCTGCTGCTGGATTATCTGGGCGAATGCCTTGACGTTTGCCGGCGGTGCGGCGGGCGGTGACATCTTGCGATTTTTGATGAATGTGCCTGGAATGTAGAGACGTTGCCTGATGCGTTTCGTCGATAGACTGCATGGCATTTACGAATGCGTTGATTGTGTGGAGACGCAGCAGGCAGCGTCTCTACAGCCTCTCGCGCCAACATTTCTGTTTACTAACCGTATGGAGTAGAGACGCATAATATGCGTCTCCTCAGCAGATGGCACGTTGTGGGAAAATGCACTGGGCGTGGATGAGACGCATATTATGCGTCTCTACAGCTAACTCTACGCCTTTCAAACAATCACATTGGGGGACAAATCCAGTGACAATAGACATAAACTTCCATCAAGTCAGACATAAAGTTGGTTGTCTCGGTGTATCAAGTAAAAACAAAACTTCTGAATATTAAAACAAAACTTTTGTTTATATATTCAAAACTTCTGTTTATATAAACAAAACTTCTGAATATACTTTACTCGCCGAGATATGGAACTTTTCTCGGCGTGTGGTGGAAGTTTATGTCTGTTGTCACGGGGTTTTCCTCCCGATGTGGGGGGAGCGGCGGGTCAACCTTTCCTGCCGGCGCGGCGGCATTAGTTGCGAAAATGGTTTAACTTTGCGCTCCCAGTCATTTGCTATGTCAAGAGCTTTCAAACTGTTCATCGTGTCATTGTCGGCGTTGCTGGCGGCGTGTTCGCCAACCAAATACGTCCCCGACGGAGAGTATCTGCTTGAGGAGGTGCGCATCGTGTCGGACACGAAGGAGGTCAAGGGCGGCGACATGAAGGGCTTCGTCCGCCAGCAGCCCAACTCGAAGTGGTTCAGTCTGGCGAAGATTCCACTCTACACCTACAGCCTGTCGGGGCGCGACTCGGCGAGGCTGTTCAACCGCTTCCTGAGGCGCATCGGCGAGCCCCCGGTGATATATGACGAGGGCGAGGCCGAGCGGTCGCGGGTGGAGATTGAGAAGGCGGTGCGCAACCTGGGCTACATCCGCGCCACGGTGGGCAGCGACGTGCGGGTGCGGAAGCGCAAGCGGGTGACGCTGACCTATGACATCAGGGCGGGGCGGCCTTATGTGGTCGATGAGCTGCACATGGAGGTGGGTGACACGGCGGTGCGGCGCGTCATGGAGGAGGACAAGGACGGGTCGCTGCTGCACGAGGGGATGAACTTTGACATCAACGTGCTTGAGGCCGAGCGTCAGCGCATCGCGGCGTTGATGAACAACTCGGGATACTACCGCTTCAACAAGGATTTCGTGTCGTTTACAGCCGACACGGTGGCTGACACTTACAAGGTGGGTCTGACGTGCCGTGTGCGCCCCTATGCGGTGGATGACGGGGGGCGGGTGCTGGAGCATCCGCGCTATCGGCTGCGCAACGTCTACTTCATGCCCGGGGTGCGCGACACGCTTGACAATTACTTCGAGCACGACGGCTACGGCTTCCTGTCCAAAGGGGGGAGGCCGCCCATCAAACCCGGGGTGCTGGCCGACAATGCCTATGTAGAGCCCGGGGAACTCTACAACGACAGCCACGTGCAGCGCACCTACCAGTCGCTGGGCCGCTTGTCTGCGTTGCGGAACAGCAACATCCACTTCGCGGAGCTTGAGGGCGAGGACACGTTGTCGCTGGATTGCTACATCCTGTTGCACCAGAACAAGGCCAAGAGCCTGTCGCTGGAGGTCGAGGGCACCAACTCGGCGGGCGATTTCGGGGCTGCCGCGTCGGTGACGTTCCAGCACCGCAACATTTTCCGTGGGTCTGAGACGTTCATGGTCAAGGTGAGGGGGGCGTATGAGGCTATCTCGGGGCTGACTGACGGTTACATGAACGACAATTATACGGAGTACGGGGTCGAGGCTTCGCTCAATTTCCCGCGTTTCCTCATGCCTTTCCTCTCATCGGATTTCAAGCGGCGGACGCGGGCCACGTCGGAGGTGGGGCTGATGTACACCAGCCAGTTGCGCCCTGAGTTTGAGAGGACGCTGGCGTCCGTGTCGTGGCGTTACAGGTGGCGGCGCGGCAGCCGTTTCCAGCACCGCATCGACCTGGTGGACATAAACTATGTCTACGTGCCGTGGATTTCCCCGTCGTTCAGGGCGCAGCTTGAGGCGGAGACGAGCTCGGTGCTGAAGTACAGTTATGAGAACCTTTTCATCCTGCGCACGGCCTACAACCTGACGTTCAACAGCCGTGGGTTCAACCAGGGCAACTCGTCCATGGGCAGCGATTCCTACACCGTGCGTTTCGGTCTGGAGAGCGCGGGCAACCTGCTCTATGGCATTTCCAAGGCCGCCAAGTTGAAGCGGGTGGACGGCAAGTACTCGATATTCAACATCCCGTATGCCCAGTACGTCAAGGGCGACTTCGATTTCGTCAAGAACGTGAGCATCGACGAGCGCAACACTTTCGTCTTCCACGTGGGGTTGGGGATGGCCTACCCTTATGCCAACTCTGAGATACTGCCATTCGAGAAGCGTTATTTCTCGGGCGGTGCCAACAGTGTCAGGGGGTGGAGCGTGCGCAGCCTGGGGCCTGGCAGTTTCAAGTCCGAGGGGAGGAACATCGACTTCATGCTCCAGTCGGGTGACATAAAACTCGACTTGAACGTGGAGTACAGGACAAAGCTTTTCTGGAAGCTCCAAGGGGCTGCCTACATCGATGCTGGCAACATCTGGACGTTCAGGGACTATGTTGACCAGCCCGGGGGACAGTTCCGCTTCAACCGTTTCTATAAGGAGATTGCGGTGTCCTACGGTCTCGGCATCCGTCTGGACTTTGATTTCTTTGTCCTGCGTTTCGACACGGGCATGAAAGCGGTCAACCCTGCTGGCGAGGGCAAGGATCGTTATCCGCTGGTGCATCCGTCGTTCAGGCGTGATTTCGCTTTCCATTTCGCTGTCGGCTATCCGTTCTGATGCTGTGTGGCGGTATGCCGGTGCTAAATGTGGCGGGGCTGCCGACAGACGTATTGATATATTTCTTACTTTTGCACACCATTTAGTGACAGCAACATACAACTTATACATACAGACATGGCAATAGAATTGAAAGAATTGACCAAGCGCAGCGAGAACTATTCACAGTGGTACAACGACCTCGTCGTAAAAGCTGACTTGGCAGAACAGTCGCCAGTGCGGGGATGCATGGTGATAAAGCCCTACGGCTACGCCATCTGGGAGAAGATGCAGCACATCCTCGACAGCAAATTCAAAGAAACGGGACACGTCAACGCCTATTTCCCCCTGTTGATTCCGAAATCATATCTCAGCCGTGAGGCCGAGCACGTCGAAGGGTTCGCCAAAGAGTGCGCCATCGTGACACACTACCGCCTCAAGAATGCGCCTGACGGCAGCGGTGTCGTGGTCGATCCCGAGGCGAAGCTGGAAGAGGAGCTCATCATCCGCCCCACATCCGAGACAATCATCTGGAGCACGTACAAGAACTGGATACAGTCCTACCGCGACCTCCCCATCCTCTGCAACCAATGGGCCAATGTCATGCGTTGGGAGATGAGGACGCGCCTGTTCCTGCGCACCGCCGAATTCCTCTGGCAAGAGGGGCACACGGCGCACGCCACCATGGAGGAGGCGCAGGCCGAGGCGAAAAGGATGCTGGAGGTCTATGCCGATTTCGCAGAGAACTATATGGCAATGCCGGTGGTCAAGGGCGTGAAGTCGGCCAACGAGCGTTTCGCCGGCGCGCTTGACACCTACACCATCGAGGCGATGATGCAGGACGGCAAAGCATTGCAGTCAGGCACGTCGCACTTCCTCGGGCAGAACTTCGCCAAGGCGTTCAACGTGCAGTTTGTCGATAAGAACAACAAACTCGACTACGTGTGGGCGACATCATGGGGCGTATCGACCCGACTGATGGGCGCACTCATCATGTCGCACTCTGACGACAACGGCCTTGTGCTGCCCCCGCACCTCGCCCCGATACAGGTCGTCATCATCCCGATATACAAGAACGATGAGCAACTCGCCAAAATCAGCGAGCGGGCAAACGCCATCGCGGCTGGCCTTAGGGCAAAGGGCATATCCGTCAAGTACGACGATGCCGACAACCGCCGCCCGGGATTCAAATTCGCCGACTACGAGCTCAAGGGCGTGCCAGTGCGCCTTGTCATCGGGGCACGCGACCTTGAGAACAATGAGATAGAAGTCATGCGCCGCGACACCCTCGAGAAAGGCAACCGCCCGATGGACGGCATCGAGGATTACGTTGCAAACCTCCTCGAAGACATCCAGCGCAACATCTACGCCAAGGCGAAGAAGTACCGCGACGAGCACACCATCACCGTCGATAGCTACGACGAGTTCAAGGAGAAGATTGAGGAGGGCGGCTTCATCCTCGCCCACTGGGACGGCACGACCGAGACAGAGCTGCGCATCAAGGAGGAGACCAAGGCGACCATCCGTTGCATCCCCTTCGACGGCGACCCGACCCCGGGCAAGTGCATGGTGACTGGCAAGCCGTCGGCACGCCGCGTGTTGTTCGCGAGAGCTTATTGATGATATATAATAATGGTATAGAGCGGGCGGACTGGCATTGCCAATCCGCCCGCTCTGTTTGTCCTTGTGGCGGCCTCCGCACCAAGTGTCCGGTCAGAACGGCAGGTCGTCGTCGCTGTTTGCCGGGGGGAAGTTGCTGGCAGGCACTTCCGGGATGGGAGGCACGTCTGCCGTCGGCGGCACAGCCTGTGCGGCTTCGCTGACCCTGTCAACCTTCCATGCGCGGATGTCGTTGTACCACCGCCCGTTGTACTCCCTCGCGTCGATGTCAAACGACACGTTCAACTCCTCGCCAAGCTGGATGTTGAATTGGTCAATCTTGTCCGACCACAGGTTGAAGCACATCTTGCGCGGGTACTGGTCGTGGTTCTCGATGACATACTCCTGCTTCTTCCACTCATTGCCGCTCGACTTGCTCACGCCTTTCTGCAGCGGCAGCACGGCTATGATTTTACCTCTGAATTCCATTGTCTCTTCTCTTAAGTTTGTGTTAGTGTGGTGCGAAGATAAGACAATTATCCCTACCTCCCCAACCGCCCGCCGATGAATTTTGACACTGCCGAAGCTTTATCCGCGCGGGTCAGGTGACTGTGCGGATGAGGTGCTTTGTTAGTGCGACTAACAAGCATTGTTAATGGCACTAACAAGCTTTGTTAGTCGCACTAACAAGGCGTATCAAAATCGTGGCTTGCCGAGCTGCGGCCGTGGAACGGTGAGCCGTGGCGGCGGAGTGCCTTGTGGGCGTGCCGGGCATATATAATAGAAACGCCCCCGATGCCTTTGCGGCGCGGGGGCGTAGGGATGGTGGCGGTGGCGAAGCCGCCCATTTTTCATTCAAAAACGTAGTCGAGCCCGTCTGGGACATCATAGATGTCAAGCAGCGTGTCCTCGCACGGGTTGAAGTCCTCGGGCAGGTCGAAGCGGTCGGCTGGGTCGTAGCCGAGGTCGGGGTCGGCGTAGACCTTATTCATGTACATCGCCCAGATGGGCAACGCCATGCTCGCCCCTTGGCCGTAGTACATGGTGTCGAAGTGGATGTCTCGCTCCTCGCCGCCCACCCAGCAGCCCGAGACGAGGGTGGGGATGAAGCCCATGAACCATCCGTCGGAGTTGCCGTTGGACGTGCCGGTCTTGCCGCCCATGTCGGCCTGTATGCCGTAGCGGAAGCGGACGCGGCCGCCCGTGCCCTCATTGACCACGGCGCGGAGCATATCAATCATCTTGTAGGCACTCTCGCGGCTCAACGCCTCGTTCATCGACGGGGTGAAGGTCGAGATGACTTCGCCGTCGCTGCTCTCGATGCGTGTGACGAAGAGCGGCTCGACGTGCATCCCCATGTTGGCAAATGCGGTGTAGGCGCTGACCATCTCGCCCACCGAGATTTCACACGGGCCGAGGCACAGGGAGGGGGTGGGGTCTATCTCGCGGTTCTTGATGCCGAGGGTGTGGAGCAGGGTGACGAGCGAGGCTGGGTTGAGCTTGCCCATGAGGTAGGCGGAAATCCAGTTGTTGGAGTTGGCGAGCCCCCATTTGAGAGTCACCATCTCGCCGATGTGCTTCTTGGAGTCGTTGCGTGGTGCCCATATCTTGCCGTCGGGCAGCAGCACTGTCTGCTGGACGTTGCGCACCTTGTCGCAGGGCGAGAAGCCGTTTTCCATCGCGAGGGCGTAGAGGTAGGGCTTGATTGTCGAGCCGACTTGCCGGCGGCCGACCATTGCCATGTCGTACTGGAAGTAGTAGAAGTTTGGCCCGCCGACGTAGGCTTTGACGTAGCCGTTGCTGGGGTCCATCGACATGAATCCTGCGCGGAGGAAGTGCTTGTAGTACTTCAGCGAGTCGAGCGGGGTAAGCACTGTGTCCCGCTCGCCTTCCCAGGTGAAGACGGACATCTCGCGGGGGGTGTCGAATGCCTTGCGGATTTCTGCTTCGCTGCACCCGTTGCGGCGCATGATGCGGTAGCGGTCGGTGTTCTTGACCGCCCTGGCCATGATGGTGGCGAGCTGTTCGTCGGTGAGTAGGTTGGTGAACGGGGCGTTCTTCCTGCCACGTTTCTCTTTGAAGAATTGCGGCTGGAGGTTGTTCTTGAGGTGTTCGGTGACGGCCTCCTCGGCATAGCGTTGCATCCGTGAGTCTATGGTGGTGTATATCTTCAACCCGTCGGTGTAGATGTTGTAGGGTGTGCCGTCCTTCTTCTTGTTTTTGTTGCACCAGCCGTAGAGTGGGTCGGTCTCCCATGCGAGGGAGTCTTCATAGAATTTCTGGTCTTGCCAGCTGGCATAGTTGTCACGGTCGGGACGCTTGGCCGTCAGGACTGTCCTCAGGTATTCGCGGAAGTAGGTGGCTATGCCCTCTTTGTGGTCGGCCTTGTTGTAGTGCAGCACGAGTGGCAGTGCCTGGAGCGAGTCGCTTTGTGCGGTGGTTATGAAGCCGTACTTCTCCATCTGTTGCAGCACGACGTTGCGGCGTTGCCTCGTCCTCTCGTTGTGGCGGCGGGGGTTGTAGAGGGAGGGGTTCTTGCACATCCCGACGAGTGTGGCAGCTTCCTCTATCGACAAGGTGGATGGCTCTTTGCTGAAGTAGGTGTGTGCGGCCGTCTTTATGCCGACGGCGTTGTTGAGGAAGTCAAATTTATTGAGGTACATCGTCAGGATTTCCTCCTTTGTATAATACCGCTCCAGCTTGGTAGCGATGACCCATTCGATAGGTTTTTGCAGGAGGCGTTCCAGCGTGTTGTCCGCGCTGGGCGAGTAGAGCTGCTTGGCCAGCTGTTGTGTGATGGTGCTTCCGCCGCCGGCGTTCTTTTGGAAGAGCAGTCCGCGCTTGATGATGGCGCGGAACAGTGCTTTGGCGTCGATGCCTGAGTGCTCGGCAAAACGTATGTCCTCGGTTGCCAGCAGTGCGTTTACCAGGTCGGGGGAGAGCTGTGAATAGCCGACGTAGACGCGGTTGCCGCGCTCGGAGGACCATGTGCCTATTGATGTGTATTCAATCTTGCCCGTCTTCTGGTCGATGTCCGTTGAGAAAATCTCGGAGGCAAATTTATATTTAGGGTTTTCCAGTTCTTCCACCGGTGGCATATATCCTATCCATCCATTGCTGATAGCGACGAAAGCTATGATGACGAGCAGCGTCACGGCGATGAGGATGGACCACAGGACTATTACAATCTTCTTAATCATATTGTCAATCTGTCATTTGGGTGGCAAAATTAGGTAAAAAGCCGATACCATGCGATTGTGCGGCGGCTTTTTGTCCGCCTGGTTAAGGTTTATTATCGGTGCTGGCGGCGTGCGGTCTGGCTGGCGGCTTGGGGATAATATAGAATGCTGTCAGCACTATTATTGAAAAAACATTCGATATTCCAAGTGTTTTACATAACTTTGTGCAGTTTAATAGACAACTCAATAAATAGGTATTATTATGGTTAATTTTAAAGAGTTAGGCCTTGTAAACACAAGGGAAATGTTCTCAAAGGCCATTAAAGGTGGCTACGCTATCCCGGCTTTCAACTTCAACAACATGGAGCAGCTCCAGGCAATCGTGCAGGCGGCAGTTGAAACCAAG
The DNA here is from genome assembly GCA_939800445.1 of uncultured Bacteroidaceae bacterium. Taxonomy (GTDB): domain Bacteria; phylum Bacteroidota; class Bacteroidia; order Bacteroidales; family Bacteroidaceae; genus Avibacteroides; species Avibacteroides faecavium. The sequence continues at coordinate 32,648 of CALNGU010000010.1, read as the reverse complement.
TCTCCTGTGATATTGCAAGTCTCGAAAGGCGCACGCAACTATGCAAACCAGACGTTGCTCCGCTACATGGCTGAAGGTGCTGTCGAGTTTGCAAAAGAACTCGGTTGCGCTCATCCCGAAATCGTGCTCCACCTCGACCACGGCGATTCTTTCGAATTGTGCAAGAGCTGTGTGGACATGGGATTCTCATCGGTGATGATTGACGGGTCGCACCTCCCGTATGACGAGAACGTTGCTTTGACACGCAAGGTCGTTGAATATGCACACCAATATGACGTGACAGTCGAGGGTGAACTGGGCGTGTTGGCTGGCGTGGAGGATGAAGTCTGCGCAGAGCACCACACCTACACCAAGCCTGAGGAAGTTGTTGACTTCACTTCAAAGACTGGTTGCGACTCTTTGGCTATCTCAATAGGCACATCGCACGGTGCTTACAAATTCAAGCCCGAGCAGTGCACTGTTGACCCGAAGACTGGCAGGCTTGTTCCTCCCCCGTTGGCATTCGACGTGCTCGATGGTGTCATGAAGGAACTCCCTGGTTTCCCAATCGTGCTCCACGGCTCGTCTTCAGTTCCACAGGAATACGTTGAGATGATCAATCAATATGGTGGCAACCTCGAGGCAGCTATCGGCATACCAGAGGAAGAGTTGAGGAAGGCTGCACGCTCAGCTGTCTGCAAAATCAACATCGACTCTGACAGCCGCCTTGCAATGACAGCTGCCATCCGTCGCGTGTTTGCTGAGAAACCGGCAGAATTCGACCCACGCAAGTACCTCGGTCCTGCACGCGATGAGATGAAGAAGTTGTATATGCATAAGATTGTCAACGTGCTCGGGTCAAACGGTAAGTTGGCTGACTAATGGCTTCATCACACTAAACATCTATTATTAATGCTCAAGGCTCAAAAGTTAAGGCTTTTGGGCCTTGATTTTGTTTTAAGCTATGAACAGTGGTTTTAATGTCGGCAACTATAATGCGCCGCGTGACCTTTTGATGATAGTCGCGACGTGGCTGGCTTGTTTCGGAGTGACTGTCGTTGCTGAGGCTTTGTTGCTCCCGGCCTTTCCCGACGCGATGTCCGACCCGATGGCGTTGAGGTGCATTGCTGCGGCAAAGAATGTCATAATGCTCGTCCTGCCTGCACTGTTGCTCAACAAGATGTTGACGGAAGTGTCCAACGGCAACTTCGTCTCATCCATCAACCGCCCGCTGACGCTGAAGATGCTTTTGACGGGAGTCCTCGTGACGGTGGCGCTCGTGCCCGCCATCTCGTCGTTGTCTCTGCTCAATCATCAGTTGTTGCCTCAATCGGGATGGCTGCATGACATCGCCGTGTCGCAGGACGCATCGGTCAATGCCTACTATGCTCTCGTCATGACATCGCGCGTGCCGGCCGATTGGATAGCCAACATCGTGGTCGTGGCCCTGCTCGCCGGAGTGGGAGAGGAGCTGTTTTTCCGGGGCATCCTGCAAGGCTTTGCCGTGCGGTGCGGTATGCGTGGATGGGTGGCCGTGTTTGTTGTGGCCCTGCTCTTCAGTTTAGTGCATTTTCAAGTCTCTGAGTTCATCCCGAGGTTGGCGATGGGTGTCGTGCTTGGCTTTGCCTATCTCAAGACTGGGCGCATCTGGATGCCTGTCGTGATGCACGTGGTCAACAATGTGGTGGCATTGGTCACATACAATCATGAGCTGTCACTCGGGATGCAATGCCTGGTGGGGCTGGCTGCAGTGGCGGGATTGGCGGCAGTCTTGCGCTTGGGGGGGCACAAAAAATAGGGACAATCTCACGATTGTCCCTACTCCGTTTAACCTTAAAATCTAAATCTCTATGAAAAAAACGTGTTCAAATGTAGGCATTTCATCCGGATTGGCAAGCACCCTCGCCAGATTACCCGTATTAATTAGTCTTTTTTAACTTTTGGATGGCTGAAACCATATTTTTCTGCACATTTTAATCATTTTGTGAAACCATCAGATGCCGTTGCGGCAGCATTGTATGTTTCCACCAACAGCATACAATGCTGTGCGTGAAATCATGCAATGCTTTTGGTGATAGCATTGTATGCCACCGCTTGTGGCAAGCGGTGGTCGCGACCGTGAGTACAGGCCTTTCATGCATGGATGTTTGGCGTCCATGCCTGCCGGTCGTACATAAAAATGCATAAAACTTTCCAATCTCTATTAACTGTTTTGACGTGGGATGGCATTTGGATTAACTTTGCCGCACTTTATGTTCTGTTTCACATGAATTATATCCTATTATTCACGTGCTTTGCAGGGTGGCGGTGGTGGTAGGTTTTTAAATTGTACCTTTGCGCACCCTGATTGTAGGATTTATGACTTTGGAGGGAAAAATAAGACATACGAGGTTTTTTGCATCATTAATTCTGCTCATTTGCCTATCGTGCGCGGTGGCGTCCGCGCAGACTATAAGTGGTCACGTCAGGGATTCGCTCACAAATGAATTGGTGCCTTATCTCGCCGTCTACTACGACGGGACAAGCGTGGGGGCAATGACGGACGAGGAGGGTTACTATTCGGTCAAGGCGCAGGCCGGGCTTGATGAATTGACATTCACGGCTGTCGGCTACCGCACCAAGAAGGTGCGCGTCGTCCCCGGCAAGAGCCAGACGCTCGATGTGGTCGTGACCCCAGACAACATAACTCTCAACGAGGTGGTCATCGAGCCCAAGCGTGAGAAGTATTCCAAGAAGAACAATCCGGCAGTGGAGCTGATGCGCAAGGTCATTGCCCACAAGAATGTGCAGGATTTGGGGAGCAACGACTACTACCAGTACGACATCTACCAGAAGATGACATCGTCGATTGACGACATCACGCCCGAGATGTTTGACAAGGGCATCTTCAAGAAAATGCCTTTCCTCGTTGACCAGGTGCAACCGAGCCCAGAGACTAACAACCTGATACTGCCCCTGTCGGTGCAGGAGACGGCATCGAAGATAATCTACCGCAAGGAACCAAAATCGAAGAAAACGATAATACAAGGTGCGGTGTCTTCGGGCATCGACAAGATGTTTTCGACCGGTGAGAACCTCGGTGCGGCGTTGAAGGACATCTTCACCGACATCGACATCTACAAGAACGACATTGACCTGCTGCACCTGCGCTTCGTCAGCCCGTTGTCATCGACATCGGCCATTTCGTTCTACAAATTCTACATCATGGACACTGTGGACGTGGGCGGTGACAGGTGCATTGATTTGTCATTCGTGCCGCACAACTCCCAGGATTTCGGTTTCACGGGACACCTTTTCGTGCTTGACGACTCGACCTATGCGGTCAAGAAGTGCATCCTTAATCTCCCCAAGAACACCGGGGTCAACTTTGTCGAGTCGTTGCAGGTCACACAGGAATTCGAGCAGCTGCCCAACGGGCAATGGGTCATCAAGAACGATGACATGATAGCCGAACTCTACATTGTCAAGGTGCTGCAAGGTTTCCAGGTGCGGCGGCAGACGAAGTACACGGGCTATTCATTCGACCCTATACCTCCGAGGCTTTTCAAAATGAAAGGCGACGTGATACGTGAGAATGATTTCGGGATGAAGGACGACGAGTTCTGGGCGGAGAAGCGGCAAGTGCCTCTGACCAAGCAGGAGAGCACTCTCGACCTCTTGATAAAGAAGTTGACCGCCATCCCGGGTGTCAATTGGATTGTCTTCATTGCCAAGGCATTCATTGAGAATTTTGTCGAGATAAGCTTCAATGGCGAACCGAGTAAATTTGACCTTGGGCCTATCAACACGATGTTTACGTCCAACTACGTCGATGGTTTCCGCTTGAGGCTGAGCGGGCAGACGACGGGGCAGCTGAATCCCCATCTGTTCCTGAGCGGCTATGTGGCGTATGGCTTCAAGGACAAGAAGGTGAAGTATATGGCCAAGGCGGAATATTCTTTCGACAAGAAGAAATATCTTGCGCGCGAGTTCCCCAAGCACAGCCTGGCAGTCTCGTATCAATATGACGTGATGTCGCCCATGGATAAATTTTTGAGCACTGACAAGGACAATGTCTTTGTGTCGCTCAAGGCCAGTACCGTTGACCAGATGTCCTATGTCCGTGACATAAGGGTGGTGTACGAGAGGGAGACGCTCTCGGGATTCTCTTTCAAGTTGTCGGCTGACTACAAAAAAGACACTCCGACTGGCAATCTTTTCTACATTCCTAACACCCTGGGCAACGACCGCTCCAATGCTTTGCGTTCCATCACGACTGCCGATTTCGGTGTCAACTTGCGCTATGCTCCTGGCGAGACGTTCATCAACACCAAGCAGCGCAGGCGGCCGCTCAACCTTGATGCCCCGGTGTTCACGCTGTCGCACCTGGTCGGTGTCAAGGGCTTGCTCGGGAGCGATTACAATTACAATTACACCGAGTTGGGCATATTCAAACGCTTCTGGCTCAAGTCGTGGGGAAAGGTGGATATAAACATCAAGGGCGGCATCCAGTGGAACAAGGTGCCGTTCCCATTGCTGATCATGCCTGAAGCAAACCAATCATTCATCACGCAGAAGAACACTTTCAACCTTATAAATAATATGGAGTTCCTCAACGACCGCTTCGCATCGTTGATGATTGACTATGACATGGGTGGAAAGTTCCTTAACAGGATTCCTGGCTTGCGGAAATTGAAATGGAGGGAAGCATTCGGATTCAAGATGCTCTACGGGAAACTGACGGACAAGAACAATCCTTTCAAGAACACCAACGACCCGCACATTTTCCGCTTCCCCGAGAGGAATGGCGAGCCTACCAGCTTCGTGATGGGGAAAGCTCCATATATGGAGTTCTACGTGGGTATCCACAACATCTTCAAGCTAATCCATATAGATTATGTGAGGAGGATAAACTATCTGGACAACCCTGGCATCAACAAGCATGGCGTGCGTCTGATGATTATGGTGCTGTTCTGATGCTGCCGATCATCAGATGAATATCCATTTGTTGCTTATGAATGCGATGATTGCTATCATTGCTCCCGCTACCACGAATGCGAGTGTGATGTAGAGCAGGCGTTTGATGCCTTTCAGCTCTTTTGACGACTCGGTGGTCGTCTCGCTGCTGACTTTTCTTGTGACTTTGGTCTTGACAGGCTTTTTGGTGGACTTGCGTGTCGTTTTTCTTGTTGTCATTTTCAAGTAGATTAAATAAAAAGTATGCGGGCATGGTTTTGCCCGCATACTTTCTTCGCATGGTTTTGAGTGTTATTTGCTGTGTTCCAATTGCAGTGTCTTGGTCGGCTGGTCGCAGACTTCGGTTGGACCGAAGTATTGTATCGGACCAGGATAGACGTACTCGGTGTTCATCGCCCAATTGTCTCTGTTGGCAGCGAAGGTCTTGAACGGCTTCCCGTTCAGGTCAACGAGTGCCTTTTGTATGACAGGCTTCATTTCACCGCTTCTCTTCTCCATGTTCATCATCATGGTGATAGGCACGCCACCGGCAATCCAGTTGTCGGCAGGGGCAGTGGTGTTTTGTACCAGTGACATATAGCCGGTTTTACCGTTTGCTATCAGTCGTGAAGCTGTCACGCCCAAGGAGTAGCAGTAGTCTGCATCGAAGTTAGACGGGGTAGCGCACCTGCCTTCGTAGCCGAAGAAGTGGTGGAGGGCTGAGAACTTGCCGACGTATTTGCCTTGTTCTTTCCACTCGGCGAGTTTGCGGCCTACCATTTCAGAGAGGAGTTTCTCTGTCTCGATCAACGACACTTGGACATTTCCGTGCGGGTCTCTGTCAAGTGAGAGCTGGCGTGCGACACCTTCAGGAAGGCTTGCGTATATCGCAGAGTTTTCGGGTGAGAGTTTCGAGATGATGTATTCCCTCTGTTGTGACTTCTTAATCATTGCGAACTCTTTGTTGCCGGCGAGGAAGTCGTTCAGCTCGGCGATGAGTTTCTTCATTGCCGGGATGAATTCGATGAGGCCTTCTGGGATGAGGACTGTACCAAAGTTGTCCCCATTCTCAGCTCTCTTTGCTACGATTTCGGCAATCTGCGTGACGATGTCGTCCAATGAATAATTCTTCGCTTCAACCTCTTCGGAGACGATGCAGATGTTGGGCTGCACTTGCAGGGCACACTCCAATGCGATGTGCGAGGCCGAACGTCCCATCAGTTTGATGAAATGCCAGTACTTGCGGGCTGAATTGCAGTCGCGCTGGATGTTGCCGATGACTTCTGAATATACTTTGCAGGCTGTGTCGAATCCGAATGACGTTTCTATCATGGCGTTCTTCAAGTCGCCGTCGATAGTCTTCGGGCATCCGATTACTTGGACTCCCGCGTTGATTGACGCGTAGTATTCGGCAAGAACACAGGCATTCGTGTTCGAGTCATCACCACCTATTATGACAAGGGCTTTTATGTCCAGCTCTTTCAGTATCTCTAATCCTTTGTCGAATTGCTCTTTCTTCTCCAGCTTGGTTCTGCCTGAGCCGATGATGTCGAATCCGCCAGTGTTCCTGTACTCATCGATGATGTCGGCAGTCAGCTCCTTGTAGTTGTGGTCAACCAACCCGCCAGGACCAAGGATGAAGCCGTAGAGCCTGCTTGCGGGGTTGAGGCTTTTGATGCCGTCAAACAAACCTGAGATGACATTGTGTCCGCCAGGTGCTTGTCCACCCGAGAGGATGACACCTACGTTGATGGCTGGATATTCCACCTTTTCGTTTGTTTCCTCAAAGCGTATGGTCGGCATACCATAAGTGTTGGGGAACAGTTTTTTGATCTCCTCTTGGTCGGCGACAGATTGTGTCTTCTCACCTTCGACAGCTTTGGTGAATCCTTTCAGAGACTTGGGCATCTTGGGTTGGTAGGATGCCCTTGCGATTTGCAAAGCACTCTTTGTCATTGTATTGTTGTTTTAAGTTAGTTGTACTAATGTCTGTGCAAATTTCGTTCTTTTTCTTTTATAATAAAAGTTTTTAGTAAGAGTTTAACCTATCATGTCGTATTGCCTGTGGAACTCCTTAACTGCCTCGATACCCTTGTCAAACATCTCAAGTTGCATATTCTCGTTGGGTGAGTGTATCGCGTTTGATTCCAGACCGAAGCCCATCAGGATGGTTTTGACTCCCAGCACCTTTTCAAATGTGGATATGATGGGGATGCTGCCCCCGCGTCTCACTGCCAGTGGCTCTTTGCCAAAGGCCTTTTTGAAAGCTGCTTCCGCTGCGGGGTAGGCGGGGTGGGTTATCGGGAACAGATAGCCCTCGCCTCCATGGAGCGGGGTCACTTCAATTTTGACATAATCGGGGGTGATGGATTTGACGTAATCGCAGAACAGTCGCGAAATCTTCTCATAATCCTGGTCGGGAACAAGGCGGCATGAGACTTTCGCATACGCTTTTGACGGCAGCACCGTCTTTGCTCCTTCGCCGGTGTATCCGCCCCAGATGCCGCAAATGTCAAATGACGGGCGGCAGCTGTTGCGCTCTATCGTCGAATAGCCAGGCTCGCCGTGCACCTCGTTGATGCCTATGTTGGCTTTGTACTTTTCGAGGTCGAATGGGATTTGCGCTATCATTTCCCTTTCCCTCGGTGACAGTTCGACAACGTCGTCGTAGAAACCTGGGATGGTGATGCGCCCGTTGTCGGTCATGCCTGCCAGCAGTTTGCAGAGTTCGTTGATTGGGTTGGCGACAGCACCGCCGAAGTGTCCCGAATGCAGGTCACGGCACGGTCCCGTCACTTCTATCTGCCAGTAGGCGAGGCCGCGCAGCCCGGTCGTGATTGACGGGAGGTCTTTGTCGAGCATACTGGTGTCTGAGACCAGGATCATGTCGCACTGCAACAAATCGCGGTGATTGCGGCAGAATGCCTCCAGTGATGGCGAGCCGATTTCCTCCTCTCCCTCAAGGATGAACTTGACGTTGTGCTTCAGCTCGCCCGACGCGACGAGTTGCTGGAACGCTTTCAGCTGGATGAACGATTGCCCCTTGTCGTCATCGGCACCGCGTGCCCAGAGGCGGCCATCCTTGATTGTCGGTTCAAACGGGTCGGTCTGCCACAGCTCGACAGGGTCGGCCGGCATGACGTCATAGTGGCCGTAGACCAGCACGGTGCGTTGCGCCCCGTCAATCCTCTTCTCGGCGAAGACGACAGGGTTTCCCTCTGTCGGCATCACCTCCGCCTTGTCCGCGCCGGCATTGAGGAGGATGTCCTTCCACAGCCGGGCACAACGGTGCATATCATCTTTTCTCGTCTTGTCAGAACTGATGGACGGGATGCGTATCAAATCAAATAAATCCTTGTAGAATGCGTCCAACTCTTTTGTCTCTTCCATATTTATAATTGTCTTGTCTTGTCCAACAGATAGAAGTCAAGCAACACCAGCGAAGCCATCGCCTCGACGACCGGCACGGCTCTCGGCAGGACGCACGGGTCATGCCGCCCGTTGACTTTGAGGTCAACCTGCTCGCCCTTGTCGTTGACGGTTGACTGGCTCTTGGAAATCGTGGCCGACGGCTTGAACAGCACTCTGAAGAAGATGTCCTGGCCGTTGCTGATGCCCCCCTGGATGCCTCCCGAGTGGTTGGTGCGCGTGGTGATGTAGCCGTGGTTGTTGTAGAAAACGTCATTTTGCTGCGACCCCGTCAGCTCGATGCCGTCAAATCCGTCGCCGTACTCGAATGCCTTTGCTGCATTGATGCTGAGCATCGCGTTGCCGAGCTGGGCGTGCAGTTTCATGTAGACGGGCTCACCGAGGCCTATCGGGCAGTTCTTGATGACGCACGAGACCGTGCCGCCGATAGAGTCGCCGTTGGCCTTTATGCCTTTCAGGTAGTCAATCATCTGCTCGGCCACCGCCATGTCGGGGCAGCGCACGGGTGTCTTGTCGATGAGGTCGAAGTCCACCCCGCTGTAGTCCCTGTCCATCTTGATGGGACCGACTTGCGATGTGAATGCGTATATCTCGATACCCAGCTGCCTCAGTGCCATCTTGGCCAGCGCGCCGGCTACACTTCTTGCCGAAGTCTCGCGTGCCGACGAGCGTCCGCCCCCACGGTAGTCGCGTATACCATATTTTAATTGGTACGTGTAGTCGGCGTGCGACGGGCGGTAGACCGACTTGACTTTCTCGTATTCTTCCGGCCTCGCGTCCCTGTTCCAGATGACGTAAGCTATCGGTGCACCGGTCGAGCGGCCGTTGAACACGCCCGAGAGTATCTCGACATCGTCCCTCTCGTTGCGGTTGGTTGTGATTTCCGACTGCCCCGGCCTGCGCCGTTGCATCTCGCGTGCTATGAAGGCTTCGTCTATGACGATGCCCGACGGGTAGCCGTCCAAGACTCCTCCGATGCACTTGCCGTGTGATTCGCCAAATGTCGTGAGCCTGATGATGTTGCCAAAAGAGTTAAACATATCTGCATGAATTTTATGTTACCTTACAAATATATGAAAAGAACGGAGACTTCAAACCCCATCCCAATAAATAAAAATGTAATATAATTGCCTCCCGCTCCCTTTCCGCCAAGATGTCGGCCGTTGTTTGGAAAAACATACGGTGTTTCTCCCCTCAGCATACAATGTTTCCGCCCTTAGCATACAATGTTTCTGCCATTAGCATACGATGTTTTTGCCGCTATCATGCAATGCTGCCGGCGATGGCCTGCGGCGGTGCTCCCGACGGCAATGCGGACGTTTCCGACGGCCTCCGGCCTCATTGCAGCGGCACGGGGAGAGGGCGCGTTTGACTCGGTGAGTCAGGATTTTGATTCACCGAGCTGCGCCGCTGACTCACCGAGTCAGGATTTTGATTCGCCGAGCCGTGGCGGGGGCTTGCCCGCTTGCCGGCATGGGGCGGCACGACGCGGCCGTGGGGCGCGTTGGGGCAATTTGTGGCGGCAAAAGTTTGATAAATAAAATAGTTAAGTTTATTTTTGCACCTCAAATGTTGAAAGTGACTAATCATAATATAAAATAACAGACAGGAATGAACATTTCATTGCAAAACACGGACAAGGTGAGTGCGACGCTCACGGTGAAATTAGATAAGTCTGACTACCAGGAGAAGGTTGACAAGGCGTTGAAGAAATTGCGCCAGAACGTGAATATGCCAGGTTTCCGCCCCGGCATGGTGCCGATGGGGCTGGTCAAGAAACAGTTTGGACGCGGCGTCATGGCCGAGGAAATCAACAAGATGTTGCAGGAGAAGGTCTTTGAATACATCAGGGAAAACAACCTCAAGGTGCTTGGTGAGCCGCTCCCCGACGAGGAGAAGCAGCAGCCGGTGGACTTTGACCACCAGGAGGAATTCGAGTTCGTCTTTGATTTGGCACTCGCTCCCGAGTTCGCGACCGAGCTGTCCAAGGACGATGTCGTCCCCTACTACGACATCAACGTCTCTGACGAGATGGTTGACCGCCAGGTGTCTTCCTACAGGCAGCGCGGCGGCAAGTACGAAAAGGTTGAGGAATACCAGGACAGGGATATGCTCAAAGGCCACATCGCCGAGCTTGATGCCGATGGCAACGTCAAGGACGGCGGTTTGCAGGTCGAGGACGTGGTGATGATGCCGTCCTACTTCAAAGCCGACGAGCAGAAGTCACTCTTCGCGGCTGCAAAGGTGGGGGCTGTCGTGACGTTCAACCCCTACAAGGCTTACGACGGTTCTGCTGTCGAGCTTTCATCGTTCCTGAAGATTGACAAGGAGAAGGTCGAGGAATACAAGGGCGACTTCTCGTTCCAAATCAACGAGATTACCCGTTTCGTCGAGGCAGAGCTGACGCAGGAATTGTTTGATGAAGTGTTCGGCAAGGATACGGTCAAGACGGAGGAGGAGTTCAAGTCGAAAATCCGTGAGACAATCCAGACGCAGCTTGTCGGCGACAGCGACTACAAATTCCTTGTCGATGTGAGGAATCTGCTCGTGTCGAAAATCGGCAAGCTCGAATTCAACGACGCGCTCCTCAAGAAGATAATGTTGCTCAACAACCGTGACAAGGGTGAGGAGTTCGTAACTGAAAACTATGACAAGAGCATCGAGGAGCTGACTTGGCACTTGATCAAGGAACAACTCGTCAAGGAAAACGAAATCAAGGTCGAGCAAAACGACATCGTCGAGCAGGCGAAGAAGACGACAATAGCGCAATTCGCACAATATGGCATGATTAACCTCCCCGAGGATATGCTCAACAACTATGCCAACGAAATGTTGAAAAAGCAGGAGACGGTGCAGGCCATGGTCGATCGCGCCATAGAGGCGAAGCTCGCAGTCGCTTTGAAGGACAAGGTGACGCTTGAGCACAAGGGCATCGACATGGAGGAATTCACCAAGATGTTCGAGTAAGTGCCGGACTGACACAGGGCGGGGGAGTTCTTTGATCTGTTCCTACGGGTTGAGGGGCTCCCCTGCGTTGACACTAATGATAAGTAATTTCATATGAACGATTTCAGAAAATTCGCAGTGAAGCACTTGGGCATCAACGGCCAGGTCTTTGATGACGTTGTTAGTGCCCAGGCTAACTATTTGAATCCATATATACTGGAGGAGCGTCAGTTGAATGTGACGCAGCTCGACGTGTTTTCGCGTCTGATGATGGACAGGATAATCTTCCTCGGCACGCAGATTGACGACTACACAGCCAACACGCTCCAGGCACAGTTGCTCTACTTGGACTCTGTTGATCCGGGCAAGGACATATCAATCTACATCAACTCCCCTGGCGGTTCGGTCTATGCCGGATTGGGCATATATGACACGATGCAGTTCATCTCCAGCGATGTGGCGACTATTTGCACAGGCATGGCGGCATCTATGGCTGCGGTCTTGCTCGTTGCCGGCAAGGAGGGCAAACGCTCGGCGTTGACCCATTCGCGTGTGATGATTCACCAGCCGCTTGGCGGGGCGCAGGGGCAGGCTTCTGACATCGAAATCACTGCCCGTGAGATTATGAAGTTGAAGAAGGAACTCTATACCATCATCTCGGAACACTCCCACACCGATTATGCCAAGGTCGAGAAAGACTCTGACCGCGACTATTGGATGACGGCGCAGGAAGCATTGGAGTATGGCATGATTGACAGCATCTTTACCAAAAAGCAGCAATAATCTTGGAAAAAAGGAAGATTAATAAATGTTCGTTCTGCGGACGTTCCGAGGATGAGGTCGCTTTGCTTTTGTCCGGGCAGTCGGGCTTCATTTGCAACGATTGCGCCCACAGGGCTGCCGAAGTCTCTGACGAGGTGCTGAAGAAGCACGGCGGTGAAGATGAACCGTTCCATATCGACAGTGTGCCTAAACCGAAAGAAATAAAGGAATATCTCGACCAGTACGTCATCGGGCAGGACGATGCCAAGCGTTTCCTCTCAGTGGCTGTCTACAACCATTACAAGAGGCTGATGCAGGTGGACAATGGTGACGAGGTTGAGATAGAGAAGTCCAATATAATAATGGTAGGCAGCACCGGCACAGGCAAGACATTGCTGGCACGGACAATAGCGCGGATGCTCAAAGTGCCGTTCACGATTGTCGATGCCACCGTGCTGACTCAAGCCGGCTATGTGGGTGAGGATGTCGAGAGCCTTTTGTCGAGGCTGTTGCAAGTGGCGGACTATGATGTCAAGCAAGCCCAGCGCGGCATAGTGTTCATTGACGAGATTGACAAGATAGCGCGCAAAGGCGACAACCCCTCAATCACCCGTGATGTGAGCGGCGAGGGAGTGCAGCAGGCACTTCTCAAATTGCTTGAAGGGTCTATCGTGAACGTTCCGCCAGAGGGAGGCCGCAAGCATCCTGAGCAGAAATTCATCCAAGTGGATACCAAAGAAATACTCTTCATCTGTGGCGGCGCATTCGACGGCATAGAGAAGAAGATAGCCCAGAGGCTTAACACTCATGTCGTAGGCTTTGGTGCCGTGGAGAATACTGCTAAAGTGGATCGCAACAACCTCATGCAGTATGTCTCGCCTCAGGATTTGAAATCCTTCGGCCTAATCCCCGAAATCATCGGAAGGTTGCCTATCCTGACCTACCTCAACCCGCTTGACAGGCACGCCCTGCGGCAAATCTTGACTGAGCCAAAGAACTCGATTGTCAAGCAATACGTCAAGCTGTTCGAGATGGACGGCATTGCCCTCAAGTTTGACGATGATGTGCTTGATTACGTCGTGGACAAGGCTGTCGAGTTCAGGCTCGGCGCACGTGGGCTGCGCTCGATTGTCGAGACTATCATGATGGATGTCATGTATGAGTTGCCTTCTGAAAACGTGGACTCCTACGAAGTCACGCTCGACTATGCCAAGCATCAGGTCGAGAAGGCTAACCTCGCTAAACTGGCCAACAGTATTTGAGAGATAAATTTGCTTTAGAATGCTATTTGTGTTTTAAATAGTTTATATCTTTGTTTAGGGCTAAACCCGGTTTGACCTAAACAGACATTCTACTATGGCAGATAATTTAGACTTGACGGCCGAGCTGAAGAAGCATTTCGGTTTTGACAAATTCAAGGGCAATCAGGAGGCAATAATCAGGAATTTGCTTGAAGGCAACGACACTTTCGTCCTCATGCCTACGGGCGGAGGCAAATCGTTGTGCTACCAATTGCCGTCATTGCTGATGGAAGGCACTGCGATAGTGATTTCGCCTCTCATCGCCTTGATGAAAAACCAAGTCGATGCCATGAGGAACTTCAGTGAGGAAGACGGGGTGGCACACTTCATCAATTCCTCCTTGTCAAAGTCAGCGATAGACACGGTCAAGTCGGATATTGTCAGCGGCAAAACGAAGCTGTTGTACATTGCCCCGGAATCGTTGACGAAAGAGGACAACATAGAGTTCCTACGTTCCGTCAAAATCTCCTTTTATGCCGTTGACGAGTCACATTGCATTTCAGAGTGGGGGCACGATTTCCGTCCGGAGTATAGGAACATTCGTCCTATTATAAACGAAATCGGACGTGCTCCTTTGATTGCCCTGACGGCGACCGCCACACCTAAGGTGCAGCATGACATACAGAAAAACCTTGGAATGATGGATGCCAAAGTTTTCAAGTCCTCATTCAACCGTCCGAACCTCTATTATGAGGTGCGTCCAAAAACGGCGAATGTCGATAAGGAAATAATAAAATTCATCAAAAAGCACGAGGGAAAGTCGGGCATCATCTACTGCCTTAGCCGCAAGGAGGTGGAAGAGCTGGCGGAGATCCTGGTGGCAAACGGGATAAAAGCGTTGCCTTATCATGCAGGGATGGACTCTGCTGCCAGGTCGGCAAACCAGGATGCATTCATAATGGAAACCGTCGATGTCATCGTCGCGACCATCGCTTTCGGCATGGGTATCGACAAGCCGGATGTCCGTTACGTAATCCATTATGACATACCCAAGAGCCTCGAGGGTTACTATCAGGAGACAGGCCGCGCGGGACGTGACGGCGGCGAGGGACTGTGCATCACGTTTTACACTAACAAGGACTTGCAGAAGCTCGAGAAGTTCATGCAAGGCAAACCGCTTGCCGAGCAGGAGATAGGCAAACAGCTTCTCCTCGAGACCGCAGCCTATGCCGAGTCCTCCGTTTGCAGAAGAAAAGTTCTATTACATTATTTTGGTGAAGAGTACACAGAAACCAATTGTGGCAACTGTGACAATTGCTTAAACCCTAAGAAACAAGTGGAAGCAAAAGAGATGTTGAGCCTTGTACTTGAGACGGTCAAGGCAGTTAAAGAGAAATTCAAGACAGAATATATCATTGACGTAATCCTCGGCAAAGAAACGTCCGAGATACAAGACCACCTGCACGACGAACTGGAAGTCTATGGCAGTGGTGTGGACCAGGAAGAAAAAACTTGGAACGCAGTCATCCGCCAAGCAGTCATTGCAGGCTATCTGGAAAAAGAAGTGGAGAATTACGGTGTCCTCAAGTTGACTGATGCCGGAAAGAAGTTCTTGAAACACCCGGTGTCGTTCAAAATCACCGAGGACAATGATTTTGAGGAGATGGATGAAGCACCCGAGAAGTCGGGTGGTGTTAGTGCGGCCGACCCCGCCCTGTATTCCATGCTCAACGACCTCCGCAAGAAGATTGCCAGCAAGCACAACCTGCCACCATACGTCATCTTTCAAGACCCGTCGCTGGAGGAGATGGCAACGACTTACCCCATAACCATTGAGGAACTCCAGAACATACCTGGTGTCGGGGCAGGCAAGGCCAAACGTTACGGAAAAGAGTTCTGCGAGCTCATAAAGAGGCACTGTGAGGAGAATGACATCATCCGCCCGGAGGATTTCCGTGTAAAGACCAAGCCCGACAAGTCTAAAAAGAAACTGGCAATCATCCAAAGCATCGACCGCAGGCAATCGCTCTATGACATTGCCAAGTTCAATGATTTGGACTTCAACGAACTGCTTGACCAGCTGGATTCAATAGTGAATTCAGGAACCAAGATAAACATCGACTATTTCTTGAACGAAGTGATGGACGACTACCACCTTGAGGACATCTATGACTATTTCAAGGAATCCGAGACTGACAGCATTGACGATGCGATGAAGGAGCTCGGTGACGATTTCACGGAGGAAGAAGTCAGGCTCGTCAGGATTAAATTCATCTCCGAGAACGGGAATTGACGCTGCGTCAGTTCACTCCCGGCCGTTAGATGCCAAAGTATAGTTGTTAGGCCGTGCGGTCTCTGAAACAAAGAGACCGCACGGTCTTTTTTTATTCATCCCGTCACCGCTATTTTTCTCCAGCATCTATACGGATATGTGTCTTGTGGAAAACATTTTGAATTGCGGAGTACAGCAGCAGTCTGGCGTTTGACCAATTGCGGGCATCTGTCGTATAGTTTGTTTTTAGCTTAAAAATATGTAGATTTAAGCTAAGTCTATGTATTTTTAGGTTGAAAATAGACTTTTCATCCCATGTGGCCATGTTTTTGTTGTTGGTGTTCAGTTTTTCTTCTCACCAATGTCGTGATTGGATGCTCGCTGTCGGGGGTGGTGTGCTTATTCCTTTGTTAAAAATCACGGTCAATTGTTAAGTATTAAATGGAAAGTAGTAAATTTGCGTGCAATAAAGATTAAACCAATATCCCTATGTCATTTATTGCAGATAAAATCGTCATGGACGGGTTGACCTATGACGACGTTCTCCTAATCCCGGCTTATTCTGATGTTCTCCCACGCGAGGTCGATTTGTCTACCAAGTTCTCGCGCAACATCGAGTTGAAAATCCCGTTTGTCACTGCAGCCATGGACACTGTGACCGAGTCGCAGATGGCCATCGCCATAGCCCGCGAGGGCGGCATCGGGGTCATCCACAAAAACATGACCATCGAGGAGCAGGCACGCCAGGTGGCAATCGTCAAGAGGGCCGAGAATGGCATGATTTATGACCCCGTGACAATCAAACGTGGCTCGACTGTCAAGGATGCGTTGGGGATTATGGCCGAGTACCGCATCGGAGGCATCCCCGTCGTCGATGATGAAAACTATCTCGTGGGCATCGTGACAAACCGTGACCTCCGTTTCGAGAAGAACATGGACAAGCACATCGACGAGGTGATGACCAAGGAAAACCTCGTCACCACCGACCAGGCGACAGACATGGAGACGGCTTCGAGGATTCTGCAAGAGAATAAAATCGAGAAGCTCCCTGTCGTTGACCGCAATGGAAAGCTCGTGGGGCTCATCACATACAAGGACATAACGAAAGCCAAGGACAAACCGATGGCTTGCAAGGACTCCAAAGGCCGTCTGCGCGTGGCAGCCGGCGTCGGGGTGACGGCGGACACGCTGCAGCGTATGGAGGCGTTGGTCAATGCCGGCGCTGACGCGATAGTCATCGACACGGCTCATGGCCATTCCAAGGGGGTCATCGACAAGCTGGTCGAGGCGAAGAGGAGCTTCCCTGGCATTGACATCGTGGTGGGCAACATTGCCACTGCCGATGCCGCCCTTGCCCTTGTCAAGGCGGGTGCTGATGCTGTCAAGGTGGGGATAGGCCCCGGCTCCATCTGCACGACGAGGGTCGTCGCTGGTGTGGGCGTGCCGCAACTCTCTGCGGTCTACGACGTGGCCAAGGCTCTCAAGGGCACTGGCGTGCCATTGATTGCCGACGGCGGTTTGCGCTACTCAGGCGATGTCGTCAAGGCATTGGCTGCCGGTGGCTACTGCGTGATGGTCGGCTCTTTGGTCGCTGGCACTGAGGAGTCTCCAGGCGACACCATCATCTTCAACGGACGTAAGTTCAAGTCCTATCGCGGCATGGGGTCGCTTGAGGCTATGGAAAACGGGTCAAAGGATCGCTATTTCCAGGGCACAGTCACCGATGTCAAGAAGCTTGTCCCCGAAGGCATTGCCGCCCGCGTCCCCTACAAGGGCAGTTTGTATGAGGTGGTCTACCAGCTTGTCGGCGGTCTGAGGTCGGGCATGGGCTATTGCGGCGCGCACAACATCGAGGAGCTGCACAACGCCAAGTTCACCCGCATCACCAATGCAGGCGTTCTCGAGAGCCATCCTCACGATGTGGCCATCACGAGCGAAGCACCAAACTACAGCCGTCCCAACGATTGACAGGAGTCAACATTATAACCCGAAGCCCCGATTGTGCATAATAATCGGGGCTTTGTTTTTGTCCGGCGCGGATTTCATGTATTTTTGTTTCAATTAACATTCAAAGTTTTACTGATATGGCAAAATACAAGCGTGTGCTGCTCAAGTTGAGCGGCGAGAGCCTGATGGGTGAAAAACGTTACGGCATAGACGAGCAACGCCTCGGCGACTATGCCCGTCAGATAAAGGACATAGTGGACGACGGCGTGCAGGTGGGCATCGTCATCGGCGGGGGCAACATCTTCCGTGGCTTGAGCGGAGCTTCCAAGGGCTTTGACCGCGTGAAAGGCGACCAGATGGGGATGCTGGCGACAGTCATCAACAGCCTCGCCCTGTCTTCCGCCCTTGGTTCGGTCGGTGTCAAGTCACGTGTGCTGACTGCCGTCCGCATGGAGCCGATAGGCGAGTTCTACAACAAGTGGCGTGCCATCGACTGCCTTGAGCGTGGCGAGGTGGTCATCATGTCGGCAGGCACGGGCAACCCGTTTTTCACAACCGACACCGGCTCGTCGTTAAGGGGCATAGAAATCGAGGCACAGGTCATGCTCAAAGGCACTCGCGTTGACGGCATCTACACCGCCGACCCTGAGAAAGACCCCACTGCTACGAAGTTTGACGACATCACCTACGACGAGGTGCTGGCACGGGGCTTGAAAGTGATGGACCTGACCGCCACGTGTATGTGCAAGGAGAACAACCTGCCCATCATCGTGTTTGACATGGACACTGTCGGCAACCTCCGCAAGGTCATCGACGGTGAGGGCATCGGCACGTTGGTGCACAATTGACGCGGCATCGTTGGCAGGGAGATAAAATATGTCGTCATCCTACACATCCGATTCGTTCTTCTGTGACGAGGGCGGGCACTTCCTTGACAATTCGTTCTCAGACTTCACGTTGCTCTATGAATCCCAGACGGGATTTTGTCGCCTGTACCGCGCAAAACGTCTGGGCAAGTGGTTTGTGTTGAAGTGCCTAAAGCCTGGCAAAGTCGATGACGAGTTTTGCCGCGCCATGCTCCAGAAGGAATTCTCCATAGGCTACAACCTCTCGCATCCCGCCATTGCCCGCACCGAGGGCTTGGAGGAAGTCGCGGGGCTGGGGCTCTGCATTGTCATGGAGTATGTCGATGGCCAGTCCCTGCGTGATTGCATCAAGGAGCATCGCTTGTCACTTGCCGATGCGTCGAGGGTGGCAGACGAATTGTGTCAGGCCTTGTCCTACATCCATGGCAGGCAGACAGTCCACAGGGACTTGAAACCCGCTAACATCATGCTGACCAACAACGGCCGTCATGTCAAGCTGGTCGATTTCGGGTTGTCTGATGCCGACGATTTCGCCGTGTTCAAGGAGCCGGCAGGCACGAGGCGTTATGCCGCGCCGGAGCAATTCGACAATGACGCAAAGGTCGATGCGCGTGCCGACATCTATGCCCTCGGGCTGATACTGGCGGAGGTCAACGCTTCGTTGCCGCACCGCTCGCGCCGTTTGGCAAAGGTCGCGTCGCGCTGTGCCAGGGATGACCGTGACAAGCGTTACGCCTCGGCCGACGAAGTGGCTGACGCCTTGCGCCCCAAGTCGGTTGCCGTGCCGGTCATCGTCTTGTTGCTCTTGGTCATGGCGGCGGTCGCGGGCTACGGATGGTGGCGTGCGGCAGATGTGACCACAGGCAATGTCGTGACCGTGCGTGACACGTTGACGATGCACACGTCTGACACTGTCTATGTGAAGGCGGCTGTGCCACCAGCCAATGTCGTGACCGTGCGTGACACGCTGACGATGCATACGTCTGACACCGTGTATGTGAATAATGTGAAGACCGTGCATACGTCTGACACTGTGTATGTGAATAAAGTGGAGACTGTCATGCAGCACAGCACATCACCGATAGAATCGTTCAACTCCGACCCACGCCTGGCCCGCATCAACAAGATGGCACGTGAGACAACCTTGCGGATGTTTGAGGAGGCTTATGCCATTTACACCGACACCTCACAGCCTCGGGATGTGAGGTATGATGCACGGAGTAACGTTTATTTCAGGGTTGAGGCGGCAATCCGCAAGAAAGTGAATGCCATCGTTGACCCGTCATTGCCTGAGCATAGCCTCTATCTCAACGCGGCTATCACTATCTACGAGGTGACAATGCGTGAGTTCAACAGAAATCATAGTTGGATAGTTGAATAATTGAATAATGACGGACGTGCCGCTCCTCATGCCGGCAGCCGTGTGCGCCTTGTCCAGGTCTGCAAGGCCGGATGTCACATTTTTGGTTCAAGTTGGTTCAAATGGGGGGGGTGAAAGGGCGAGGCTGTTCCTTTTGTCTATTTTTGCCGAAAAACAGCTGACAGATGGAAAACGACAAGATAGAAACGCTGAAAAGCATGGTCGAAGAGAAAGCTGGCCGCAAGCCCATCTCCTCGACCGATTTCAACTTCCTGCTGGGAGAGATAAGCCGCATCACCCACGAGACGCTCAGCCTCTCGACCATCAAGCGCATCTGGGGCTATGTCCCATCGGGTCACGTGCCAAACGTGAGCACCTTGTCGATACTCTCGCGCTATGTCGGCTTCACCGGGTGGGACGACTTCAGCAATTCGTTTGAGTGCGGGATGCTCGATGATTCCGAGTTCCTCTCGGGCAACCAGGTTGTCCCCGCCCGCCTCAAAGAGGGTGTCGAGGTCGAGTTCCGCTGGATGCCCGACCGCTACTGCCGCGTCGTCTACATCGGCGGCGAACATTTCAGGGTGGTCGAGTCGGTCAATTCCAAGCTTGTGCCGGGCGACACGTTCCAGACATCACTGTTCAGCCTCCACAACCCCCTTTACCTCACCGATTTGCGCCGCGAGGGATGCCAGCCGCGCACCTATGTCGCCGCCAGACGGCGCGGCATCAGCGAGCTGCGCGTCCTGATAGCGTTCAAGTGAACCCGTATGCCACGCGCACGGCTCGCCTTGTTAGTCGGACTAACAATGCTTGTTAATGCGACTAACAACGCTTGTTAGTGCCACTAACAAGGCACGTCAAAACCGTGGCTCGCCGAGCCGCGCCGGCAGCGTGCCGCCGTCGCCTCCCGAAGATTGCGCCTGCCCGTGCCTGCAACACTTGCACCGCACGGAAAATTGATATATTTTTGACGGCATCAATCAATGAACTGATAAAATTTTTAGGATATGGCAGAATCAAAAGCAATCCTTGGCGCAGCCGAGGAAAAGATGGAAATGGCAGTGGCATTCCTCGAAGAGTCGTTGGCGCACATCCGCGCAGGCCGTGCGGACATACGCCTGCTCGACGGCATCAGGGTCGATTCCTACGGCACGCAGGTCCCCCTCAACAACGTCGCTGCGGTGACGACGCCCGACGCGAGGACGATAGCTATCAAGCCTTGGGACAAATCGATGTTCAAGGTCATCGAGAAGGCTATCATCGACTCTGACCTCGGCATCATGCCTGAAAACAACGGGGAAATCATCAGGATAGGTATCCCGCCATTGACTGAGGAACGCCGTAAGCAGCTCGCCAAGCAGTGCAAGGGCGAGGGCGAGACGGCCAAGGTCAGCATCCGCAATGCGCGCCGCGACGCCATCGACGCGCTGAAGAAGGCTGTCAAGGACGGTATGCCCGAGGACGAGCAAAAGGATGGCGAGGCCAAGTTGCAGAAAGTGCACGACAAATACGTCAAGAAACTCGAAGACCTGCTCGCTGCCAAGGAAAAGGAAATCATGACCGTCTGACCGCACGGCGTCGGACGGACGGGACGGCAAGGGCGCGGGGGAAGTGCATTCCTCCGCGCCTTTCTTTTCGCCGCGCCGTGCCGCCGTTGGCAAATAAGCCTTATATTCACGGCTGTAAACGAAAGACATTCGTGATTATGAAAAAGAAGTTGCTCATCGCTGCCGTGGCATTGCTCGCCGCTGCCGCTGTCGTTTATCTTTGCCTGCCGCACTACGCACGCCAGGCTTTGATTCACCTCTACCCGGAGATAACCGATGCCGAGCTGTTCCCCCGTGACACGCTCCATGCCCCCGACACGGCTTGGGTGTGGCCGAGCAGCGTGCATCGCAACGGTTACAAGCTCGATGCTTCCGACTCGGCCTACCTGGACGAGATGCGCACGGTGTCATTCCTCGTCATCCGCGATGACAGTGTGCTGTTTAAGAGTTACCGTGGCGGATGGGAGGACGGACGCACGTCCAACCTCTACTCGGCGACCAAGACGATAGTGGGACTGCTCGCCGGCATCGCCTTGGATGAGGGCAAGATTGGCAGCCTGGACGATGCCGTCAGCAAATACCTGCCGCAGTACGTCAAGGGGATGCAGGCCGATGTCACCATCCGCGACCTGCTGACGATGAGCGGGGGGATGGACTGGGACGAGTCCTACGCCTCGCTGTTTTCGCCCACGACCCATGCCTATTATGGTGACGACTTGCGGCGGCTTGTGACGGGGCTTGATGTGGTCGATGAGCCGGGCGTGCAGTACAGCTACCGCAGCGGCGAGACGCAGCTGCTGGCCTTTGTCATCGAGGCTGCGACGGGCGAGACGCTGAGCCGCTATGCAGAGCGCAAGCTGTGGCAGCCCATGCGCCCAGAGCATGATGCCTACTGGCTGTTGGACAAGGAGGGCGGGGACGAGAAGGCCTTTTGCTGCTTCCACACCACGGCACGCGACGCGGCACGGTTTGGGAGGCTGATGCTGCGCCACGGCGATTGGGACGGGCGGCAACTGGTGTCGCGCAGCTACATCGACGAGATGATGTCGCCGGCATCCTATCTCAAGGACCAATGGGGGAGGGACAGCCTCGACTACTACGGATTCCAGACGTGGGTCATGCACCGTGACGGGCAGGCGATACCCTACATGAGGGGGATGCTGGGGCAGTACGTCTTCGCCATCCCCGACCGCAACGCCATCGTCGTGCGGCTTGGGCATGAGCGGTCGGATGTCTATGAGCGTGAATTGACGCTGGACATCATCCGTTACATGGAGATTGCGGAGAAGATTCTCGATGCGTCGTGACGGCGGGGCGCGTCACTCGTAGCGGTTCCAGCAACTCATCTTGTCAAGGGCTTTGCGTGACTTGGCGCGGTGGTCGCCGGCGGGGTAGCCGAGGGCAATGAGCAGGGGGATTCTTTTGCCTTTCACCCCGAGCAGTTTCTTCATCCGTTTTTCGTCAAACCACCCGATGATGCACGTGCCGAGACCGAGCGATGCTGCTTCGAGGCAGAAGTGTTCGGTGGCGATTCCAACGTCGACGAGCGAGTATTCCTTGTCCTTGATGACGCTGCCAATCTTGGCGGTGAGGTTCATTTTCTCAAGCACGACGGCGACAATCACGGGGACTTGGTGGGCGAAATGGTTCATTCCCATGCCAGCCGTCGCCTCTGCCACGTCCTTGAGCAGGTCGGGGTCGTCGACGACGACAAACTTCCAAGGTTGCGAGTTGCACGCTGACGGTGCGATGCGGGCTGCTTCGAGGCAGCGGGTTATGATTTCGCGGCTGACGGGGCGTGATTCGTATTTGCGGTCGCTCTGCCGTTTTTCAGCCAATTCGATGAAATCCATGTCAGATGATTAGGTTTTGTTAATTATCGGGTGCTAATATAACCAAATTACTATAACTTCGCCGTGCAAAACGACAAGCAATCATGGCAGACAACTACCTGGAACGTCAACGCGAGGCCTACGAGGCACGCAAGGCTGAGTGGCTCAAATCCCGCCGTCTCGGCAAGCCTGCGCGGCGTGCGTCGCAACCTGCCAAGCCGTCAGTCCGCCCTAAACCGACCGGCGACAAGGAGTGACGGCATAGCCCCCATACCATTATTATTCTGTAAAAGAGTTTGTATCGTCAGTAAAACTGGTACAAGCCCCGTCATGACCCGCATATACCTTTGCGTCAGAGATATGTGGGATTTAATTACGTTTAAAATGCATTTCCAATGAAAAGGTTTATGACATTATTGGCGTTGCTTGCCATCGTGGCGGCGGGCAGCGCGAGGACACTGGTGATCTATTACAGTTTCACGAACAACACGGCGACGATCGTCAGCAACCTCTCGGCGCAGCTGCCCGGTGCCGATGTCGTGAGGATTGAGCCGGCCGAGGAAGGGCTGGACTATGCGGCTGACGGCTATGCCATCGGCAGCGCATTGATTGCCGCGATAAGGGAG
Organism: uncultured Bacteroidaceae bacterium; assembly: GCA_939800445.1. Classification (GTDB taxonomy): domain Bacteria; phylum Bacteroidota; class Bacteroidia; order Bacteroidales; family Bacteroidaceae; genus Avibacteroides; species Avibacteroides faecavium. The sequence goes on along the minus strand of CALNGU010000010.1, from coordinate 8,906 downwards.
AACCCCGACGATGCGGCGTCCTACCCGGAGATAAAGCCTGTGGCGGTCGATGTTGCGTCGTATGACGAGATAATCGTCGCCGTCCCTCTGTGGTGGGGCAACATGGCCGCGCCGATGCAGACGTTCCTCTTCCACAACGGCGGTGCGATGGCAGGCAAGCGCATCGGGCTGATCGTGTCGAGTGCCAGCAGTGGCATAAGCGGTGTCGAGGCCGATGCACGGCGGCTGATACCCGACGGCGAGTTCGTCGAGCCGAGCCTGTGAGTGCGTTCATCGCAGACGGGCAACTCCCCGCAGATGATTGCCGAGTGGCTTGAGGCGACGGGCATAGGCGGCAGCAGCGGTCTGGCATCGGCTGACGGCCATGCCCCGGTGGTGACTTGCGGCGATGGCGTGCTGCGCGTTGACGGCACGTTTGACAGCCTCCGCCTCTATGACCTGGCTGGCAATATGGTCGCATGGACGACAGATGATGTCGTTGAGACCGATAAGCTCACTCCAGGAGTCTATGTCGTGCGCCTGTCGGACGGGCAGGGCGAGTCGGCAGGGCAAGGTGGTCGTGGCTGACTGACACCGCTGTGGACGGATGCCTCCTGGGCTTGCCGTGGCAAGACTGGTTAGGATGAGAAAAGAGGGTAAGCCATTTGAGCGAAATGGCTTACCCTCTTCATCAATGTCGATTACCCATTTGGGCAAAGTGGGTAACCCATTTTTGTGCTCGTGCCGGCGGGCTGTCATTTGGTCTCGTTGACACCGTAGCCGAACAGTGCGAAGTCGCCCTTGCATGGGTCGTCCGGCCAGATGGTGGCGAGTGCCGCCGTAATCTCCTCGGCCGCCTTTATGTCGGCTGTGCTACGGCGTGTCAGCCCGAGCCTCCGTGCCATGTCGAAGACGTGGGTGTCAAGCGGGATGAGCAGCTTGGCGGGGTCTTGCGACCGCCACAGCCCGAAATCGACGATGCCGTCGCGCCTGACCATCCATCGCACGAACATCACCAGCCGTTTGCACGCCGAAGTCGTGGTGCGGGGGATGCCCGTGATGCCGTCGAAGAGTGATTGCAATGCCCTGACCGGGTCGCCGCCGACGGCCGTGACGGCCTGCTCGAGGTCGGCGTGCGCGGCGTATATCCCATGCAGGCGGTGGCAGATGTCATGGAGGTCGCCGTACTTGAAGAAGCGGTAGAACGACCGCCCGTCGCCGCGATGGCGCGCGTAGCAGCCGTCCATGATGTAGGCCAGCGGACGGCCGTCCATCTCGGCGTGCAGTTCCTCGGCTTTCTTGAGGATTTGCTTGCGGTTGCCGTAGGCTATCCATGCGGTGAGGAATGCCGAGACCTCGATGTCCCTCTTGTCTTCGAAGCGGTGGGGGAAGCTCACGGGGTCGGCGGCGATGAACGCCGGGGTGTTGTATTCGTCCGCCCATGCGCGGAGCTGGTTGATGAGTTGCTGGTCCATGTTGCGTGCTGTTAAGTGTGATGGCGGCAAATTTACTCCTTTCCCATGCTTTTGCAACACGGTTGCAAGCGGTCGCGGCTACTTTTGCGTCAAGAAAAACGACGCTTTCCACCCTTGCCGGGCGTGGTCTCCGCCGTGATGTCAAATGCTAAACCCAACACTTATGGCACACCATCACCATCACCACCATCATGCCGAATCGATGGCACACGACCCTTCCACGCGGTTGACGCTCGTCCTCTGCATCGTGTTGAACCTTGCCTTTGTGGTCGTGGAGGCGATAGTCGGTTTTACCAAAAATTCCCTCGGCCTCCTCTCGGACGCAGGGCACAACCTCGGCGACGTGTTCAGCCTCGCCATCTCGCTGCTCGCGGTCGGGATGGCAGCAAGGGCGGCGAACAAGCATTTCACCTACGGTTACAAGAAAAGCACCATCCTTGCCTCGTTGGCCAATGCCGTCATTCTCTTGGTGGCAGTCGGGGCTATACTGGTCGAGTGCGTCTCCAAGTTCCGCCACCCTGAGGCGGTCTCGGGGGCGGCAGTCTCATGGACGGCGGCCGCAGGCATAGTGGTCAATGGTCTGACCACCCTGCTGTTGATGAGCAAGCAAAAGGGGGATTTGAATATGCGTGGCGCATTCGTCCACATGATGATGGACACGCTCGTCTCGCTTGGCGTCGTCGTGTCGGGCATTGTGATAATCTTCACTGGCTGGGCATGGGTCGATGCCCTGGTGAGCCTCGCCATAGCTGTCGTCATCATCGCTTCGACCTGGTCCCTGCTGAGGGAGAGCATCAGCCTGTCACTCGACGGCGTGCCGGAAACCATTGACATAGATGAAATTGAGAAAAAGGTGAAAGGCATCGACGGTGTTGCCGGTTTGCATCACCTCCATGTCTGGGCGATAAGCACCACCGAGATTGCTGCGACGCTCCATGTCGTTGTGACTGATGCTGCTGTCATGTCGAGGGTCAAGGATGACGTGCGGCACATCATGGGCGATGCCGGTGTCGTGCATTGCACTGTCGAGTGCGAACTGCCCGGCGAGGTCTGCCATGAGCATGATTGCCGTTGAGGGGCATGAAGTGTAGGACTATCCCTTTTGCCCGATGAGTGTGATGAAGTTGGCGGTCAGTTTCCTTTTGACTTCTTCTATGTCCATGGTGTGACCGCATTCTAAGGCAAGCGACGTGACCCCCTTGTCAACGAATCCGCATGGGTTGATGTAGTGGAAGTAGGACAGGTCGGTGTTGACGTTGAACGCAAGGCCGTGCATCGTGACGAAGTGGCTGCTCTGGACTCCGATGGCGCATATTTTGCGTGCCACAGGCTTGTCGGCATCTATCCACACGCCGGTAGCCCCTTTGAGGCGGCAACAGTTGATGCCGTAAGTGGAGCAGGTGGTGATGACAGCTTCTTCAAGCAGGTTGACATAGTCTTTCAATCCCAGTCCGAATTGGTCGAGGTCGATGATGGGGTACATGACAACCTGTCCCGGTCCGTGGAAGGTTATGTCCCCGCCGCGTTTGATGTGGTGCAGCTTCACCCCCAATGCGCCCAACCGTTCGGCGTTGAGGAGCATATTTGAGTCTTTGCCCGATTTGCCTATGGTGTAGACAGGGGGGTGCTCGCAGAGGATGGCAACGTTGTCGTGCGGCAGCTGTTGCAGTTTGTTGCCTATCGCTTCCTCATACAGCCTTGTCTGTCTGTCGAGTGCTGTGTCATAGTCGATAAGTCCCCAGTCTTCAATTCTTATGCTTGGTTGTTCCATAGTTGCAGGTGTTAAGTCCTGACAAAAATAAGACTTAAACCGATTATTCCATATATTTGCCAGAAAACAAAGCTTATGGATGACCATATCATAAAATATTCCCATGTGACCATCAAGCAAGACGGAGTGCCTGTGCTGGAGGATGTCAATGTGCAGTTGGACAAGGGTGACTATATATATATTGTAGGAAAGGTCGGGACGGGCAAGAGCTCTTTCCTTAAAACCATCTATGGCGAACTGGAGATAGGTGACGGTGAAGCCGAGGTGCTTGGTTACGATCTCAGGAAAATCAAGTCGAGCAAGCTGCCAGCCTTGCGCAAGAGGTTGGGGATTGTGTTCCAGGACTTCCAGTTGCTCACTGACAGGACGGTTGACGACAATCTGAAGTTTGTCCTCAAAGCAACGGGATGGAAGAACAAGCAGCAAATCAAGGCTCGCATCGACGAGGTTCTCACGCAAGTCGGAATGGCCAACAAGGGATACAAGATGCCTAACGAGCTGTCAGGAGGTGAACAGCAGCGCGTGGTGATTGCACGGGCAATCCTCAACAATCCGGACATACTGATTGCCGACGAGCCGACAGGCAACCTTGATGCCGAGACGGCTGATGCCATAGTCAATCTGCTGCGCGGGATTTCGGCTTCTGGAACGCTTGTGATAATGACTACGCACAATCTGAACATCATTGAAAAGTATCCTGCGACCACCTACGTTTGCAAAAATCACAAATTGGAGCTTGCGTAATTGTGGCGTGGCATAATTGGCATTAGCTTTTGCGCTAATCATAAAAAAACTAAAATCTTCAACTTTTCAATAGGAAAAATTGGACTATCCTATGAAATGATACGGGGAAATCATATTTTTGCAATGTAAAAATAGCTTTGGGGCAAAGTAACATTCAAAGAACTATGAAAAAAGACTTAATGGAAGAAATCGAATCGGGGACGAAGAATGCGCTCATCAAGAAGCGGATTATCAACCATTATATCTATCATGGCAACTCGACAATCACGGATTTGTCGAGAGCCGTTGATTTGAGCGTCCCTACAGTGACAAAGTTCCTCGTCGAGATGTGCAAGAACGGGTACATCAATGACTATGGCAAGTTGGAAACCAATGGCGGGCGTCATCCTAACCTCTATGGGTTGACACCAGACTCTGCGTATTTCGTCGGCGTGGATTTGCAGGCCGAAGCGGTTGTGCTGGGCATGATGAACTTCAAGGGTGACATGATGCAGACCAAGACCATCACCCCGTTCAACCTGAAGAACGACGACGAGTGCATAGACAAAATCTGCTCTTATGTCAAAGGATTCATCGAAGAGTCCGGACTGCCTAAGGAGAAGATTATCAATGTCAATATCAATATCCCCAGTCGTGTTAACCCTCACACGGGACATAGCTTCGGTTTCTTCAATTACATAGAGAAGCCGCTCAACGCCATGTTTGCCGAGCGTCTTGGCTACCGCGTGTCAATCGACAATGACACGAGAGCTATGGCCTATGGTGAATACATGAAGGGATGCGTGGAAAATGAGAAGAACATCATCTTCGTCAACATCAGTTGGGGACTCTCCATCAGCATCATCATTGATGGCAAGATGTATTATGGCAAGTCAGGGTTCGCGGGCGAGTTTGGGCATATCCCGGCATTTGACAATGAAGTGCTTTGCTATTGCGGCAAAAAGGGATGCATGGAGACTGAAGTGTCGGGTTCGGCATTGTACAGGAAACTCATACAGAAAGTGAAAGAAGGTGAGACTTCCATCCTTTCGCAACGCATCATGAACAACGAAGAATTGACCCTGCATGACATCATCAATGCGACAAACCGTGAAGACACTCTGTGCATTGACCTTGTCGAAGGGGTAGGGCGTGAGCTTGGCCGTCATATCTCGACGCTCATCAACATCTTCAATCCCGAGCTTGTCGTGATTGGTGGCACGTTGGCGCAGACCGAGGACTATCTGATACAGCCTATCGAGGCTTCTGTCCGTAAGTACTCCCTCAGCCTTGTTAACAAGGATTCGAAAATCAAACGTTCTGCATTGCTGGAGAACGCCGGCATCGTCGGTGCTTGTATGTTGGCACGCAGCAAAATGTTTGAGGTTGACGATTGACGACATCATCAGGCGGGCATAGTCCCAGAAACATCAATCCCTGCTGTCACATCGTGGCAGCAGGGATTGTTTTTGTCTATTGCTTGGCGTGTTGTCAAGCGAGGTTGTCGCGGCGGAGTGTCAGATTATTGCTTGGCGTATTCTTACCAGCTTCTCCAGCAAACCTTCCAGCAAATCCAATCTTAGCATATTGGCCCCGTCGCTTTTTGCATTGGCCGGGTCGTGGTGCGTCTCGATGAACAGACCGTCTGCTCCGACCGCCACACCAGCTTTGGCGACAGTCTCGATGAGGCTTGGCATTCCGCCAGTCACGCCTGACTGCTGGTTGGGTTGTTGCAGCGAATGCGTGATGTCGAGGATGACCGGATGCCCGAATTCCTTCATCTGCGGGATGCCGCGATAGTCTATGATGAGGTCCGTGTAGCCGAATGTTGTCCCCCTCTCGGTCAAGAGCACATTGGGGTTGCCGCTCGCGGTAATCTTTTCGGCGACGAATTTCATGGCACCCGGTGAGAGGAATTGCCCCTTTTTGACATTGACGATTTTGCCGGTGCGGGCAGCTGCGACGAGCAGCTCCGTCTGGCGGCAGAGGAATGCCGGTATCTGGATGATGTCGAGGTAGTCGGCAGCCATTGCCACGTCTTCTGTCGAATGCACGTCGGACACCACGGGTATGCCGAATGTCTCCCTGACCTTGGCAAGGATGCGCAAAGCCTTTTCGTCGCCGATGCCGGTGAACGAGTCGAGGCGCGAGCGGTTTGCCTTGCGGAACGACCCCTTGAAGACGTAGGGGATGTCGAGCCTTTCGGTCACTTTCTTTATGTGCTCTGCGATGTGCATTGCCATGCTTTCGCCCTCGATGACGCACGGTCCGGCGAGGAGAAAGAAGTTGCCAGCCTTGCTGCTTTTCAGGTAGTCGATGTTCATGTCTTATCTATTAGGAATTATGATTGTCAGATGTTCGTTGAGTATGCCGATTTCCAGCGGGAAGCCGTGCTTGTATATCCTGCCGTCAACGTCGGTCATCGCGTTTTTGACACGTAGCACCTTGACCGCCTTGGTGCGGTAGATGCGCACGTTCTTGTGGTTGAACAGGCGGCCGTTGATGCTCATCCACAGCCCCTTGAGGATTTGCAGCTTCTTTTCGGGGCGGTAGATGACGGTCACGTCCAGCCATCCGTTGTAGGGCACTGCGCTCGGTGTCTGCCCGTAGCCTCGTGCGTTGCCGATGCACACCGTCATGACCCTGCCGCGCAGGTGCTCGTCGTTGATGACGAGGTGCGTGCGGTAGGTCTTCTTCAGGAACAGGATGACGAACAGTGCGCAGGCATAGGCCACCCATTTCATCGCAAACGACCGCTTCAGGCTGTCCGTTATCTTCGACACCTGGGCACCCAACCCGATGTTCATCGAGTTGACGAAGTAGCGGCGGCGGTAGTAGCCCGAGATGTAGTAGGACGAGTAGCCCACGTCGATGCGCCGCGTCCGCCGGCTTATGATGGCCTCGATGGCGTCCTTGTAGTCGGATGTCAGTCCCCAGAAGCCTGCGAAGTCATTGCCGATGCCGTTGGGGATGATGCCTATCGCCACCGACGACTTGTCCTCAAGGTCCGATTTCATGATGCCGTTGACCACGTCGCTGACGATGCCGTCGCCACCGACCGCCACGATGGTCTTGAAGCCTCGGTTGGCATATCCCCGGGCAATATCCTCGGCAGTCATGTAGTCCTGCGGGATGTTGTACTCGAATGGGATGTGCCGGCTCACGATGTACTCCCTGATGGCTTTCCACCTCTTGCGTGCAAACCGTTGCAGTCCTGAGCGGGGGTTGTAGACGATGCCCCATTTGTTGGGTTCAACTTGCATTGCCATATTTCTGGTTTATCATTTCAATCATCATTGCGAGCTTCGTTTCCAGCGGGAGGCTGCCGTCGATCCAGTTGATTGCGATGCCGCGCCTCTCCATCCCTCGGAACCATGTCATCTGCCGTTTGGCGAATTGGTGGATGGCCGTCTCCAGCTTGTCGTGCATCTCGTCGTAGGGCTTTTCGCCGAGGACGTAGGCGGTCACGTATTTGTATTCCAGCCCGTAGTATTTCAAGTCGTCAGCCGCCACGCCCTCGTCCAGCAGGCGGCGCACCTCGTCGACCAGTCCGCCGTCGAGCCGCGCGTCGAGCCGTCGGCTTATCCTCTGCCTGCGTGTCTCCCTGTCCACCTGTATGCCGAAGACGATGGAGTCAATCGACGGGAACTGCCTCGCCGTGATGTTGTTGGCGCGGTAGTATTCCTCAATCTCAATCGCCCTGATTGCCCTCTTGGGCGTGTCGGTGTCGGTCGTGTTGTGCAGCCGCTTGTAGGTGGCGAGGATGGCGGTCAGTTCGTCCAGCGTCTTCCCCTCCAGCCGGCTGCGCAACGCCTTGTCCTCGGGGACGGGCATCATGGCATAGCCCTTGAGCACCGACTCGACGTAGAGTCCCGACCCGCCGCACAGCACAGCGTCCTTGCCGCGTGCCATGAGGTCGCGGTAGGTGCGCAGGAAGTCCTCCTGGTACTCGAAGAGGTTGTAGTGGTAGCCCGCGTCCCTCACGTCGATGAGGTGGCAAGGCACGCGGCGGCCGCCGATGACATACTCGTCAAGGTCCTTGCCCGTGCCGATGTCCATGCCACGGTAGACCTGGCGCGAGTCGGCACTGATGATCTCAGCGCCCAGCCTGTCGGCGAGTGCCGCCGCCAGAGCCGTCTTGCCCGAGGCCGTCGGGCCGATGATGGTGATGAGCCTGCCTCCCGTCATTGCTTGCGTGCCATGTTGCCGATGCTCTTGGGGTAGAGGTGGACGGTCGAGTCGATGTAGTTGAGGTTCTTGTCCACGTAGACCTGGGCGTCGTCGGGCAGCTTGTCGACGACCGCGCCTATGATGAAGTGCCGCTTGTCGTTGTCAGTCGCGCCGTCGGGCTTCATGGTCTCGATGTAGTAACTGAAGCTGTAGTTGCCGCTCCGCCCCCGTGCCACGTAGGTGGTCAGCGCGTCGGGCATCGACGACCTCTCGTAGATGATGGTGTCCTGGTCATAGACGAGCGTGCTTGACGAGAAGTCTATCGACATCAACGTCGTGTTGCTGCCCGCCATCGTCGGCATATACTCCTCCAGCTGCTCGCGCGAGTTGACCAACGTCGCCATGCGTCCGCCTGCGGTGTGCACCACCGGGGCGTGGTCTATGAAGATTTCCCGCTTGATGTCAAGCACGAGCGGCTCGACATACGTCTCATCATCCTGCGAGCAAGCCGCCGTCATTGCCATTGCGGCAATCAGCGCAGCCGCGCTCAAAATCCTGTCAATCATCGTTCATTAGTCTTTGTTGCGCCCAAAGATACGCATAAATCGCTCACCATCCCCGCCCGCCGTGCCAATTAACCTAAATGCCGTGCGTGCGGCATCAGGGACAAACTTCACCCGCACGCCGAGCAAAGTCCCATCTCTCGGTGCATAAACTTCCCTTGCTCGGCGAATAAAGTAAAAACAAAACTTCTGAATATTAAAACAAAACTTTTGTTTATATAAACA
>CALNGU010000009.1 GCA_939800445.1 uncultured Bacteroidaceae bacterium | reverse complement strand
TTATTACCCATGCCCGGCATACATAGCGTTGGCCACGATGGGTGTCGTATAACTTGGCCGCGTCATCCAAATAGCGGATGATGTTGCGAATATCCGTCTTGCATACTTCCATAGGCTTAATCGTCAGAAAAGTTAAGGAATGAAGCTACAAGCTCGTCAAAATACATCTCGTCGGTAGGGATGTCATCGTCACTGTTCATGATTTCAGCAGCGATAGATTTCTTCTTGTGAATGAGCGAGTAGATGGTCTGGTCTATCGTACCACGGCCAAGGAGATAGTAGCACGTCACGTTGTCCTTTTGCCCGATGCGGTGCGCACGATCCTCACACTGGCAGCAGTCCGCGTAAGTCCATGCGAGTTCAACAAAAGCCACATTGGACGAAGCAGTAAGCGTGAGGCCAACACCTGCTGCCTTGATGGAGCAGACGATGAGCTGCACATCGGGGTTGTTCTGAAAGCTGTCCACCGCCACCTGTTTGGAGGACGCACTGTCGCGCCCTGTAACGGTAACGGCACGCGGAAATGCCTTGCACAGCGCATCAACCACCTCGTGGAGCGAGCAAAAGACAATGAGCTTCTTTCCGCTGTCAAGGAACGTGCGTATGAAATCCACCGCCTGTGCTACCTTGCCCAGCGTGGCGAGCTGGCGCAGCGTCATAAACTTAACCAATGCCTCCATGCGCATCTTGCGGCGAATCTCCCAGTCGGTGCACTCTTTGTACAGCCGGAGGTATTCGGCAAGGTCGGTGGCGGCAACGTCATATTCATCCCCGTTGCTGATGTCCACGTAGAGGTCCACGCGTGACTTGTCGGGCAGTTGTGGCAGCACCTTTGCCTTTTCGCGGCGTATCATGCAGTTGGCATAGAGCGTATCGCTCAGCACGGACAGTGGCACGGCCGGTTCAGCCTTCTTGTCCTTGGGGTCGGTGCAGTAGTCCGCCATGAACGCAGAACGTCCGCCGAACTCCTGAAGCCTGCCCATGATTGAGAGCTGCGCCACCAAGTCCTCCGGGCGGTTGACCACCGGCGTGCCCGAGAGGAGGATGACCCACTCCTTGCCCGTGGCGATGCCTTTGGTGAAGATGGTCTGCTGTGCGGACGGGTCTTTCACGCGGTGGCTCTCGTCGATGATGACGGACTTGAATATCTTGATTTGCGGGCAGAACACCACGTCCTGCAACCTGAAAGAACCACCAGAATGAGCCTTGATGTCCCACACGAAATACTTGCGGAGGCTCTCGTAGTTGACCACCGCCACCTGGTGCATACCCATGCGGAGCAGATAGGGCCACGTGGTGCGTACGGCATTGTCGAGGACGAGGGCGGACTTGCCGGTGAACTTGCCCCACTCGCGCTGCCAGTTGATCTTCAGCGACGAGGGGCAGATGACGAGACAGGGATAAGCGTCCGCCGTGTCGACGATGCCGATGCTCTGGAGCGTCTTGCCCAGCCCAGGCTCGTCGCCGATGAAGAGGCGTTTCTTGTCCAGCCCGTAGAGGATGCCCTCGCGCTGGTAGGGGTAAGGCTCTACACGAAGCCGTATGTCAGCCGCCGTCATGCCCATGCCTCCTCGCTTTTTGGGGTCAGCAGCCACCACTGGAAGGCGAGCTCTTCGTACTTCTCCCGCCCACGGCCGTATGTCCCGTCGCCCCGGTTGATGAACAGCTTGAACACGCGGCAATTCGCCTTGCTGATGGCGTAGATGAAATCACGGTCGCTGCCTGCGATGTCCATGTACCACGCCCGCGAGCGGTCCCAGTCGAAGAAGTCAACGGCATAGTCGAACTCCGCCTGCGAGCTGGCGAATGTGGTCTTGAGGTCGCCGCCGAAGCCGAAGGCGGACAGCCACCAGTCCCACTTGCAGCGCGTGTCGAGCTGGAAAGGCCAGCCGCAGTAGGTGAACATCTGCCCGTGGTTGACCATCGAGCGTTGCGTGTCGGCTGCCTCCAGCACCTTTGCCAGGAACGGGTCGCGGCGTGCCTCCATGCGGAGGGCGCGCTGCATCTCGCGGGCGTGGCGGAACTCGTCGTCGGTGTAGGGCACATCGTCCACGGTGCAGCGGCAGTAGTCCACCCGTGCCGGCTCTGTGACGATGGCATCGACCAGCGTGCCGAAGCGGAACGCCGCCTCGCGGTCGCCCGCCTGCTGGCGGGGGTGGAGGATGTCGCGCAGCGCGGTGAGGTCGCTGTTGGAGACCTCAGGCCGGTCGTAGTATGTGTCCATGGTCGTCTTCATTTTCATCTCATGTTTTTTGTCTTGTTTTTTGTCTTGTTTGTGCCTGCGGGCGGGAGCAACCCTCCCGCAGGCGGGGCTTTGCGAGAGCCTCGGTGCGGTGTCCCGGCACTTCAGGATTTTGACAAGCGTTGTTAGTGCGGCTAACAAAGCTTGTTAGTACGACTAACAACGCTTGTCAGGATTTTGATTCGCCGATTCAGTCCAGTGCCGCCCCGGCCGCGTCCCTGATGGCGGCGACGGCGGCGGGGGTGGTGATGTCGCGCCACTCGTCGGCCGCCTCGTCCCACGCCATCAGGGTGGCGTCGAGCCACAGGCGGCGCGAGGTGGTCCCGGCGCATCCGCACGCCTCGTCGCAGGCGACGGTCTCGGCCGCGCTCCAGGACATCTCGGCGCGGAGGTTGCCGCCGCCGTCCTCCCACTCGGTCTCGCCGTCTGCCCTCCACTCGCCGGGGCGGTCGCCCCAGTCCCACGCCGCGCGGGCGATGTCGCGTGCCAGCGTGGCTGCGGCGCGTGCCAGGTCGGCGAGGGTGAATGCTGCCGCCTGTGTCGTTGTCATTGTCGTTGTCATGTGCCTGTCTCCTTTCTTCGGGTCGTTCACTTGGCTTTCACCTCGTCCACGTACTCGACGCTCTCGTGCTTGATGGTCTCGCCGTCCTTGTTGGCCAGTTTCTCGCAGAAGGCGATTTGTTTCTTGAACATCCGTGCCAGCTCGTCCACCGTGAGTGTGCATCCCTCCTTGCTCCACCACAGGGCGATGACGGGCATGATGCCCTCGGGGTTGAGCAGGTTGATGCGCTTGGTGACTTTCGTCTTGGGCTGGTAGGCCGTGACCGCCGCCTGCTGGTCGAAGAGGGAGGACATCCCGGCCGCTTCCCGTTCCATCTCGGTCTTGCGCTTGTCCTCGGCCTCGCGCTCCTGCCGTTCTTTCTCCATGCGCTCGGCTTCGGCACGTTGGCGTGCTTCCATTTCGGCCTTGATGCGGGCAGCTTCTTCGGCGTTGGCCTGTGCCATCTTTTCGAGGTTGGCACGCTTGGAGGGGAGGCGGTCGATGACGTAGTCCACCGTGTCGCCTACCTCGGCAAGATACTGGTCGTTGAACTGCCTGAAGAGCGCGAGCTTCAGTTCGTTTTCCACCTCGGCGACGTTGATGCCAGATGGAATGCGGAGGGTGGTGTGCAGGCCGTCCGCCCATTGGGCTGACAGCCCTTTGTCCACTGCCGCCTTTATTTTGTGAAGCTCGGCCAATGAGTTGTCGTAGTTCTCAAGGGTGACGGCGTTGTCGATTTGCGTAATCCGGTTGATTGCCGCATTCACATAGTCTTGGAACTTGCGCTTGAAGTCGTCCTCCACGTCCATGCGGAACTTGCGTGCGGCTTCCTCTGCCTGGCGGCGTGCCATCTCCTCGCGCAGGCGGCGTTCTTCCTCGGCACGCTTTTGGGCGGCGTACTGGTTACGCAGCTGCTGGAGGTCGTGGGCGATGCTGCCGGGGCGGGCGGGGTCAATCTCGTTTTCCAGCGTGGTGAAGGCTGTGCGCACCTCGTCGAAGAGCTTGGTGACGGGTGAGCGGCGTTCGTTCATCGCCTTGACCGTGCGGCGAGCCTTGTCGATGAAGGCGGCTGCCTGCTGGTCGAGGTCGTCGCTCATGCCCTGCGTCCTGACAGCGTTGAGGATGGTGAGGCCTGCGTCGATGCAGCGGTCGTGCGATGCCTTGTTGCCGTCGTAGTGGTGCGGGGCGGCCTGCATTATGGCCTGTATGTTCTCGGGGCGGATGAGTGCCAGTTGGTTGTTGTTGTCCATGTCGTTGTCGTTGTCAAGTGGTCAGAAACAATCGTCGCTGCCGGCGGCGGGGGCGACCGTCACTCCGGCAGAGGTGTCGGCCGGGTCGGCGAATGACTTGCCAGCCTGCGGTGCATCGCCGCCTGCCATGCCGCCGTAGGGGTCGAATGGCGTTTCGGGCTGTCCGCCGTCCCCGATGACCTCGCTCTCGAGCTGCGTGCCCTTGCCGATGGCTATCTTGGGGTAGGTCTTGAAGGCGTGCTTGATGCACTTTGCCTTGAGGAAGCCGATGTCAATCTGCCCGTCTGCGGAGGTGTAGAGCTGGTTGGGGGGCTCGACGTACCGCCTCGCGTCGTTGTCCCAGTAGCGGTTTGCCTTGGCGGAGAAGACGGAGAGGCGTTTCCAGTCGGATTCGGTCATCACGGAGTAGTCCACAGTGCCGTCCGGACGGGTAATCTTGAGGAAGCAGGCTATGATTCGGTCGGACTGGCGCGGGATGCGGCAGCAGTAGTTGACGTATTTGCGCCCGTCCCTCTCGCCAAACTCGAAGCCGTCGCCCTCGTAGACGATCACGGGGTTGTCGGCGTGGAGTATCTGCCCTGCCTTGGCGCGGAGCACCAGTTCGCCGTAACCGGAAATGGTGAGGTTGCAGCGCGACTCGTAGATGTTCTGCCCCTGCTGGTTCTTGCCGATGCAGCAGTTGCGCGGCAGGAGGTAGCACAAAGCCTGTGCGCCCGGCTCCAGCGTGAGGCCGCGCACGGCCAAGTCGATAAAGGAGAAGAACACGGACACGCCAGTGCACTTGCGCAGCTTGTCGTTGTCGCGCAGCTGGTTGTTGAAGTACATGGCCTCGCGTTCATACACGCCCTCGCCGCCGTCCTTCCAGATGGCGTTGTAGACGCTGATGAACTGCTGGCGCACATAGTCGTTGCGGATGACATCCGTGGCTTTGAGCGACTGGATGGCCTGCGCTTGGTTCAATGTTTCTTGGTTGTTCATGATCAATGAGTTTGTAATGTGTTACAAATCGAAATAATCTTGTTGGGTGCGCTGCGCTTTCCTCAACTCGGCGACGAAGTATTCCATCTTTCCAGGGCGTTTGCAGGGTGTTACCTTGCCTTGCCGTCTCCAGCGGTCAACGTTGCCGCGCCCGAACATTGCGTAGGCCTTGCGCTGGCTGACCGTCTCGGGGTCGTCGCGCTGCTCCTTGAGCTGGCGTACCACCTCGGATGCCACATCGCGGATGAATGTGGCGTAGGGGACGGACTTGTCGGTGAAATCGAGGGTAAGCATAGCAGCGTTGTTTTTAATGGCTTTCGCGCAGCTCCTTGTAGGACGCGCGGAGCAGCACCCATGCGAGGGCTACGGCAACGAGGCTCACGAGGAAGCCGAAGAACGAAGTGACGTGCCCAAGCACGATGTGCCCAATGACGCTGCCGGCGACGCAGAGGAATATCACGGCGGCGATGACCAGTTGGGCGATGGCGAATGTCTTGTCCATGGCAGTTGAGGTTTAATCGGTTGTCACTTGATGCGCGTCACGGTGATTGTGCGCCGCTGCTTGTCGCTCTCGGTGATGTACTTGCGGTCGTAGCGGAAGCCCATCATGCTCGCCATCGAGCGCACTGAGGTGCATCGGGAAGCTGGGTAGACTTTTTTATCCCCGACTTTCATCTGTTCCATTTCGCTTGTAAACGTCTGCTTTTTCGGCATATCTTTCTTGTTTTGTTTTTTGTGTTTAACTTTATGAGACAAAGATAGACATTTGATTAATATGATAAGACAAATGTCTAATTAAAGTTAGACAATTAATATTATTTAACTCATGGAAACTATCAATGACAGGATTGAAAGCCTTGTGAATGAGAAGTTTAACGGCAACAAGGCTGCTTTTGCCTCTTCGATTGGATTAGGTCCAACGGCGCTGTCTAATTATTTGGGAAATAAGCGCCGTTCCAAGCCCTCAGTAGACATGGTTGCCAAAATCGTCAAGACACTTGATGTGGATGCAAAATGGTTGCTCATAGGCGAGCAAAGTGCTAACAACCATGTTTCGACGCAAGGTGATTATTCTCCGGCATCTGTGAATGGTGATGCTATCAATACGGTTGGTGAAGTGGAACTGCTAAAAGAGCAGGTGAAGCACATGGAGGAGTTGCTGGCGGAGAAAGAGAGACTGATTAGGGTTTATGAAAAGATGATGGAGGGTAGGAAATGAAAAAAGCCATTGTTGTAGCTAATATCGTAATACAATTGCTGTGGTATGCAATTGCCGGTGTTGCTACATATTTTGTAGTTCGGACTTGGTTTGATGGTGTAAATCAGCCTTGGAGGTCTATCCTCGGAGGTTTGGTATTTATTGCTATTGTTGCATTAATCACCATTATCACGAATATTGTCAAAGCGACAAAAGACCCTGATGTGCAGGCGGCTTCTAAATTAAGTATTCCTGTTGGTAGGTATCGCCAATATAGAGAGTGGTATGACGAACATCAACGGCTTATGCAGCAATATGGAATCGAGTCCAAAGAAGCAAATGCCTATTTCGCGTCTTTTTTCAGGCAGATTAAATATCCCAATGAATGGCGCAAGTACCAACAATCACGTTATAGGAGCATTAGTGACATGTTGAGTGATATGGAGGGGAAAAAATGAAGAAGTCAGTTTATTACATTTTATTGGTAATGATGGTGCTGCTGTCGTCGTGTCACAGCACGTTTTACCAAATATACTCCACGAATGCCGCGGGCATGGAGATCGAGGGCAACGCGCTGGTGCATGAGAACAACGATTTGTGCGTGGCGTACAACTTCTGGTCGGAGGGTGGAGATGGCAGTTTCGCCGTGTACAACAAGACGGACAGCGACTTGTTCGTTGTGCTTCCACGCAGTTTCTTGGTGAGGAACGGCACGCCGTTGGACTATTTCAACGGTCTGAAATGGGAGAGGGGGTCGGCTCATATGACATCGGAAAATCGGTCAAGTGAGGTTTCGGCATACGCTTCTCTATCCCTGTGTTATTGCCACGTTCAGCTTCGCTTGATGAAGTAGTCGTTAAAGGTGGCAAGCATATCACTCGCCGCGAATTGCAGAATAATACAGGCCAGTAATGGCATGAAACATGTCATCAGCATAAGCCGAGGCATACACACAGGTATCTTTGTTCTTTGCATAAATGAAAAGAAGCTTGCGGTAAAGGCGGCGGTATTGCCAGTTGCGGTATAGTCTTACAATCTTTTTCATAGAAACAGTATTAACAAACAAATAAATTTGCTACAATGGAATTAAACGAAGTAAAAGAACTATGGCTGTCAGCATTCCCAGAAAGCTCTCACCCATTGGACACTAAGCGTTTCATACGCTATGCGATTGAACTTGCAAAGGTCAATGGTTCACTTGACCATGCCGAAATGGAGGCAAGAGGCATCAGCCCTCATCGTATCGAGGAATATCAACGTCAATACGAATTTCTGCGAGATGTCCTCGCTGTTCTTGATGAGCGATGAGTGCGGCACGCACAACACGTGAAGCCTCTTCGGCAGATTCTTTGGACATGAAAATGTTTCCATTCTGCGAAAGGAACTCGACGATGCTCCGGCGGCTCCTGTGCCAGTTCTTGCAAATCGTGTCGATTGATTCGGGGCGAAAATCGCCTTCTCTAAGATACCAGTATTCTTTCATGAACGCAAAGATACGAGGCGAAGCCGTTAGCGGATGGATAACTTTGAATATTAACAATGAATTGGAGAAAAATAGCGATTAGAAAAAGATTAGAGAATAGTCATAACTGCTTATTTTTCAAAGTTCTTTGCGGCGGCGCAGGCAGCTGTGGAAGAGTAAATGTCGCAGCCATTCATCCACAGGGCGGCAGGCCATTGGGTCTGCCGCCCTTTTTTGTTGACACCAGGAACTGAGATTGAGTGATTAGCATCTGATGCTGATGGTGAAAACATCTGATGCTGTCGCTTTTTGCATCAGATGTTTTTGCCATTATCAACCGATGCTTTTTGCTGGGGCATCTGGTGCTGCCGCGCTGGCACGCGATGCTGTCGTGGCATGGCCTTTTGTTTGCACATTATAGTGGGATGGCTATAAAAACAAGCGGCGATGGTGGCTGGGCAAATAATAATTGCCATATTTGCATATAAAGCGAATATTAATATTGTCGTTTAAAAATAACGTATAAGACACACGACTACACGTTTTTACCTCCCGTTGGCCGCAGGGCTTATGCTTTCCGCCACGGTCATTGGTGCGCCGGCCCGCAAGTCGCCGCTCACGGTCACGCAGCCTGACGGCACGCAGCTGACAGTCGTCTTGATGGGTGACGAGTTTTTCCACTACTATGTGACGGCCGATGGCATACCTGTCAGGATAGGTGATGACGGCTTCTACCACTATGTTGCCAGCGATGCGACGACGCTCACCGGGGTTGTCGCGAGGGATGCCGCCGCAAGGAGCGCGGATGAGCAGGCTCTCGTGGCATCGATTGACAAGGATGCGATTTTTGCCGATTTTGATGAGAGGAACAAGGTGATGCGTAGCAAACGCAAGTCATTCGCCGAACCCGCCGTGCGCAAAAGCGTGAAAGCGGACGGCGAGGTGCATGGTCTCATCATCCTCGTCAACTTCCGCGACACCAAGTTTGTGACCGAAGTGTCTGAAATCGAGGCGATGATGAATTCCGAGGGATACAACAAATACGGGTCAATCGGCTCTGCACGTGATTACTTCATAGACCAATCCGGCGGCAAGTTCTCTCCCACGTTTGACATCGTTGGCCCGGTGGATTTGCCTCAAGACATGGACTACTATGGGGCAAATGACAGCCGTGGCAATGACGCGCGTCCCGACCAGATGGTCTCACAAGCCTGCATCGCGGCGGGACGGTTGAGCGGCGTGGACTTCAGCAAATATGACTTGGATGGCGACGGTGTGCTTGATTTGGCGTACCTCATCTATGCGGGCTACAATGAGGCCGAGGGGGCGGACGGGAATACCGTCTGGTCGCACGCCGCCCATTTGACAGACTTCGGCTTGAACACGAGGGTTGACGGCGTGCTCGTCGATGCCTATGCCTGCTCTTCCGAATTGACAGGGCGTGGCCCGTCGTCCGGGAAAAAGCCCGCAGGCATCGGCACGTTCTGCCATGAGTACAGCCACACGCTCGGTCTGCCCGATTTCTACAACACCAAGGATGCCGACGACTTCACGATGGACACGTGGAGCGTGATGGACTATGGGATGTACAACGGTGACGGTTACGTCCCGGTAGGTTATTCGTCCTATGAGCGTGAGTTATGCGGGTGGATAACAATCCGCGACCTCGGCATGGCACCGCAGACCGTGACGCTGGCCAACGCTGCAACGAGTTATGACGCCTGCAAAATCGTCAATGAGAATGACCATGACGAGTTTTTCGTCTTCGAGTCGAGGGCAAAGCAAGGTTGGGACAAACACCTGGCAGCGTCGGGGCTGATGATTACTTCTGTCGCCTACGACGAAAACATCTGGGAACGCAACATTGTCAACAATTCCGCCAAGAAGCGTGTCTTTGTGGTGGCTGCCGACAACATCTACACCGAGCATACGTTGGCTGGCGATTTGTATCCCTACAATGGCAACAATTCGTTCACATCCACATCCACGCCGGCCATGAGAACCTACAGCAATGATTTGCTTGACCGCCCTGTGACGAATATCACCAAGGACGATGCCGCGCAGACCGTGACATTCGACTATCTTGGTGGCGATGCCAACGCTGTGGCTTCGCCTGTCGCCCTCCCGGCAACCGAAGTCGCTGAGTCGTCATTCGTTGCCAACTGGGAGACGGTCGATGGGGTTGACAGCTACAACCTTGTCCTCAGTTTCACGATTGACGGCCAGGACGGGAGCAGGACTTATAGGAACCTTTCCGGCAGTTCCTATCGGATTGAAAATCTCGTGGAGGACATAGATTACCATTACTGTGTGGTGGCGGTGAAAGGCGGATACGAGTCAGCACCGTCCAACGCCATCGCTGTCAGCCTCGGGAGCGGCATGGGTGAAACGGCAGGAAACGTCTCATACGTCTATGCGCAGGACGGAGCGATATGCGTCGCCAGTGGCGAAGGGCTGCCCGTCGAAGTCTATCATGTCTCAGGCTCAAAGGTGGCAGAGGCCGTGACTGGCGCGTCAGTGACTGTCGTCCCGGTTGACGGTGTCGGAATGTATGTCGTCAGGGTAGGTGACGACGTGCGCAAGGTCGTGGTGCGTTGACAGCACGCGCCGTGAGTTGCCGTGACGTGACCTCACGGCTTTAGGCGAATCATGTAATCCCCAGGCGACGGGATGCCATTCGAGTGCCGTTGCCCGGGGATTGGTGTGTCATGTCAAGCCGTTTGCCGTGCGCTTGTGGTGGCGAGAATATTTCACTGACATAGGATGCCAAGTTGAGATTACTTTGTACATTTGCCATAACAATCAAAACAAAACCAAAACTTATCTTTTATGGCAAACGTTCCTTTTAAGTATAGTCCCATGTTTCAATTGGGCAAGGACGACACTGAGTACTATCTGCTCACCAAGGACTATGTGTCCGTGGGCGAGTTTGAGGGCAAACCCATCCTGAAAGTGGCAAAAGAGGGGTTGACGCTCATGGCCAACACAGCGTTCCGTGACGTGTCTTTCATGCTGCGCCGTTCACACAACGAGCAGGTGGCAAAGATTCTCTCCGACCCGGAGGCAAGTGACAATGACAAATACGTCGCACTCACTTTCCTGCGCAATGCCGACATCGCCAGCAAGGGTAAATTGCCATTTTGCCAGGACACCGGCACGGCCATAATCCACGGCGAGAAAGGACAGCAAGTGTGGACTGGCTACTGCGACGAGGAAGCCCTTTCGCTCGGTGTTTACAAGACCTACACTGAGGAAAACCTGCGCTATTCGCAGAATGCGCCGCTTTCCATGTACGAGGAAGTAAACACGAAATGCAATCTTCCCGCGCAAATCGACATCGAGGCAACAGAGGGTATGGAGTACCACTTCCTTTGCGTCACCAAAGGCGGCGGCTCGGCCAACAAGACATACCTCTACCAAGAGACCAAGGCAATCCTCAATCCGGCGACACTCGTCCCATTCCTTGTGGAGAAGATGAAGACCCTCGGCACGGCAGCTTGCCCACCATATCACATAGCATTCGTCATCGGAGGCACTTCGGCTGAGAAGAATCTTCTTACGGTCAAGCTCGCATCGACACACTACTACGACAACCTGCCGACCACGGGCGATGAGACCGGGCGTGCATTCCGCGACATCGAGCTCGAGAAGCAAGTCCTCAAGGAAGCGCACCGCATCGGGCTCGGGGCACAATTCGGTGGCAAATACTATGCACACGACGTGCGTGTCATACGTCTCCCCCGCCATGGTGCTTCATGCCCGGTCGGATTGGGAGTTTCATGCTCGGCCGACCGCAACATCAAGTGCAAAATCAACAAGGACGGTATTTGGATTGAGAAACTGGATTCCAATCCGTCGGAGCTCATCCCCGAGCATCTGCGCCAAGCCGGCGAGGGTGGGGCAGTGAGCATCGACCTCAACAGGCCAATGAGCGAGATTCTGGCGGAACTGTCCAAGTATCCCGTTTCGACCCGCCTCTCACTCAATGGCACGATAATCGTCGGCCGTGACATAGCCCATGCCAAGCTCAAGGAACGCCTTGACCGTGGAGAGGACTTGCCGCAGTATATGAAAGACCACCCAATCTACTACGCAGGCCCCGCCAAGACACCCGCCGGGATGGCTTGCGGCTCGATGGGACCGACGACTGCCGGGCGCATGGATCCCTATGTTGACCTATTCCAGAGCCATGGCGGCAGCATGGTGATGTTGGCCAAGGGCAACCGCAGCCAGCAAGTGACCGATGCGTGCAAGAAGCATGGCGGCTTCTACCTCGGCTCAATCGGAGGCCCGGCTGCCATCCTCGCCCAAAACAACATCAAGAGCATCGAGTGCCTCGAATATCCCGAGTTGGGCATGGAGGCCATCTGGAAGATTGAGGTCGTGGACTTCCCCGCATTCATCCTCGTCGATGACAAGGGGAATGACTTCTTCAAGCAGATAAAGCCCTGG
Source organism: uncultured Bacteroidaceae bacterium (assembly GCA_939800445.1). Classification (GTDB taxonomy): domain Bacteria; phylum Bacteroidota; class Bacteroidia; order Bacteroidales; family Bacteroidaceae; genus Avibacteroides; species Avibacteroides faecavium. The sequence goes on along the minus strand of CALNGU010000009.1, from coordinate 29,892 downwards.
CCTTGCAAGGACTGATTCACGTTTGCAGAATATAGCAAGCCGCGCCGCAGTCTATGCGGCGCGGCTTTTTTTGCCTCTACGCTTCATGTGTGGAAGTGATTGCGTTGCTGCACGGCATTGTCAAACTGCGTGCTATTCACCATGCAGCCAGGATGCCTCAACGAAGCTGCATCTGTGGGGTGAATACTTATCCTTTTGTCAAGTCGTAAAGTGCCCAAACTGCTATCACAATGATGAAGATTATCGCAAACATACAGTTCAATTCCTTTTGTCATTTTGGCAGCCGTCCAAGTGCATGGCTGCCTTTGCGTCGTAAAGGTAAAGAATCTCAATCAAACCGCAAATCCGCCCGGCACGGGAGGGTGGTTGGATGTCGTCAGTTGTTAGTCGCTATAACAAGCTTTGTTAATGGCACTAACAAGGTTTGTTATAGCGACTAACAAGGGATGACTTTGCCCGCCTCATTTGATGGCTTGGCGGCGGGGAATGGTGCGTGGCGCATCGGGTGGGAAACAAAAGGGGGATGGAGCACTGCTCCGTCCCCCGTGGGAGTTTGCCTGGTCTTGGCGCATCGCGCTATTTCACGCGCAGGAAGCTGTAGCCGAAGCGTTGGCAGGCTGCTTTCTCCAGTTCTTCCCTGACCGAAGGGTCGGCGATGGAGATGAGTGCGCGTGCGCGCTGGGCGAGGTCTTTGCCGCGCAGGTAGACGATGCCGTTCTCGGTGACGACATACTGTGCCTGTGCCCTCGTGGTGACGACTCCCGCTCCGGAGGTGAGGACGGGGCGTATCTTGGACTGGCCTTTGGCTGTCGTCGAGGTGATGGCGATGAATGTCTTGCCGCCTTCGGACAGCGAACCGCCGTACATGAAGTCGTGTTGCCCGCCTACGCCCGAGAACATCCGCTCGCCGATAGAGTCGGCGCATATCTGTCCCGTGAGGTCGATTTCCAGTGCCGAGTTGATGGCCATGACTTTCGGGTTCTGGCTGATGCGGAATGGGTGGTTTGTCCACGCCACATCCTTGACGATGATGTCCTTGTTGTAGTCCATGAAGTCGTAGAGGCGTTTTGACCCTACGGCGAGGGCGGCCACCGTCTTCCACGGCATCACTTTCTTGCGGGAGTTGTTGATGACTCCGCTCTGGATGAGCGGCACGACGCCGTCGGTCAGGGCTTCGGTGTGCAGGCCCAGGTCCTTGTGGCCGGTTAGTGCCGAGAGGACGGCGTTGGGGATTGCTCCCACGCCGATTTGCAGTGTCGCACCGTCGGGGATTTGCTCTGCGATGAAGTTGCCTATCCTTGTCTCCTTCTCATTCGGGATGGACATCGGGATTTCCACTATCGGCTCGTCCACCTCGACGCAGGCATCGATTTGCGACAGGTGTATGAGAGCGTCGCCATAGGAGTAGGGGACGTTCTTGTTGATCTGCGCAATGATTATTTTCGATGTCTCCACGGCCGAGACGGCGAGGTCGGCCGAGAGGCCGTAGCTGCAATATCCGTTCTTGTCAGGCAATGAGACGTTGAGCAGGGTGACATCGAGCGACACGAGCCTTTCCCTGAACAGCGCGGGGACTTCACCGAGGAACGATGGGATGCATTGCCCCTCGCCACGGTTTATGGCTCCGCGGACGCTCGGGGCGATGAAGAGGCTGACGGGGTAGAACGATTCGAGCAGCTCCTTTTTGCAATAGGGCGACTCCCCCTTGGCGATGGCGAAGCCTGAGTACAGCTCCACGCCTTTGAGTTCGCCGGCTCTTTTGACCAGTGCGCTGAGCAGCACTTCGGGGATTGAACCGCTGCCCTGGACGTATATCTTGTCGTAGGACTTGATCAGTTTGACAGCCTCGTCGGCTGATACGTAGTGTGGCATAATCATTGGTTGTTTTGGTTGAACAGTGCGAGCCTCTCGTCCAGCAGCCCGAATGCTGTGTCATCGACCATCGACGTGCACACCCTGATGCCTTGCTGGCGGCTGCCGGTCGTTGCCAATGAGATGGACGATACGCCATAGTACATGAGTTCCTTGACCAGCGCGTCGCCGGTGTAGCCTCTCCTGCCGATGGTGAAGAAGAAGCCGTCGCTCACATCTTCCTCCAGGTCTTTGTCATAGACTATGTGGAAGCCGTTGCGGATGAATATCTCCTTGAGGATTTTTGCCCTGCGGGCATATTCTGAGGTGTCGTGGACGAAGTTCAGCTTCCCCTCGCACGCTGCTTCGTACATGGCGGCAAGTGCATATTGCGCCGAGTGGGAAACGCCAGACGAGAGGGCGTACAAGATGACGTATATGAATGCGTTGCCCAGTTCGCTGATGCCGAAGCGGGCTGCAAGGTTGTCGTACTTGCGGTGGAACAGTTTGTCGGAGATGGCGACTGTCGAAAGACGTTCACCTGCATAGCTGAAGATCTTCGAGGCCGACAGCATCAGCATATAGTTGTCGGTGTAGCGCGCTACGGTCGCCTGGTAGGGCGGTTGGAACGGTGTTCCAAGGTCTTTGCGGAAGTCCATCCCGAGGTAGGCGAGGTCTTCAAGCACTATGGCGTCGTATTTCGTAGCCAGTTCGCCGATGTAACGCAGTTCTTCTTCGGTCAGGCATACCCATGAGGGGTTGTTGGGGTTTGAATAGAGGATGCCGGCAACGTTGCCTTCCCTCAAGATTTCCTCGATGGAGTCTCTGAGCTTTTCCCCTCTGTTTGAGTATATGTCAAACCCTTTTTTCTTGAACCCGAGGATGTCAACTTGCAGTGGCTGCACCGAAAAGCCCGGGTTGAGGAACAGGATTGTGTCCTTCTTCGGGTCAAGGTTGCAACAGAGCAGGATTGATGCAAATGTGCCCATCATTGAGCCGACGGTCGGGACACACCCCTCTGTTTTGATATCTATGTCGAGGAATGCTTTGACGAATCGTGACGCATTGGCCTTGAGCGGTGCTATCCCGGCAATGTTTGGGTATTTGGACGCTACGCCAGCATCCAAAGCCTTTTTTTGTGCTTCTCTTCCGACTTCGCTGGCTGGCAGTCCAGGCGAGCCCATTTCGAGGTGGATGAACTTTTCACCTGCCAACTGCTCGAGTTTGTCCGAGACTGCGACGGTCTGGCGTATGGTGGCTCGGCTGATGTCCCTTATCCCAAGGTCAGAAAGCACCTTTTCCACCGTGTCTTTGCTGAAAGGTGTTTTCATTTTACTATGGATTTAAGTGAATAATCCAGTCCGGCTCTGAACGCTTTCAAATTCATGTCAACGACGTTGTCTCCCTTGCGGGCGAAGATTGCCCTGATGCCGTCCTCCAGTTTGTCTGTCTCGATGCCGACGAATGGAGCAGCCGCGCCGAGGAGCACAATGTTGCTGGCACGGGGTGACGCGACTTCTTTGGCGATGGCATCCACGTCTATGATTACGTTGTTTTTGATTTTACGTATGGCTGACAGGATGTCATTGATGTCTGGATAGTTGGGTATGTTGACAAAGGGGGTGGAGTTTGTGATAATCCATCCATCTTTGCTGAGATATTGGACGTATCTGAGAGCTTCCATCGGCTCAAGTGAAATAATCAAATCAGCTTTGCCAAGAGGAATCAAATCGGATGCAATCGGAGTCGAGCTGAGTCTCAGGTTTGATTGCACATCTCCCCCGCGTTGGCTCATTCCGTGGACTTCGGCCTGTTTGAGGTATAGATTTTCATTCATGGCCGCTTCGCCTATGACGGTGGCTATGGAGAGGATGCCTTGTCCCCCCACGCCCGAAAGAATTATGTCTGTTTTCATGGTCTTAATTTTTTTTAGCGTGTCGTCTTGCTGTCTGGATGCATTCCCGTCTTGGTATGATGACAGAAACGCCTTTGTAGTTTATTTCTTCGCGGATAATCTCTTTCATCTCCTCCATATTCTTTGGCAATGGGATGGCGACTCTCACGTGTGCCGGGTCAACACCCATGCCTATGCATATTTGCTCCAACTTGCCTGTGCCGGCAGAGTCTTGTCCGCCAGTCATGCCAGTAGTGAGGTTGTCAGAGATGATGATTGTAATGTTTGCATTGGCGTTGACCGCATCAAGTAACCCAGTTATGCCGGAATGAGTGAATGTGGAGTCGCCGATGACTGCCACGGATGGGAATTGTCCAGCATCAGCTGCTCCTTTGGCCATGGTTATGGACGCGCCCATGTCAATCACCGAGTGGATTGCGTGGAAAGGTGAAAGGTAGCCGAGGGTATAGCAGCCTATGTCGCTGAAGACTTTGGCATCTTTGTATTCGCGCAGCACTTCATTCAAGGCACTGTACATATCCCTGTGCCCACATCCCATGCACAAGGCTGGTGGACGTGAGACAACGAGGTCGCAAGGTTCATAGGCTTGTGCTGCATCAATCTTCAGTGCACCCATTATGTTGTCAGGTGTGAGTTCGCCCGTGCGTGGCAGGTCGCCGCTCAGTTTGCCATAGACTTTGACACCGTCATCCAGCAGACCACGGATCATCTCTTCTGCGAAAGGTTGTCCATCTTCTATGACCAGCAGGGCATCGCATTCGCGGCGCATCTGCATGATTTGTTTCTTGGGTAATGGGTATTGCGAAACTTTGAGTACAGGGTAGTCAATCCCCTCATTGAAGTGTTCCATCAGATAATTGTATGCGATTCCGCAGGCAATTATGCCGAGGCTTTTGTCTTTACCGTCAAAAAAGCTGTTCATGGACAAACTCTCCGACTCTTCCATAAATTTCTCTTGGTCGGCGACAAGGGCTTTATATCTGACTTTTGCGACCAATGGCATCAGTACCCATTGCCCTGGGTTTGTCGGATAGGATAGGGGATTCTCATCATTCGTGTCTCGTGTCGTTACTACGGCTCTTGAGTGTGCAAGGCGTGTCACCATGCGGAAAAGCACAGGAATCTTGTATTTTTCGGAGAGTTCAAAAGCTTTTTGTATGAAGTCGTACGCCTCTTGTTGGTTTGATGGCTCGATGATAGGCACAAGGGCGAATTTGCCGTAGAATCTTGAGTCTTGCTCATTCTGCGACGAGTGCATGGACGGGTCGTCGGCTGCAACGACTACAAGTCCTCCATTAACTCCAGACATGGCTGCGTTGACGAATGCATCGGCAGCGACGTTCATCCCCACGTGCTTCATGCACACCATTGCACGTTTGCCGACATAGGACATACCGAGCGCGGCTTCCATCGCGGTTTTTTCGTTTGTGCACCATTTGCTGTGTATTCCCCGTGCGTTGGCTATCGGGCTTCCCTGGATGTATTCAGTGATTTCGGTTGATGGTGTGCCTGGATAGGCATAAACACCAGACAGGCCGGCATCGATTGCACCTTGGGCAATCGCTTCGTCGCCTAAAAGCAATAATTTTTTATTCATAGTCTTTCATAGTGTTTTGATGTGTCTTTCTATGTTGCCAAATTTAAGGACAATTTCCTTTAGAATCAAGAAAAGTGGATAAAAATGTAACTATCACTCATTTTGCCCATTCGATTTGCTCTTTCTTTTGGGAAACCAGCCTTTTTCGACCCGTTTCTTTTGTTCAAACAGCTCGCCGATTCCCCACAGTGACGAAGCTCCCCAGACTGCGAGCAGTGATGAGACGACGGTGTTGTCAAAAAAAGGTGAGAGCGTCAGCGTGACCACTCCCATGATGAGGAACGCCCACCAGCACTTCACCCCGAAGTAATATTCGCCTTTTATCACAAGTGGATGGAAAATCCCTATTATGAGAAATGTTGATATACCTATTATTATACCTTCAAAGTTCATCGCGGTTCTTTTTTAGGGTTGGAAGACATATTTTGAGTTTGACAGAGACAAGCCTTATGGCAACGACACTGATGCCGGCAATCACCTGCGTGGCTATGCCGTCGCCGATGGTTTGCAGGCATATCCAGTAGATTACTCCGCCCATGACACAAGCCACGGCATAGATCTCCTTGCGGAATATCAGGGGTATCTCGTTGATGAAAATGTCCCTGATGACTCCGCCGGCTGCACCCGTTATCGTGCCCATGATGATTGCGAGCCACATGGAGTAGCCCAGCCCAAGCGTTTTCTCTATGCCGACGACAGTGAACAGTGCCAAGCCGATGGCATCGAAATAGAAAAAGGTGTTGTTCATGTGGATGAGCCATTTGCCGAAAACGATGACCCACAGCAGTGCCAGCCCCGAGCAGAGCAGGTAGATGGAGTTTGTCATCCAGAACGGTGTCACGTCAAGCAGCACGTCCCTGATTGTCCCGCCGCCGATGGCCGTCGCCACACCGACGACGTATGCGCCAAACCAGTCGAACTCTTTTGCTGATGCGAGCCTGATGCCCGAGATCGCAAAAGCGAAAGTCCCTATAAATTCGAGTATGAATTCAAATGTCCACATCGTTTCATCAGTTAGTTATGTCAAAGTCGGCGCAAAAATACAATAATTGGCGGCACTGCGGCCCTTGACGGCGGCAATATGACAAAAAGTTAGTAGCGGATGGACTCTGGTCAAAAATATGCCCGTGTTGCCTATACAAATATTGCAAATAACCTTATATTTGCGACCATTGGACACTAACATTAATTATTAAAACTTTAACAAACAGTCTTATGCTCTTTAAAAACCACCCTAAAGGTCTTATACAAGCGGCCTTGGCCAACATGGGCGAAAGGTTCGGCTACTACATCATGAATGCCGTGCTGGTCTTGTTCCTCTGCTCAAAGTTCGGACTAAGCGAGGAGACGAGTTCGACCATCTATTCAGTCTTCTACTTCGGCATCTATTTCCTGAGTCTGGTCGGAGGTATCATCGCCGACCGCAAGCAAAACTACAACGGAACCATTGCCTGGGGACTTGTGGTCATGTCGCTCGGCTATGTGATTCTCTCCATCCCAATCCTTTCCACTGCTGACAACATCTACTGGCTGCTGCCGTTGACGTGCTTCGCCCTGTTGATGATTGCGTTTGGCAACGGACTTTTCAAGGGCAACCTGCAAGCCATCGTCGGCCAGATGTATGACAACTTCGAGAAAGAGGCTGCCAAGCAAGGGCCGGAAGCATTGAAAGTGGCCAAGAGTCGCCGCGACACGGGCTTCCAAATCTTCTATGTATTCATCAACATCGGCGGGTTGATAGCTCCATTCGTTGCCCCGCTGCTGCGCGAGTGGTGGTTGAAGGCTCACAACTGGGCTTACAACGCCGACCTGCCGGCATTGTGCCACCAATACATTGAGAAGGGCGCGTCAATGGCATCCGACCAGCTCACCAACCTCAACCACCTCGTCGAGCAAGTCTCGGGTTCAGTCCCTGCCGACATGGGAGCATTTTGCAGCCAGTACCTCGACGTGTTCAACACGGGCGTGCACTACTCGTTCATCGCATCGGTCGTGGCGATGCTCATCTCGCTGACCATCTTCCTCGCGTCCAAGAAGATATTTCCCACGCCGGACAAGAAAGCCAAGGCTGACGTGGTTGGCTACACCCCCGAGGAGAAGGCGGCTATGGCCAAGGAAATCAAGCAGCGTCTTTACGCTCTGTTCGCAGTCCTCGGCATTGCCATATTCTTCTGGTTCTCGTTCCACCAGAACGGGCAGTCGCTGTCGTTCTTCGCCCGTGACTTCGTCGTCACGTCGAGCATAGCTCCCGAGATATGGCAGGCGTTGAATCCCTTCTTCGTCATCGTGCTGACCCCAGTCATCACCATATTCTTCAGCTTCTTCGTCAAGAGGGGCAAGGAGATTTCCACCCCGAGGAAGATTGCCATCGGCATGGCAATCGCGGGCATTGCCTACCTGTTCCTTGCCATCTTCTCGATGATTGAGGGCTATCCGTCGGCTACCGACTTCCGCGACTTGGACGTGCTGGTCAAAGAGCCTTGGAAGGTCGGTCCGTGGATTCTCGTCGTCACCTATTTCTTCCTGACGGTAGCCGAGCTGTTCATCTCGCCGCTTGGTCTCTCATTCGTCTCCAAGGTTGCGCCGAAGCATCTCCAGGGACTGTGCCAGGGCTTGTGGCTGACGGCAACGGCCATCGGCAACCTGTTCTTGTGGCTCGGCCCGTTGATGTACAACAAATTCCCCATCTGGCAGTGCTGGACGGTGTTCTTTGCCGTTTGCTTCATCTCCATGGCCGTCATGCTTGGCATGGTCAAGTGGCTTGAGAGGGTCACGAAGTGAGCTGGTGTTAACCGCTGAAAATCGAGGGGCTGTGCCGCGTGGCGCAGCCCTTTCTTTTGTGCCTCGCGCGACCGGGGCAGGGGGGGGTGGCGCAAGGATGTGCGTTGTTAGTCGCTATAACAAGCTTTGTTAATGGCACTAACAAGGTTTGTTATAGCGACTAACAAGGCATGATTTTGCAGGTGTGGTTTGATGTCTTTGGTCGCAGGGCGGGTAGACGTGCCTGACGTGCCCTGATGATGGTGGGCGGCGGGATGGGTGGCACGTGGCGGTGGGGTGTAAATGAGTGGCCCGGGACATCTTTGTCAGGATGCCCCGGGCCGGTCGCTTGGTGGATGATGGATGCGTGAGCGGTCAGTCTTGCTGCGCCTCCATTTCATCCAATGCCTTGATTTTCTCCTCAACGAGGCGGATGTCGTCCCTGAGTTTGTCAATCTTGCGGTTGATCTCGGCGAGCAGCGAGCTGCCGTCCTTGGATGTGAAGTTGAGGAAGTTAAGGTTGTTCTCGTAGGTGTTGAGCTCGTTCCTCATGTTGTCGCGCTGCCTGAGCAGGCGGTCCTTCTCGCGGTGCACGCCGCCTGTGCCGTCATTGCTGCGGGCGGCCATGTTGGCGCGGAAGTTCGAGAGGCGTTTGTCCGAGACGGTCTTGCGGAGCAGGTCGTACCAGTGGTCGGCTACTTCGCGGTATTCCTTGTAGACCTTGTCCTTGTCTTTGAAGGGGACGTGGCCGGTGTCGTTCCACCGCTGTTGCAGTTCCTTGATTTGCTCGATTGCCACTTCGGGGTCGGTGTCTTCGGGGATGGCGCGCATCTCCTCGATGATGCTTCTCTTGGTGGCGAGGTTGGTGCGCTCTATGTCTTTTTGCGACCTGTTGACCTTGTTGCGTTGCTCGAAGAAGTAGTCGCAGGCATCGATGAAGCGTTTCCACACTGCTTCTGATTGCTTGCGGGTGACGGGACCGATTTCCTTCCATTGTTTCTGGAGCTCGGCGAGGGCTTCCGATGTTGCTTTCCAGTCGGTGCTGTCTTTGAGGCTTTCGGCTTTCTCGCAGAGTTCCACTTTCTTGGCGAGGTTGGCCGCCATCTGCTCTTTCATGCCTTTGTAGAAGTCGCCTTTGTTTTTGAAGAAGAGGTTGCAGGCTTCGCGGAAGCGGTCATATATCTTCTGGTTCATCTTCTGCGGCGCGAAACCGATGGTCTTCCACTTGGTCTGGAGGGCGATTATCTCGGCTGTCTTGGCATCCCAGTCGGCGTAGGTCTTGATTTCGGCGGCGTTGATTGCTTCGACGATTTCGCAGATGACGGTCTTTTCGTCGAGGGCTTTCTGCTCTTTCTCCTTTATCTCCTCGAAGTGCTGCTGGTAGCGTTTGTTGATGATGGTCGATGCGGCTTTGAAGCGTGCCCAGATTTCCTCCCTCAGTTCGGGGGCGACGGGACCTGTCTCGCGGTACTCTTGGTGCAGGTTCTGCAATTGGTGGAAGGCGGAGACCACGTCGTTCTCGGTCGTGAGCTTTTCGGCGACTTCACAGAGCGATTGTTTCAGCTCTAGGTTTTTCTTGAAGTCGTAGCTGCGGAGCTCATTGTTGATTTTCAGCAGGTCGTAGAATTGCTCGACGTAGTGCTGGTAGTTCTTCCACAGTTCGTTGCTCTTCGTTGCCGGCACGAGCTTGATGCTGTTCCACTCGTCGCGGAGTTGCTTGAATTCGTTGTAAGCCTTGTTGACATCTTCCGCTTCGGTCAGTTCTTTGATGCGGTTGATTATGGCGGTCTTTTTCTCGAGGTTTTCCTCTTTTTGCCTTTCCAGTTCGGCGTTGAGTTTGTTGCGTTCCTCCTTGAGGATGCTCATGAGCCTTTTGAATTCAGGTTCGTCTGCATCTTGCGAGGGCTTGAATTCATTTTCGTCGCCTCCTGCTTCGAGGAATGCGGCCTTTTCCTTTTCGACTTCGCTCTTGCGCAGTTTGTAGTAGGATTGCTTGAGTCCTTCCACTTCCTGCCTCTCGGCCTTTTCAGGGTCTTTGGAGAGTTCGTCGAGCCTGGCGATTATTTCCGGCTTTGTATAGACTTTCTTTTCGGGAGCTTCGTTGGCAGGTTGCTCGATTAAATTTTCTGATTCCATGTTTTATGATGTTTTTATGTTTATTATTCGATTATGCGGTTGGTGTTGTCATGACAGGGCTACGGTGATGCCCATGTAGAGCAGCATCCCGGTGATGTCGTTGATGATGGCTATGAACGGTCCTGTCGCTATTGCCGGGTCAATCTTCAGACGCTCGAATGTCAGCGGCACGAATGTCCCGAAGATGGATGCGAACATTACGACCGCAAACAGGCTGATCGACACCGAGTAGGTCACGGTGGCATGGCTGCCGTACCTGATGAAGTTGTATATGTAGACCAGCATCGAGATGATTGTCGCGTTGACCAGCGCGACCAATGACTCTTTGAAGACCTGCTTGAGCACTTTATTCGTGCTGAGGGAGTTCTTGGCCAACCCTTGCACGATTATTGCCGAAGACTGCGTGCCGACGTTGCCGCCAGTGCCGCCGATGAGCGGTATGTACAACGCCATCTCGGGAAACCGCTTGAACGTCGCGTCGAAATTGCCAAGGATGAGCGAGTTGCAGATGCCGCCAATCATTCCTATCATCAGCCAAGGCAGGCGTGCCTTGGTCTGGTCTATCACGTTGTCATCGGTTTCCACGTCGGTGGAGAGACCTGATGCCAATTGGTATTCCCTTTCGGCTTGTTCGCGCACCTCGTCCATCACGTCATCGACAGTGATTCTTCCGACGAGCCGTCCGATGCTGTCCACCACGGGGATGGCGACCAGGTCGTATTTCTCAATCAATTGTGCGACCTCCTCGATGGGGGTGTCAACCTTGACCGATATCGGGTCTTTTTTCATCACGTGCTTGACCTTGGAGACGGATGGGCTTGTAATCATCCTTTTGAGCGGGAACACCCCTCTCAGCCTCTCGTCGTCGTCGATGACGTAGACGTAGTATATCTCGTCCATGTCCTCTGCCTGCTGCCTCATTTCCTTGAGGCACTCAGGCATACTCCAGTTCTCGTTGACCACGACCATCTCCGTACCCATCAGACCGCCGGCGGTGTCCTCGTCATATTTGAGAAGGTCAACGATGTCGCCCGCTTGCTCGATGTCCTCGATGTGCGAGAGTATCTCCTCCTGCTTGTTCTCATCCATCTCTTGAATGAGGTCCACCGCATCGTCGGAGTCCATGTGGTCGACGAATCTCTTTGCGATAATCTCCGATGGGAGAATTTTCAGGAAGTCTTTCCTCTTGTCTTCGTCCATCTCTACGAGCACATCGGCGGCAGTCTCGTTGTCGAGCAACGGGAATATCGACTTGGCCTGTTCGGGTTCAAGCTCGTCACACAGCTCGGCGATGTCCGCAGGGTGCATGGTTGAGAGCATCTCCCTCAACTGGTCGAAGTCCTTGCCCTCAATGAGGCTTGTCGCTTTTTCCAAAACAGCTTCTTCCATTGTTCTGTCGTGTTAGTCGGTTGATGGGATGGTGTCCTGTCTTCTCATGGCTTCATCAATCTGGCCTGTCAGCCTGATGAAATCCGCTATGGACAATTGTTCCGGTCGTTTGCCGAGGTATTCGTCCGGGATGGTCTTGTCGCCGATTAAGGGTTTTATGGAATTCCTGATGGTCTTGCGCCGTTGGTTGAACGTGGCTTTGACCACCTGCTTGAACAGTTTGTCGTCGCATGGCAGGCTCTCGACGTTGTTCCTTGTGAGCCTGATTACCGCGCTTTTGACTTTCGGTGGCGGATTGAAAACGTCTTCGTTTACCGTGAAAAGGTATTCGGCATCATACCAGACTTGTAGCAAGACACTCAGGATGCCATAGGCCTTGCTGCCTGGCTGGGCGGTGATCCTTTCGGCCACTTCCTTTTGTATCATCCCCGTGCAGCATGGTATCAGCTCTTTGTAGTTAAGCAGTTTGAAGAATATCTGGCTGGAGATGTTGTAAGGGTAGTTGCCCGTGAGGACAAACTTCTGTCCGTCAAAGAGGTTCTCCAAGTGCATTTTCAGGAAATCGTCCTCGATTATCGAGTTTTCGAGGCGTGGCATATTTTTCCTCAAGTAGTCCACGGACTCGCCGTCAAGTTCCACGACCTTCAGATCCCTGCCCTTGGCGAGGAGATACCGCGTGAGCACTCCCGTGCCCGGTCCGACTTCCAGGATGGGGATGTCGGGGCAGCTGTCGATGGTGTCTGCTATCGACGATGCAATGCTTTGGTCTTTGAGGAAGTGTTGTCCCAACGATTTCTTTGGTTTTACATACATGGTTGCCGCAGACTTTGAAGTTTGACCAAAATGCTCTTATTCCATTTAATGTTATCTTTGCATCCTGCAAATATAGGGCAAGACGTGTGCAAAACAAGGGCAAGGCTCTGTTGTTTTGACCGTGCATGGCCTGTTTTTGTGAAACAAAGGTATTAATTTAATGCAAACAACGTCATAACGGTGGTCAAAAAGGCTCTCAAGGTGCTGCTTCCTTTGCTCGTGGGGGCTGCATTGCTCGTTTGGATATATAGGGACTTTGATTTCTCCTCTTTCGGTGAAAGTCTCTCCGAGATGAATTGGTGGTGGATGGCTGCATCACTGTTTTTCGGCGCGATGAGCTACATTATCCGTGGCATAAGATGGCGCATCCTGTTGCAGCCGATGGGGGTTGACGCGTCAAATGCGCTCTGTGTGAATTCGGTCAACGTGGCATATATGATGAACATTGTCATACCGCGCATCGGCGAAGTCTCGCGCTGTGCATTATTAAAGAGGTATGACGGCATCGCTTTCACCAGTTCCCTTGGCACGATTGTCACCGAGCGCGCCATCGACATGGTGTGCATTTTGCTCATTTCAGTCTTTGCTTTTGTGCTTGACCGTGGTGTGTTCCTTGATTTCTTTGAGACGACAGGGGTCGATGCGGGCAGCTACACGGGCGTTTTCCATTCGTCGCGTTTCTATTTGCTGGCGGTCTGCGTGGTCGCGGCACTGCTTGTGCTGTGGTGGCTGTTGAGCCGTTTCGCTTTTTGGGTCAAGGTCAAGTCGATGTTGTCCAATATGTACCACGGCGCGATGAGCATCACCAAGGTTCGCCGCCCGTGGCTTTTTATCTTCTACACGGCGTGCATCTGGGTGTGCTACTATTTGCATTTCTATCTGACATTCTACTGTTTCGGTTTCTTGTCCGGACTTGGCGGCATGGCGGGCTTGGTGCTGTTCGTGCTGGGCAGTTTCGCGGTGATAGTGCCTACCCCCAACGGGGCTGGTCCGTGGCACTACGTTGTCATTGTGGGGCTGATGATGTATGGCATCTCGCGTCCCGACGCGGGGTTGTTCGCCTTGGTGGTACACACGATTCAGACCTTTCTCGTCGTGGCAATGGGCATAGTGAGCCTTTTCCTCTTGCAATTCCGCAAGGCCTGACGGTGACGGGCGGTACTTTGTCCTGACAATTTGCTGAAAACATACGATGCTGATGCTGGAAACACCGTATGCTGTCGACGACAGCATACGGTGTTTTTGAACTTACCATACAATGTAAATCGCATTTGCTTGCAATGAAAATGCGGCGGGGCTTTGTGTTTCTCCACCTTGCTTTGCTATCTTTGCCATGCCAATGTGCTTGCAGCATACGGCGCAAACGGTTTAAACGGCAAGGAATATGAAAGGCATAGTGCTCGCAGGCGGTTCGGGGACCCGTCTTTATCCCATCACCAAAGGTGTTAGCAAGCAACTGCTCCCCATTTATGACAAACCCATGGTCTACTATCCCATCTCGGTGCTGATGCTTGCGGGCATCCGTGACATCCTCATCATCTCGACACCGCAGGATTTGCCCGGGTTCAGGCGGCTGCTGGGGGACGGCAGTGACTACGGGGTGCGGTTTGAATATGCCGAGCAGCCCTCACCCGACGGGCTGGCGCAAGCATTCATCATTGGGGAGGAATTCGTCGGTGACGATGCCGTGTGCCTTGTCCTGGGCGACAACATTTTCCATGGCACGGGTTTCACCGAACTTCTCGAAGAGGCTGTCGCCGATGCGGAGCAAGGAGGCAAGGCGACGGTTTTCGGATACTGGGTGGACGACCCGGAACGCTACGGTGTCGCCGAGTTTGATTCTGATGGCAATTGCCTTTCCATTGAGGAAAAACCGGCTGCCCCCAAATCACATTACGCCGTGGTCGGACTCTATTTCTATCCAAACTCAGTGGTGCGCGTGGCAAAAGGCATCAAGCCGTCGGCACGCGGCGAGCTGGAGATAACGAGTGTCAACCAGCACTTCCTGGCACAGGGACAACTCAAGGTCAAGCCCCTTGGCCGTGGCTTTGCCTGGCTGGACACCGGCACGCATGACTCATTGGCGGAAGCGTCGATATTCGTTGAAGTCATCGAGAAAAGGCAAGGTCTCAAGATAGCGTGCCTTGAGAGCATAGCTTACGGCAAGGGCTGGATTGACCGCGACAAGATGCTGGACATCGCCCGTCCGATGCTGAAAAACCAATATGGGCAATACCTGATGAAAGTGGTCAATGAAACCGACCGTTTCAACAAACTAAAATAACAGTAATGGAAGTAATAAAAACCGAGATAGAGGGAGTGGTCATCATCAAGCCACGGCTGTTCACCGACGAGCGCGGCTACTTTTTTGAATCCTTCTCCCAACGTGAATTTGACGAGATGGTGCGTCCCGTCCGTTTCGTGCAGGACAACGAGAGCAAGTCCTCATTTGGCGTGCTGCGGGGTCTGCACTACCAGCGGATGCCCTACACCCAGAGCAAGCTGGTGCGGTGCGTGCACGGCAGGGTGCTTGATGTCGCCGTGGACATACGCCGTGGTTCGCCCACTTTCGGCCGTCATGTGGCGGTGGAGCTCACGGAGGAAAACCATTTGCAATTCTTCATACCACGCGGATTTGCGCATGGTTTCGCCGTCTTGAGCGATGAAGCGGTCTTCCAGTACAAATGTGACGCCTTTTACACCCCAGACAGCGATGGCGGAATCCAAGCCCTGGACGATGCGCTCGGGATAGATTGGCGCATTCCATTGGACAAAGCCATCATGTCACCCAAGGATGTCAACCGCGCCAAGCTGTCTGATGTCCAGTGCGACTTTGACTATGATGTCGATTTATACAAATGAAACAGCAATGACCAAGGTTCTGATTACAGGGGCTAACGGGCAACTCGGCCGTGAGATGCGGCGTGCAATGGCCGGGACCGGATGCCAATGCCTCTTCACCGATATTTCCGAATTGGACATCACCGACCGCGATGCCGTGTGCCGCATGATTGAAAGCAATGGGGTGAACGTCATCGTCAACTGCGCCGCCTACACCAATGTCGATCGTGCCGAGGATGACCGAGAGACCGCCGACCTCATCAACAACCAGGCAGTGGCCAATCTCGCCATGGCTGCCAAGGAGGGTGGGGCGACACTCATCCACGTCTCCACCGACTATGTGTTTGACGGCTGCGGGTGCGTGCCCTACAAGGAAGATGATGCCACCGCCCCGACAGGAATCTACGGCGTGACCAAGCTGGCTGGCGAACACGCAGTCGTGGCGAGCGGATGCAAGCACATCATCATCCGCACCGCTTGGCTTTATTCGCGGTGGGGGAGCAATTTCCTCAAGACAATGCTGCGGCTCACGTCAGAACGCGAAATCCTCAACGTCGTGTTTGACCAGGCTGGCACGCCGACCTATGCCGGCGACCTCGCCGATGCGATAGCGTGGATAATCACCCGCCGCATGACCGACAAGCAGGGCATCTACCATTTCAGCAACGAGGGGGTGTGCTCGTGGTACGACTTCACGGTCGCGATAAACCGCCTCGCGGGCAACGCGTGCGATGTCCGCCCCATACATTCGGACGAATATCCCAGCAAGGTGCGGCGGCCGCACTATTCAGTCCTTGACAAAACCAAATTCCGCCAGGCATTCGGATTCAAGATTCCCTACTGGATGGACTCGGTGGAGAAGTGCATCAACGAACTAAAAACGGAGTGCAATGAGCAATTATAAGAGGAATATCATGATTACTGGCGGGGCAGGCTTCATTGGCAGCCACGTCGTCCGCCTTTTCGTCAACACCTATCCCGACTACCACATCATCAACCTTGACAAACTGACCTATGCCGGCAACCTGGCAAACCTCCGTGATGTCGAGGACAAGCCCAACTACACCTTCGTCAAAGGCGACATTTGCGACTATGATGCCATGCTCGCGCTCATGCGGCAGCACTCCATCGACGGCATAATCCACCTTGCCGCCGAGAGCCACGTGGACAGGTCGATAAAAGACCCTTTCACATTCGCGCGGACAAACGTCATGGGAACGCTCAGCCTGCTGCAAGCCGCAAAGGTCTATTGGGAGTCGTTGCCCGAAGGGTATGACGGCAAGCGTTTTTACCACATATCCACCGATGAAGTCTACGGCGCACTCGAGCTGACACATCCCGAGGGAGTTGCATCTCCAATCAGTGCGCACGAGGTCTATGGGGACAGATTTTTCACCGAAGACACCAAGTATGCCCCGCACAGTCCGTACTCGGCGAGCAAGGCATCGAGCGACCATTTTGTCAGGGCGTTCCATGACACCTACGGGATGCCGACCATTGTGACGAATTGCAGCAACAATTACGGGCCATACCAATTCCCGGAGAAGTTGATACCGCTCTTCATCAACAACATCAGGCATCGCCGTCCCTTGCCCGTCTATGGCAGGGGGGAGAATGTCCGTGACTGGCTCTATGTGGAAGACCATGCCCGCGCCATCGACATCATATTCCACCGTGGCAAGACTGCCGACACCTACAACATAGGCGGCTTCAACGAGTGGAAAAACATAGACATAGTGAAAGTCCTGGTCAAGACTACCGACCGCTTGCTGGGCAACCCCGAGGGCAGTTCGTCAGACCTCATCACCTACGTCACCGACCGCAAGGGGCACGACTTGCGCTATGCCATCGATTCGTCCAAGTTGAAACGCGAGCTGGGGTGGCAACCTTCGCTGCAATTTGAGGAAGGCATCGAGCGCACCGTCCGCTGGTATCTTGACAACCAGGCGTGGATGGACAATGTGACGAGCGGTGACTACATGAGATATTACGAGGATATGTACCGAGGCCGTTGAACGGCCGTAGCCCTATCACCCTGCCGCGCCGTCGTGGCAGTCAGGCAAAATCCCCCTGCCGGCAGACAATGCGGGCGGGGGGATTGCTTTTTTTCTGCTCTCCACGGCATGAAAGGGTGGCAGCGTGCGGCGTAAACTCCGCGTCATGCCTTGCAAAGTCTATTTTTAGCTTAAATCTATATATTTGCAACCTAAAAATATATAGATTTAGGCTTGATTTTTATATTTTAAGCCTAAAAATAGAGTTTTCGTCCGATGTGGCAGACTATCTGGACGATGGCACAGGCCGCATGACTGGGATGTGTGCCTGCACGGTCTGCATGACCTGCTCTGAAGCATGGGTGCAACGCGCATGGCAATTAATGAAAAAATTCCGCAATTATGATGCTTGACACAATTACGGGATGGGATTTTATATTACTTTTGCACTCATATTAGGAATAACATTCAAATGTTAATATGGCAAGTGTGATAAAACTACGTAAAGGCCTGAACCTCAATCTTGCCGGCAAGGCGGCCAAGGTGTTGCGCGATGTGAAGCCGTCGGGGACATACGCATTGGTCCCTGATGATTATCACGGTGTGACACCCAAGGTCGTCGTGAAACCTGGCGACAAGGTCAAGGCCGGGGATGTCTTGTTCTACGACAAAAACATCCCTGCTATCAAATTCGTTTCTCCCGTCAGCGGGGAAGTCACCAGTGTCAACCGTGGCGAGAGGCGCAAAATCCTGAGCGTGACGGTCAAGGCCGACGGTGTCGTGGACTACAAGGACTTTGGCAAAAGGAATGTCGGCGCGATGTCGGGCGAGCAGGTCAAGGAGGCGATGCTGGAAGGCGGCGTGTGGCCGTTTGTCAAGCAACGCCCGTATGACATCATCGCCAATCCGAATGTCGCCCCGCGTGCGATCTTCGTGACGGCATTCGACACGAAACCGCTTGCGCCGAGCTTTGATTTTGTGCTGAAGGGCAGGGAAGCTGACTTCAAGACCGGGATGAAAGCCCTCGGACGTATGGCGAAGACTTACCTCAGCATGAGTGCCGCGCAGGATTTGGAGGCATTTGCCGAGGGGGCGGAAACCTATAAATTCAGCGGTCCTCACCCTGCCGGCAACGTAGGGGTGCAAATCAACAACATCGCCCCCGTGAATAAGGGCGAGGTCGTCTGGACGCTAAGCGCGTGGGACGTGTTGATCATCGGCCGCCTGTTCAACGATGGCGTTGCCGACCTCTCACGCACGATCGCCGTGGTCGGGTCGGAGGTGAAAGAACCGTCGTATGCCAATGTCAGGATAGGGCAGCAACTCGGCTCAATCCTCGCAGGCAACCTCAAGGACGGGCGTGAGCAACGCATCATCAGCGGCAATGTGCTGACCGGCACCAAGAGGGGGCTGGACGATTTCCTCGGCGCGTATGACACCGAAGTGACAGTCATCCCCGAGGGCAACGACGTGCATGAGGCGTTGGGATGGATTATGCCGCGCTTTGACCAATTCAGTGTCAGCCGCTCGTATTTCAACTGGATTCTCGATCCGTTCAAAAGGAAAGAGTACAAACTCGATGCCCGTGTCAAGGGAGGTGAGAGGCACATGATCATGTCACACGAGTATGACCGCGTCCTCCCCATGAGCATCATGCCCGAATATCTCATCAAGGCCATCATTGCCGGCGACATCGACCGCATGGAGGCTTTGGGCATCTATGAGGTGGCTCCCGAGGATTTTGCCCTTTGCGAGTTTGTCTGCTCGTCCAAGATGGAGCTCCAGCGCATCGTCCGCGATGGTCTCGACCTGTTGTACCAGGAGATGGTTTGAGGTTAGTGAAACGAATTATTAATTTATAAAACATCAAGACATTGAAAGCGTTAAGAAATTATCTCGACAAGATAAAGCCCAACTTCGAGGAAGGGGGCAAGCTGCACGCGTTCCGTTCAGTGTTCGAGGGATTCGAGTCGTTCCTGTTTGTGCCGAATACGACAGCCAAGAGCGGTACGCACATACATGATGCCATCGACAGCAAGCGCATCATGATAATAGTCGTGATAGCGTTGTTGCCGGCATTGCTTTTCGGGATGTACAACGTAGGCTACCAGCACTACTTGGCAGCTGGGCTGGACGGCACATTCTGGCAACTTTTCGGCTACGGCTTCCTTGCCGTCCTGCCAAAGATATTGGTCTCCTACATCGTAGGGCTTGGCATCGAGTTCATCGTCGCCCAATGGAAGAAGGAGGAAATCCAGGAGGGATTCCTCGTCTCGGGCATACTCATCCCCATGATCGTCCCAGTCGAATGCCCGTTGTGGATGTTGGCGATTGCGACGGCATTCTCGGTAATCTTTGCCAAGGAGGTATTTGGCGGCACTGGCATGAATGTCTTCAACGTGGCACTCATCACCCGCGCATTCCTGTTCTTCGCCTATCCGGCAAGTATGTCAGGTGATGCCGTCTGGGTGGCCAAGGACAGCATCTTCGGCCTCGGCAAGTCGCTTGACGCAGTGACGGTGGCCACTCCGTTGGGACAGGCTGCCACGACCCATCTCCCGGAGTTCAACTGGGACATGGTGACGGGGTTGATACCTGGCTCGATAGGTGAGACGAGCGTGATCGCCATAGCCATTGGCGCGGCAATCCTGTTGCTCACCGGCGTGGCAAGCTGGAAGACCATGCTGTCAGTGTTTGTCGGCGGCGGTCTGACCGCATGGCTGTTCAACGTGGCGGGACCTGACACCAACATTGCCAATATGCCATGGTATGAGCATCTCGTCCTTGGCGGCTTCTGTTTCGGTGCCGTCTTCATGGCGACCGACCCCGTTACATCAGCAAGGACTGAGACAGGCAAGTACATCTATGGATTCCTGATAGGAGTGATAGCCATCATCATCCGTGTGCTCAACCCTGGTTATCCCGAGGGCATGATGTTGGCCATATTGTTTATGAATGTCTTTGCCCCGCTGATAGACTATTATGTCGTGCAAAGCAATATCAAGAAGAGAATGAAACGTTTGACTGTAAATAAATGAGGAATATGGCTACAAGAAAGTTCAGATGCAAAGTGTGTGGCTATGTGCATGAGGGCGATTCTGCCCCCGACAAATGTCCGGTATGCCAAGCCCCGGCCTCGGAATTCGAGGAGGTGACTGAAGGCAAGCCTGACAAAAAGCTGAACACCAATTCAAATACCTACACCATAGTCTATGCCGCAGTTATGGTCATAGTGGTCGCTTTCCTTTTGGCATTCGTCAATTCGGGGCTGAGGGACAAGCAAGACGAGAACATAAGGCTGGACACGAAGAAGCAAATCCTGTCTTCGCTGGGCATCACGTCCGACAATGCCGGTGCTGACTATGACCGCTACGTCAAGAGGGATGTTCTGATCGACCCCGCAACAGGCATGGAAACTGAGGAAGTGCCGGCTGCCGACTTCTCCACCAACTACGACAACGAGGCGAAGGCAGGACGTCTGCACGTCTTTGTCTGCGACGTTGACGGCGAGACGAAGTATGTGATACCGGTGAACGGTGCAGGACTCTGGGGCGCAATCTGGGGCTACGTTGCGCTGGATGCGGACAAGCAGACGGTTTATGGCACCTATTTTTCCCATGCCAGCGAGACTCCAGGGCTTGGGGCTGAGATAGCCGGCGAGGCATTCCAAGACCAATTCAACGGGAAGAAGGTCATGGACGGCGGCAATGTCGCCCTCTCGGTCGTCAAGCATGGCACGTCGGAGGGCTCGGAGTTCAAGGTTGACGGCATCTCGGGTGGGACAATCACCTCGGACGGTGTCAACAATATGCTTCACACGTGCCTTCACAACTACGTCAACTTTTTAACTGCAAAATGAGGAGGAAGGACAAATGAGTCAATTGCTTTCAAAGAAAAATAAGGAGGCACTGTTTACTCCTATCGGTAAGAACAACCCTGTCACGGTCCAGGTGCTTGGCATCTGCTCGGCACTGGCGGTGACATCCAAACTCGAACCTGCCATAGTCATGGGGCTTTCGGTGACGGTCATCACGGCATTCTCCAATCTCGTGATTTCGTTCATCCGCAAGACCATCCCCAACCGTATCAGAATCATCGTGCAACTGGTCGTCGTTGCGGCACTGGTAACTGTCGTGAGCGAGGTGCTCAAGGCTTTCGCCTATGATGTCAGCGTGCAGTTGTCGGTCTATGTCGGTCTGATCATCACGAACTGCATACTCATGGGCCGCTTGGAGGCGTATGCGATGTCAAACGGTCCGTGGTCGTCGTTCCTTGACGGCATAGGCAACGGTCTGGGCTACGCCAAAATCCTCATCATCGTCGCATTCTTCCGCGAATTGCTCGGTTCGGGGACGCTGCTCGGTTTCAAGGTCATCCCCGATGCGTTCTATGCGGCAGGCTATGCCAACAATGGCCTGATGCTGATGCCGCCGATGGCATTGATAATCCTTGCGTGCCTGATATGGTATCAACGTGCGAGGAACAAGGATTTGCAGGAAAAATAAGTCGTGAACATTAACAGTAAGTAAAGATATGGATTCACATACTCTTAGTTTGTTTGTCCGCTCCATATTCGTGGACAACATGATTTTCGCATTCTTCCTCGGGATGTGCTCCTATTTGGCCGTATCCAAGAATGTGAAGACAGCCATCGGGCTGGGCATTGCAGTGACCTTCGTCCTCGTCGTCACCCTGCCTGTCAACTATCTGCTGCAAATCTACGTGCTTGACCCGCTGGGCATAGGCTATCTCAGCTTCATCCTCTTCATTGCGGTCATCGCTGCCATCACGCAGCTGGTCGAGATGGTGGTCGAGCGGTTCTCGCCGTCACTCTATGCGTCATTGGGCATATTCCTGCCGTTGATAGCCGTCAACTGCGCCATCATGGGAGCTTCGCTCTTCATGCAACAGCGCATCGGGCTCGGCGACACCGACCCCAAGGCAATCACCGGCATTTCCGACGCCATCTCCTACGCACTCGGTTCGGGATTGGGCTGGATGCTCGCCATCGTGGGGCTTGCCGCAATCCGCGAAAAGATGGCTTACAGCGACGTGCCAGCACCGTTGCGCGGACTGGGCATCACGTTCATAACCGTGGGGCTCATGGCCATGGCGTTCATGTGCTTCTCTGGTCTTAAAATTTAATTGAAAGGATTAGGAAATGGATATAAATTTCATTTTGACAAGCATCGGAGTTTTCCTCGCGGTAGTGCTTGTGCTGGTCGTCATATTGCTGGTGGCCAAGAAGTATCTCGTCCCGTCCGGCAAGGTCAAAATCACCATCAACGGTGACAATGTGGTGGAAGTCGAGTCGGGGTCAAGCCTGCTCAACACCCTCTCGGTCAATGGCATCTACCTGCCATCCGCCTGCGGAGGAAAGGGTTCGTGCGGACAATGCAAGTGCCAGGTCGTTTCAGGCGGCGGCGAAATCCTGCCGTCAGAGACTCCGCATTTCAGCCGCAAGCAGCAGCAAGACCACTGGAGGCTCGGATGCCAAGTCAAAGTCAAGGGTGACATGGAAATCAAAGTCCCCGAGTCAGTGATGGGAGTGAAGGAATGGGAGTGCGAAGTCATCTCCAACAAGAATGTCGCCACGTTCATAAAAGAATTCATTGTGGCACTTCCCAAGGGTGAGCACATGGACTTCATCCCGGGTTCCTACGCGCAGATCAAGATACCGAAATTCGCGATGGACTATGACAAGGACATCGACAAGAGCCTTATCGGTGACGAATACCTGCCGGCATGGCAAAAGTTCGGCTTGTTCGGCCTCAAGTGCAAGAACGACGAGCCGACCGTCCGCGCCTATTCCATGGCCAACTATCCGGCCGAGGGCGACCGCATAATGCTCACCGTCAGGATAGCAACGCCCCCGTTCAAACCTAAGGAGCAGGGCGGCGGCTTCATGGATGTGATGCCGGGCATAGCGTCGTCCTACATCTACACGCTCAAGCCGGGCGACAAGGTGACGATGAGTGGGCCTTACGGCGAATTCCATCCCATCTTCGACTCCAAGCGCGAGATGATGTGGGTCGGTGGCGGCGCGGGCATGGCACCGTTGCGCGCCCAAATCATGCACATGACCAAGACATTGCAGACGCGCGACCGCAAGATGAGCTACTTCTACGGCGCACGTGCGTTGAACGAGGTCTTCTATCTCCAGGACCTCCTCGACTTGGAAAAGGAGTTCCCCAACTTCTCGTTCCACCTTGCACTCGACCGTCCCGACCCTGCCGCCGATGCCGCAGGGGTGAAGTATACGCCCGGATTCGTGCATAAGGTCATGTATGAGACCTATTTGAAAGACCATGAAGCCCCCGAGGACATCGAGTACTATATGTGTGGGCCTGGCCCGATGTCACGCTCGGTCGAGCAATTGCTTGACAGCCTCGGCGTGCCAAGGCAAAACCTCATGTTCGACAACTTCGGTTGACCGCTTGCATCCGCCCCATGCGTGCCAAGCAATGTTTGCGACACGCAGTGGCGAATGAATGGAAAGCCGCGAGTTGTGGCAGAAAACCTGAGCCGGATGGAGCAATCCATCCGGCTTTTTTGTGTCTGCGCCGCGTCCACAGGCCGCGCGATGCAGGGGAAAGTCGGCAGGGCAGGTGGCAAAGTTTGTTTTTAGGCTTAGTCTATATATTTTCAACCTAAAACTATATATTTTTAACCTGCAATTATGTGTTTTTAGCTTAAAAACAGACTTTTCATTTGACCTTGCCGACTATTTGCATGACGATGGCATCGGTGCTGATGACTGGCGCGGCGGGGCTGGTGAACCGTGTTGGACTGAAAAAGGTTTGTCTTGTCGTGCCCAAATGCGCACTTTTGTTTCTATGATGGGGTCTGTTGCAGCCTGTCGTATTTTTTAAGCTGCCGGAGTGTCAAGTCTCAAAGTTTTTCGTAAGTTTGTAACCAAACAAAAGGTAGGAAAACGACGAAACAGACATAGCGACAGTTTAAGACATACAGCACGACATCCGAGCAGATTGTTGAGACCTGGTTAAATCTGGAAAATTTACTAAAGGAGTCTCCAATGATTGTTGCAAAGTGTGTCCTGCGTCCTTCCTCGAAGGACACAGGCTGCTTTTCAGATTTGGACTCCACGGTTTTTCCAGAACCATACCAGGCAAATTGAGAAAAGATGTGACCGTGTCCTTTTTTCATGCACCTCCGTCGGCCTCACCACTCAGCAAAGTTCAAGGCGTGAACCATCTTGAACCATTTTTGATTGCCCGTGCCACTGCGTTTGTCACGAACTTTGTCTGAGCAACATTTAATGAGGGAGGAAAAACACTATGAAATTCATCACGGCATTGCCGATGTTCGCCGCGTTGACACTGTTGCCACCACTTTTCGGGGCGGGAGGCGGCACATCGGAGGACGAACACTACTATTGCGAATACTGCGGGCATCGCTTCCCGTCAGTACGCCTGCTCACATCCACCCCTTGTCCGCGCCATCCCGATGGTAAGGACAAAGGGAAGCACAAGCTCTACGAGGGGCGCGAGAAATCCGAGTACACTTGCAAATACTGCGGCAGGCACTTCCCGTCAATTATGCTGATGACTGCCGCACCGTGCCTCAATCATCCCAAGGGGGAGAACGAGGGCAACCATTCCCCGGCACTCTGACAACGCGACACGCCTATGTACAGAGGAAACATCACATTCAAATGCACGCGGTGCGGCAACCGTTTCACCGCGCCTGACTGCGAATATGCCGCCACCATCTACAGCTGTCCCCAGCGGTGTCCCAAGTGTGGCAGCATGAGGACGCGCCCAGCAGGCCTTTTCGGCTGGCTGCGAGAGTGGGTGTGCAGGAGGATTTGGAGGAGGATGGAGAGGAAATAAACAAGAAATCAGGATAATATTGATGACTAAAACATTGGTTTTATGAGTGAAGTACCACAGAAGAATGTCGGATGGGCTTGGTTTTGGGCAATCGTAGGTGTGCTCTACACGATTTCTCCCGTTGACATCGTTCCCGACGTGCTACCCCTTGCGGGCTGGGCTGATGATGTCATTGCTTTGGGAACGGCGGGTCTCAACCTGCTCCAGAAATACACGGAGGACACATCCCAACCCTTGTCGTCAATATTGAAAGTACTGAAGTATATCCTCCTGTTTGGAGGCATCGTGATAGTGCTGATTCTCGTGCTGATTGCGCTGCTGGTGTATAAGGCGGTGGTGTGATCGTTGAATATAATGATAATCTGTAATATAAATGGAACAACATAACTTCACAAGAGGATTCTGGGTGGGTATATTACAAAGATTTCTATATACCTTATGTTTTGTGTTTTTTCTGATAAGCTGTAATTTATCTCACGATTATTCGTGGGTAAAAACAAGTGATAATGTCCTCTTGTGGATCTCTTCATCCGATGCAACGAAATCGTTTTCTTGGGATGGTGAAGTCATTGACGGCATCCCTAATGGACATGGCATCCTTTATGTCACCGACAAAGATGGCGAAGAAAGCAACTATAATATTAGTATGTTCTACGGGGCATCATCAATTGACGATGTAGTGACTTTGGATGATGGAAGTCGGTATGTTGGGGATGTTAAAAATAATATGATGGAAGGCTTCGGTGTCTTGCTCCGTGCTAATGAGTTGTACATAGGTTCTTTCCATGCTAGTAAACCTGATGGTTATCTTAAGTTATACAAAAATGACAAGTTGTATTATGATGGGTATTGGAAAGCCGGTTTGTTCAATGGAGATGGCATTCTTTATAAAGAAGATGGAAGTATCAAGGATGGTACTTGGGAGAATGGTAAACTGCTACAAACGTATTATAAAAGTCAAACTGTTGAAGGCTTTTACGATGGATATGTGTATAACGGGAAGCCGGACGGCATGGGGACTATGCTCTACAATGACAGCTCACGTTACGAAGGTGGTTGGGATGATGGAAAATGGTCTGGTGATGGTGCTTATTACACAAAAACAGACACATTGACAGGTGAGTTTGAAGATGGGAAATTGAACGGTGTAGGTTTATACAAGACCACTGGATTTTTATATGATGGTGATTGGCTTGATAACAAACCTGACGGTATAGGCTACGCTGTAGCAAGCGATTCTTCATTTTATTCTGGAGGATGGTCTGAGGGAAAAAGAAATGGGTATGGAGACATGATGTTTCCAAACGGAGATTCTTATTTCGGCGATTGGAACGATAACCAATTTGATGGTGTTGGCACATACACTTATGCCCAAAGCGGTGATTCATATTATGGAGAATGGAAAGATGGATTACAGAATGGTTTAGGTACTTATAGAGCCAAGGACTTTGAATATACGGGAAACTGGGAAGATGGATGGATAAATGGTGGGGGAAGGATTACATATGCCAATAATGATTTCTATGAAGGTAGTTTTGTGGAAAATGAGCGCTATGGTGTCGGCTACTATCAATTCAGCAATGGAAATTCGTATGAAGGGGAATTTATAGATGGCAAATTCAATGGCTTAGGTATTTTCCGTTTCGCAGATGGAAATGTCTATGAAGGAGAGTTTCAAGATGGAAAAATAAAAGGTGACGGCACGCTTTACTATATCGAAGGAAATGACACAATAGCCATTACTGCAAATTGGGATGGGAGTAACCAATTCCCAAAACAGGCAAGTGTGTTGTTTGCAAACGGTGATTTGTATGAAGGTGAATTGATAAATGGTTTTCCTACAACGAATGGTATTTGGACAACGGTCGAAGAACGAGAGAGTGAGGAGCTCGAAGTTGTAAATTCATTGAATAGAGCTAACGAATTTTATAAGAAGCATAAATCTACATGGGATAAATTTGTAAACTATACGAGAATTGCTTTGACAGTTGTTGAGGTTGCAGCACCTGTTATTGGGACAGTGCTGGTTGCAACAGGAGTAGGAGCACCTGTAGGGGCAGCACTAATAGGAGTAGGGAAAGTGGCTGCTGTTGCTAATGTTGCTTTAAGTACAGCAGATGCTTCAATAAAAACTGCATCTGCTGGAATTGACACTTACAATGCCATTCAAAATGGTGAAGATCCAAGTGCTGCATTGCAAACTTTAGGAACTGAGGTTGCCGTAAATGCAGCATTTATTGTGGCTCCGAAAGTCCTTAAGAAACTTCCAGCCAGAAAAGCCAAAGTGTTGCTGAGTACATCTGCAAAAGCCGTTGGAAATGTTGCAAGAGAGTCACTTGTGACATTGAGCAAGAACAAAACTTTTTGGGAAAATTGTAAAAATCACCCAAGACAAATCTGGAGCATGGCAAAAGACTATCACTAAGTCTTCGCCTGTTCGAATAGTTTCTAATTTGGCATCTTCTGCAAAAAGAAATTTAATTCCACATATCTCGCCAGTGTCCTCCCTAAAACACTCATAAGTAAAGATTTAAAACAGATAAAGGCGAAAGGTCCAATTGTGTTGAAGAAGAAAGACTTTGACTATTTGATGCAAAATGCAAATAAGGCAAATCTAAAATCCTTTGTCAAAGCTTATACAGGAGATGAAAAGAATTTCTTGGAATTTTTTATAAGGTTGTCGGATGGTAATAAAAAACAAGTAGCACAAATATTGGAACAACCAGCCATAAAGAGTTATATAGATAGTGCGATTAGAAGTGCTAAGGGTGAGAAAGGATACCATGAATGGCTTATGACAAAGAATTTTAAAGGTTTCTTGTTGGATGATAAGTGGGGCGAAGATGGTCATTTCTTGGCCATAGCTTTAACAAGACTAACTCAAAGAACACGTAATGTTAATTTTAAGAAAGGTGGAGGACATCCAGCTTCTGGTCGCCTCAATTCATCGGAATCTGCAAAATTTCAATTACTGTTTGGCAAAAGTTATCGATAACTGTAATAGTAAAGAAGAACTCTTTGTAAATGTTCGTGCGTATGCCAAAGACGTCTTAACGGACGATTCGTATAAGGATTTTAACGAAATATTCAAAGGTGTACTGCAAACAGTGGCAAAATAAGCAATTCAAATAATATGGAAAAGAAAACAATGAAATGTACCAAATGTCAACAAGACGTACCGGTAGAAAATGGTGTGAACACGCAGAATGGTTTTGTATGCCATGAATGTATCAAAAAGACAAAACGCAAAAAGACACTTATCATAATAGCTTGCGTTCTGCTGCTTTTGATTGGTGGCGGTGTAGTCTATTTAGTGCAGCAGAAAAAACTTACGGCATTAGGTTTTGGAGGAGTAACAAGCATCGAAGATTCGGTTAATGTGTCTATTGATAAACCTATAGTTTCCTTTAACATAGGAGAAGCAGTGGCACAAGCTAATCCTGTAATTGCAGGTCAAACCATTGACGACATAGCATCATTCAAGCGGGTTTTTGCCGAGAATGTTGAGGAGGCAAAGAAAGCAAACAGTGCCACTGTTGTTATTCCAAGTATCGGCGTTTTGTTTGATTTTAGTTCATTCACAGTCTCTCAAGCAAGCCAAGACTTACTTAATGAATATGCTAATGCATATTTGCGGACAAATAAAGAGGCGGTAATTCTTGTAGAGGGTTTTACTTGCAATATTGGTACTCCCTATGTTAACGACTGGATATCAGAGCAAAGAGCAAAAAGTGTCCAACATGCTTTGATTTCTTTGGGCATCCCAGAAAATAAAATTGAAGTCAAATGGTACGGTAAGTCTAGGTTCAATGAGTTCAAGTATTCCAGTAAAAGTGAATATCGTCGTGTAATATTATCAATAAAATAATGATATGTAGTGAAAATCAATTGATGGAATGCAATTTTATTAATTACTTATAATGCCAAACAGAGTGCAATGCTTATGAAAAAATATTATTTAAAGACACAGAATCCATGCAATCTCTATTCTATCAAGGTTGAAATGGTTACGCACAATAGGGAATTAGATGATTCAAAATATATCGTATTTGAAGAAACTCAAATTGACACATTTAAGAACCTCGTATCTGAGTTCAAGAAATGTATGGATGATTTTTGGCAGGAAAAAGGTGGTGACAAGAATGGCGGTTTTGAAGAAAATAAAGAATACTATTACGTAACCACAAGTTATAGTTCACATTTGAATAGATTAAAAGTGATAAAAAATTTGATAAAGAAAGAATCTGATGCATTGGATACTAGTAAGCACAATTACTTTAAGAAAGAAAGTGATGCAAAAGAATTATGTGAGCGCTTGAAAAATATTCTCTATTATGTCCAAACTATTCCAAATCATCCCCAAGCGCATCAAGCGCGCCAACGGGACAGTGCTCACGCCAGAGATGGTAGTGACAGTGACAACACAGCAGCACACGCCGACACCATTCTACAACGGGGCGAAAGAGGTGCAGGAGGCTTATATGCGTATGTACAACTACGACTACAAGAAAGCGTGCTGCTCGGCAGTAGACTTCGATTTCAAGAGGTTGGATTGAGGAATGCTGCCCAGCGATACGGGCAGCATGAGCGTGTGAATATTTGATGTCCAAAGGGCAGCCCCCTTTGGGTTGAGAGCCGGCGGGAAGACCCGTCGGCTCTTTTCACACTTTGCTTATACCATTATTATATTAGGGACTGTCGTAAAAAGAATAGAACTTTATAACGAATTGATTGCCAATGTAA
>CALNGU010000008.1 GCA_939800445.1 uncultured Bacteroidaceae bacterium | reverse complement strand
AAGGTTCGCCGCCCGCCCCGCGCGGGGGCGATTAAAAGGGAATCGCGTGCAATTCGCGAGCAGTCCCGCTGCTGTGAGTTCCGTCACATGATGGCATGACATCACCTCTGCCACTGGCCTTCGGGCCGGGAAGGCGTCCTGCCATGGAACGAGCCAGAAGACCTGCCTTGCGCGTGACAGGGCTAAGCTCCCGGGGATGGGCGTTAGTTTTTTAGTTTTATAACCATTAAAATATCAATTCGTAGCGATGAAAAGGTTTATTCCATTCGTTGCATTGGCATTCGCCTTTGCACTGGCCAGCTGTGATGACAGCAACGAGAACGGCGGCACGACCGACCAGCCGGACATCAGGACAGTCAGCTTCAACGGCGCGCTCACCGCGCCCGAGACGGAGTTTGTCGGCCAAAAGGACAGTTTGCCCGAGGGCAGTTACTACTATCCCGACACGTTCAAGGACAAGGACGGGTTGTGCGAGTTCACACATTACGCCTCAACCTTCGGCGACGCCTTTGGGGGCGGGTTCACCTATACCAACAAGACGGACACGACGACCAATGACTATGCCAACAGCTCGGCGATCACCGGGCGCGGGGTGAGCGGGGACACCTATCTGGTGTGCAATGCGGACACCTACGCGGGCAACACTTTCGTGTCGAGGGTGGCAGAGATCCGCTTCGCCCAAGCGTTGACGGTGCAGGGGGCATGGTTCACTAATGCCACTTACGCCTATCTCCAGATGCGCGACGGCGGCATAGGCAAGGCCTTCGGGGCGGGCGACTGGTACAAAGTGACCGTGCGCGGCTGGCTCGACGGTGAGGAGACTGGGACGGTGGATGTCTATCTCGCCGAGGACGGCCTGCTGGCCAACACATGGCAGCAGCACGACCTGAGCGAGCTGGGGACGGTGGACATGGTGGACTTCACCTTTGACTCGACGGACAAGGGCGAATGGGGGATGAACAACCCGGCATACTTCTGCATGGATGCCCTGACACTGCGGCTCGACTGAACGGATGTGACGTGCGGCACGCCTGACGACTGCGGAGGGCGTGCCGTTGGTTTTCAAATATACCATTATATAATATCACCACTGAGATGAACCGTCCCGCCGCCTTGCTGCTGGCCTCGTGCCTCGCCCTCCCCGCCCTGCCGTCGGAGGTCGCCGACTCTGTGCGCACTGTCGGCATAGACGCCGTGACCGTCACCGCCGACAGGCGTGCCAAAGACCTGAGGGCGGCCGTCCCGACGCAGGCACTCGACGCAGCGGAGATGCGGAGCCTTGGCGCGTTGCAACTGTCGGACGCAGTGAAGATGATGGGCGGGGCGATCATAAAGGATTATGGCGGCATCGGGGGTCTCAAGACCGTCTCGGTGCGCAGCCTCGGCGCGGCGCACACCGGCGTGGTGCTTGACGGCGTGCCTGTCACCGACGCGCAGACGGGACAGATAGACCTCGGGCGTTTTGCACTCGACGGCGTTGAGAGCATCACGCTGTCGGGCGGGCAGGAGGACGGCATCTTGATGTCGGCGCGGCAATATGCCTCGGCCAGCACCTTGGCAATCAAGACCGCCCGCCCCGCGTTCACGGGCAAGGCTGTCAACGTCGCCGCGTCGGTCAAGGGCGGCAGTTTCGGTTTTGTCAACCCGTCATTGAGGCTCGACGGCCGCCTGGGCGAGCGGCTGGCATTGAGCGTGAGCGGCGACTACACCCATGTCAGGGGTGATTACCCCTACCGTCAGGACAACGGGAGCGCGACGGTCGAGCGGCGGAGGGAGAACTCCGACATCGACAGCTGGCACGTCGAGGCCAACCTCTTCGGGCACTTCGACGGAGGGCGGGAGTTGACGGCCAAGGCCTACTACTATGCCTCCGAGCGGGGTCTGCCCACCAACATCCTTTACAACGAGTTTGCCGGGCAACGGCTCTGGGACAGGAATTTCTTCCTCCAAGGGAAATATACGCGGAGGTACGGCCACCGCTGGGCATTGTCGGCGACGGGCAAGTGGAACAGGAGTTACAACCGCTACTATGACCCCGTGGTCTACAACGCCAAGGGCTACGACGACGAGCGTTACCGGCAGGATGAGGGCTACGTGTCGGCGGCGGTGTCGTACAGGCCGTTGGAATGCCTGTCCCTGTCACTGGCCACGGACGGCATCGTCAACGCGATGAACGCGACGTTGCATGGGTTCGCAGTGCCGGTGCGCTACACCCTGCTCAACGTGTTGGCGGCACGCTATGTCCACGAGCGTCTGACGGTCTCGGCCTCGGTGCTCTCGACCGCCACGCACGAGACGGTGCATCGCGGTGTGGCCGCGCCTGGCAGGCATCGTTTCTCCCCGGCGGTGTCGCTGTCGGCAAAGCCATTTGGGGGCGAAGACTTCAGGATACGCCTCATGTACAAGGACGTGTTCCGGCTGCCGACGTTCAATGACTTGTACTATGGCACGGTCGGCACGCGCACCCTGCTCCCAGAGAAGGCGATGCAACTCGACGGCGGCATCACGTGGATGAAGCAGCCGCGCGGCTGGGTCTCGCGGTGGTCGGTGACGGCGGATGCATTCTACAACCGAGTGACGGACAAGATTGTCGCCGTGCCCACCAAGAATCTTTTCATCTGGAGCATGATGAACATCGGGCGGGTCGATGTGAAAGGCGTTGAGACGACCGCCGAGATCCAGTTTGACTTCCCTGGCCGCGTCGCCGCCACCGTGTCGGGGAGCTACACATGGCAGAGGGCGTTGGACAAGACGAGCAGCGACGAGATGCCCTACAAGGCGACTTTCAACCACCAGATACCCTACACGCCGCACCATTCGGGGTCGGTCAGGGCGAGCATCGCCCTGCCGTGGCTGAACCTGGGATGGACGATGGTCGCGTCGGGGGAGAGATTCTGCAACCAATACAACTCACCCGAGTACCGCCTGGACGGCTACTCCGAGCACAACCTCACCGCCTGGCGCGAATTCACACTGAGAGCCGTGCGAATGAAAGTGCAGGCCGAGGTGCTCAACGTCGGGGGCGACAACTATGAAGTGGTGAAAAACTACCCCATGCCCGGCAGGCAATGGCGCGCCGGGGTGGTGGTCAACTATTAGACATGAGCATGAACAAGACTTTAGCATCAGCCATCATCGCCGTCTGCGCCGCATCGTCGCTCTCGTGCGATGACGAAATCAGATGGGACACGGGCGGCGACACGCCCGTCTCAACGGACTTTGCCGGGATGTACATCCTGTGCGAAGGACTGTACAACATGAACAACAGCCTGCTGGCCTACTATGACTTCACCAGCGGCACGATGCTCTCGTTCCAGGATCCCGGGATGAACGGGGCGGACAAGACGAGCCACGACTTCTTCAAGATGGTCAACGGCCGCCGCCTGGGTGACACGGCCAACGATTTGCAACGCTACGGGTCAAAGCTGTGGTGCGTCGTCAACGTGTCGAGCCAGGTCGAAGTGATGGACTTGCACTCGGGCCGCTCGCTCGGCCAGATACCATTGTTCGGCGCAGACGGCGCGGGACGGCAACCGAGGAGCATAGCATTCAGCGGCAGCAAGGCGTATGTCTGCAATTTCGACGGCACGGTCGCCATGATAGACACCGCATCGCTCGCCGTAGAACGCTATGCCACCGTCGGACGCAACCCCGACGAGCTGTGCGTGGCGGCGGGCAAGCTCTATGTCTCCAACTCGGGCGGGCTGGACGAAGCCAACCCCGACAACACGGTGTCGGTCATCGACCTCACCACATTCACCGAGACGAAACGAATCACCGTGGGCTACAACCCCGGAGCGATAGGGGCGGACGAGGCAGGCAACCTCTATGTCGTCTCCAGGGGCAGATATGATTACGCCAGCGGCGAATATGACTGCCGCCTGCACCGCATCGACACGCAAGCCGACACGGTGGTGGCGACGATGGATGTGCCAGTGATGAATTTCTGCATCGCAGGCGGCCGGGCCTATATGTACAGCTACGACTCTGAGCATGAGACCATCAAGGTGATGGACACCGCCACCGGCACAATCATCAACGACAGTTTCGTCAAGGACGGCACGACGTTCACCCACGCCTACCAGATAGCAGTCAACCCCTACACCGGTGATGTCTACGTCGCCGACGCACAAAACTACACGGTCAACGGCACGGTGACGTGCTTCGGGCAGGACGGTCGGCGGAAATTCACCATAGATGCCTGCGGCATAAACCCCAACTCGATGGTGTTTGTCGGCGACAAGGTGCAGGCGGGGGACGGTGGCGGCGGCACGGTGCCTGACGATGAAGGCTTCCACATAGACCGCGTCCTCGACTACACCCCCGGCGCGGGGCAGTTTGTCAACCAGCTGCCGCCCTACACGACGGGCGATGACGCGGCGGCGATGCGTGCCAAGTGCCTCGACAGGCTGTCACGCGGGCAGCTGGTGTCGCTGGGCGGGTTCGGAGGGTCTATCACCGTCGGCTTTGACCGCCCCATCATCAACAAGGAGGGCGAATGCGACTTCCGCGTGCTCGGCAACGCCATCGACGGCAGTGCTGAGCCTGGCATAGTGATGGTCGCACGCGACGACAACGGCAACGGCTTGCCCGATGACGAATGGTATGAACTGCGCGGCAGCGAATATGACAATCCGGCCACGTTGCGGCATTATGCCGTCACCTACTACCGCCCGGCAGCTGACACCGAGCCCGTGCGCTGGACGGACGACATGGGAGGCGAGGGCTACATAGAGCGCACGATCCATCCCCAAAGCTTCTATCCCGGGTGGCTGACGGCCGACAGCTACACCCTCACGGGCGAGAGGCTGCCCGACAACGGCACGTGGGACGCGGCGCGGGGGATGTGGGTCATGGCCGCCTATGCCTATGGCTACGCCGACAACCAGCCCAACAGCGGCGAGGGCAGCTGCATGGACATCGACTGGGCAGTGAATGCCGACGGCGAGGCGGTGCGGCTCGATGCCGTGGACTTCGTGCGCATCGTCACGGCGGTCAACCAGCAAATCCCGACAGGGCTCGTCGGCGA
This sequence comes from uncultured Bacteroidaceae bacterium, assembly GCA_939800445.1. Taxonomy (GTDB): domain Bacteria; phylum Bacteroidota; class Bacteroidia; order Bacteroidales; family Bacteroidaceae; genus Avibacteroides; species Avibacteroides faecavium. Next base: position 37,167 of record CALNGU010000008.1, on the reverse strand, counting down.
ACTGTCCACCGAGGTGGCTGGCATCGTCCCCATCGAGTGACGGGCGAGGGAGCATCAGACCTATGGCCGAAAGTCGTGCCTTGTTAGTCGCTATAACAAGCTTTGTTAGTCGCATTAACAAGCCTTGTTATAGCGACTAACAACTGACGACATTCCAGCTGGCATCTTATGCTGCCGCCGACGGGGTGCGGTGGAATCAAAAATGTTTATCTTTGGCAGCACAAAGGACATACAAACGAAACATAAAACTCTATCATCATGAGAATCAGAAACATGGCTTTTCCGCTCCTGGCAGGAGCATTGGCGTTGTCGTCGTGCGGCGGCGACGGGACTGAGGCGACCGACCTGACCGCCTATGTCAACCCGTTCATCGGGACGGCAGACAACGGGCACACGTTCCCCGGGGCGTGCCTGCCTTTCGGCTTGGTGCAGGCCAGCCCCGAGACTGGCGCGGTGGGATGGCGTTATTGCTCGGGCTACAACTATGCCGACTCGTTGATTTGGGGCTTCTCGCAGACGCACCTCAACGGCACGGGATGCCTCGACCTGGGCGACGTGCTCATCCAGCCGGTGACTGGGGCGCGGACGAGGGACGACTACCGCAGCCGCTTTGACAAGGCGACCGAGGAGGCTACGCCGGGCTACTACGCAGTGCGCCTCGACGACTACGGCGTGCGTGCCGAGATGACGGCGACGCAGCGAACGGCGGCCTACCGCTTCGTCTACGAGAACGCCGACAGTGCCGCGCTGCTGGTAGACTTGCAGCATGGCATGGCGTGGAATGAGAAGCAATACCACAACCATGTCCTCGCGTGCGAATCGCGCTGGGTGGACGGCAAGACACTGGAGGGACACGTCACATCGAAGGTGTGGGCCGAGCAGCAGCTCTACTTCCGCCTCGAGCTGAGCCGCCCCGCCACCGCCACCACCCTGCTGCCCAAGCAGGAAGAGGAGCGCGGCGACCGCTGGGTGGCATCGCTTGACATGGCGGCGGGCGACACCCTCGAGGTGCGCGTCAGCTTGTCGGCAGTCGGCCTTGACGGCGCACGTGCCAACATGGAGGCGGAGTCGGACGGCAAGCCATTCGACGACCTGCGTCTGGCGGCAAAAGACAAGTGGAACGACGTGCTGTCGCGCATCACCATCGAGGGGAGCGAGGACCAGAAAGAAAGCTTCTACACGTCGATGTACCACCTCTTCGTGCAGCCGACCGACATTGCTGACGGCGACGGACGCTACCGTGGCGCGAACGACTCGGTTTATGTGGCCGAGGGAGGGCGCTACTTCAGCACATTCTCGACGTGGGACACTTTCAGGGCTGCGCACCCGCTCTACACCATCGTCGCGCCTGAGGCGGTGGCCGGTTTCGTGCAGACGATGACGGCACACACTGACGTGCAAGGCTATCTGCCTATATGGGCGTTGTGGGGCAAGGAGACTTTCACGATGATAGGCAACCACTCGGCTTCGGTCATCGCGGAGGCCTATATGAAAGGCATCGGGGGATTTGACGCGGAACGAGCCTACGAGGCCATCAAAAAGAGCCTGACGACCTCGCACATCCGCAGCGACTGGGAGGTCTATGACACCTACGGCTACTATCCCAAGGACAAAGTTGATGCCGAGTCGGTGTCACGCACGTTGGAGGCTTGCTATGACGACTATGCGGCGGCGGTGATGGCGGAAGCTTTGGGCAAGGCGGATGACGCGAAGTTCTTCCGTGACCGCTCGATGAACTACAAGAACCTCTTTGACACGACCACCATGCTGATGCGTCCCAAACTGTCCAGCGGCGAGTGGCTCACGCCCTTCGACCCATTCAGCCTCGCCCATGCCGAGAGCGTCGGCGGCGACTACACCGAGGGCAACGCATGGCAGTACACCTGGCACGTGATGCAGGATGTCGATGGGCTGATGGCTCTCTACGGCGGCAAGGAGCAATTCCTGGCCAAGCTCGACTCACTGTTCATCTACGACGCGTCGCTGATGGGCAGCGGGCTGTCAGACGTGACTGGCCTCATCGGTCTATATGCCCACGGCAATGAGCCGAGCCACCACGTCGCCTACCTCTACGCCATGGCAGGCCACCCGTCGAGGACGCAGGAGCTTGTCCGCGAGCTGTGCGACACCAAGTACATCAACAAGCCCGACGGACTGTGCGGCAACGACGACTGCGGGCAGATGTCGGCGTGGTACATCTTCAGCGTCGCCGGCTTCTATCCAGTTGACCCGGTTTCGTGCAAGTATGTGCTCGGTGCTCCGCAAGTGCCGTCAGTCACCTTCAACCTTGATGGCGGGAAACAATTCAAGGTCACGGCCGAGGGACTGAGTGCCGACAACAGATACGTCGAGAGCGTCACCCTCAACGGGCAACCGTGCGAGCAGGGCTACATCACCCACAGCGACATCATGAACGGAGGAGAATTGGTGTTCAAAATGTGCGCCGAGCCACAGGATTGACACCTGCGCAGGCAACAACAGACAGGGCAGCCGTCACGAGGGACATCGTGGCGGCTGCCCTTGCTTTTGACCGGCAACTGGACACTGGCCAATACTTCGGACAGGCGTTGCGACAAAAAGAAACTGGCTGCCCCGAGGATGGGACAGCCAGCTTCAACAATCAAACCTGCAAGTATTACCTATCAACCCGCACCTTGAAGACCATCGGTTCGGTATCGCCGTCTATGACTTGCACAAGGCACACGCCGCGTTCGCATTCGGTGAATGTCTCGGTCGGGGCGGCAGCAACGCGGTTGGCAATAATGCGTCCGCTTGCGTCATAAATTCTCACACGCATCCCGACAGCAAGTCCATCGACGATGACATCGCCGTTGCTGTCGGAGTAGACTGTTATTCCGCTCCCCTCGCCCGCCAATGCGCGGTTGAACTGCAAGGTGAAACGTCCCTCGACTTCACCGCCCTCACCCACGTTGAACGGATAGGGGGCATAGAGCAAATCGACCACCCTGCCGCAGGCTTTGTCGGTCAGCACGACAGTCTCATAGTCGTATGCAGGGCAATCGGCAGGGATGCCTATCGCATAGCTGCCGGCGGCATCAAGATGCAGCCCTACACCTACCGTTCCCTCGACATCCACGGCAGAGAGCAGGGAGTAGCGGTTGCCACCACGCTCCATGTATATCTGGGCAGCCGTCGTGTCAACGCTCATCATCTTCACCCCATCACCTGAAATATCAAATGTCGAGAGAGCCTCATCGGTCGGGACAGCAGTCAGGACAATTTCATCGGTCTTGCCAGCAGCGTCACTCGACAGCTCGACAGCAAGGTTGCCACTGCGCGTGCCGACACCCTGGAGGGGAGATTGGCGGAGGGCTATGTCTACCCTCTCCTCGTCAGCCAGCGTTGCGGTCTGGGTGAACACGGCAGCTCCCGCCTCTATCGAACCTTCGGACGACTGCTCATCCATGGTGTTGACGGCGGCAAAGGCATCACCATTCCTCTTATATATCACACGGCCATACTCCATGTCACCGTAGTTCATGCCACAGAGGAAAGGCGAGCCGAAAGTGTTCCAGCTCATATTCTCCATGTGGGTGAAACGGTCGGACTGCTCATCCGGCGAAGCCCATGGCTCGCTGTAATTGTATTTGTAGAGGCGCACGCTCTTTTCCGCATCAGGGCTCTCGACATAGGCATTGCCATAGAGGCGCACCTTGTGTTCGGCCTTGTCGGTGGCTTCAAAGAGAAGTCCGACATAGCCAGCCGGCATTGCATCAACCCACGCACCGTCGGTCGCGCTGAAACGGTAATCATAGCTTGCACGCCGTGCACCGTCATAGGTACTCACATCCACACTGCCGCCAGCCACATAGTCAACGCCATCGACAGTCGTGCGAGCCACGGTGAACGGGGCATAGGCCAAATCCCAATAACCCCCGGCGGCATCCAGCGTCCTCTCTATCGCGAAATTGTCAAGGTCTATCCAGTTCCCGTTGCCGAACAATCCCGCCCCGTGTTGCAAGAGGAGGAAACCGGCATCAAACGGCGACGCATCGCTCGTCAGCCCCTCGGCAAGCGTCAGTTCCTGTCCTGGCGCGACATAGACGACGTGCGAGCCCGTCGGGCAGTCATCAGCCGTCGCCGTAGCAGCAGAAGAGATAAACCATGTCTCAAAGCAACCGCCATCGACCGCTCCCCTCACACGACGTGCAGCCGAGAGGTCTTTGTCATGACCGGCAAGGGCGATGTAACGGCTTATATCTGGCGTGTCGCCACCATCAATCAAAGGATTGTCCTCACGGAGTTGGTAGTTCCACACATCATCGGCAACATAACCGTTGCCAACAGCACTTTCGCATACATTTTTCTTGACCACCTCCGAAGGCAAAGTGTTTGGTGTCGTGACATTGACAACCTCGCCAACGCCAGTGACCGCGCCGCCGACATACGAATTGTAGAGGACTCCATCGCCAAGCGTCACCACAGCTGTCGGCTCTACGACAGATGTCGAGAGCATGGCACCGCCGTCAACGCTGACCGCCCCATCGACAAAGAATCCATCGATGACGCTGCCTGCACCAAGCGACAGGCCGCCACGCAACGAAGACTTGCTGGCATAACCCAAGAAACATCCGCGACGCGCAAGCACATCGGCCGGCGTTCCCTCGGTTGACACCGTGGTCATGCCGCCATAGACCTTGACTCCTGGCATGACGAGACGCACTGGGTCAGTGACCGTGACGTTGTTATGGACAAAGACATAACCATCATTATCCACATTCTTGTTATGGTAAACCGAGGCAAGGTCTATCGCACCCTGCAAGTCATCTATCGGGTTGTTCCAGTCACTGCCGGAGCCGTCACCACCAGCGACACCCGCACGGACATAAAGGACTTGCTTGAGCTCGGCATCGTATTCATACGCCCCAAGGTCAATCTCAGCACCAGTCACACGGGGTGCACCGCCAAGGTCATTATCATCCGATGCTACTGCGCCTGACATCTCATGGTAAAGGTCGCTGCTTCCTGCCTCAATGACCGTGATGCTCGGTCGTATGCTGTAATCACCCGTTTCTGGAGAGACAAAGTTTGGTCCATTGTTCAAATCCGTGTTGTCAACCTCACCGAAATCATGATTGCATTTGGCCGCATCGGTCACAAGCCCCGTGCCACTGCGCCATGAGATGGAGTTGACCGCATCTGCCGTGCCGGCGATGGCTGTCGTGTTGTTGGCGAATGTCGCATTGACAACTCTCGTCTCCGCCGTTCCATTCACCTCAAGCCCCGTGCCTCCATCAGCAAAGAGAGCATTGACAAAGAGATTTGACGTACCATCAGCTGAGCGCAATGACGCGCCGACGGCATTGTCGCGGAATGCCACGTTCCTGAATGAAAGGCTGCCGCCTGCCACACTGTTGTTGGCATAAACTCCCTGCTGCCGTGCCCCTTCGAAAGACAAGCCCACGAGGTTGACCTCCTTGCCGTTGGCGTTGAGGGACATCAAGATGTTGGTCTGGCCGCCAACCGCTGGGTTCGGAATGATGCGTGTCGGTTTGCTGAAGTCCTGGTTGCCTGTCTCATCGTATGAGCCGCGCACTGTCAGTATCCTGCTGTAAATATTCTCAGGACCACTCATATTGACGTTGTACATTATGCCGTTTATTCCCAGCTGCGACATCGCGTAGTCGCCACCGCGCATCATGATGACTTTCCTTCCCTCCATGTTATTCACATACTGGATTCCATCGGCATTTGAGAGTGCTGCCAACGCTCCACGGAAGTCCGAGGTGGCATTTTCCCAACTGCTGCCCGAAGCATTGCCATGGTCGATGACATCGACATAGACGGTATCCATGCGTGAGAAATTGGATTCATATTGATATTCGTATGCGCCCAGGTCTATCACCTTGGGTTCACCCGACCCCTCATCCACAGGGGCAGGACCGGCATAACGTTTATATGGGTCTTTCATGTAGAATGACTGATAATCGGCAGCATTCGCCTGCATCCAATCCTTATATGAGCCAGTAGCCTGCGTTATGTCCGGGATTTGATATTCCAGCTGCCCGTCACCCACGTCGGTCAACACCGAGATTGCCGCCGGGTTCCAGAACGCTGCGGACGTATTGCCTGCAACCCCCATGACCATCGACGGATTCTTGAACCTCGGACCATCCACAGCGAGATTGGTAGTTCCAAGGGCTACATTGTGGTTGCCATCACCTGCCTCTACACCCTGATCAGACGCAGTGTAGGTGACATTCATTTCCGGACTGAAGACATTGGCTGTCGCGGCATTGCCCCACAGGACTGAGTTTTTCATGCTGCAACCGACCTGCTGGGCATATATGGCAGAGAAGTCCTGCCCTGCCGCATTGCGCACAAACGTCGTGTTCATCAGATCCACTGTGACAGGATAGTTTGTCACGGCACTACGGTCAGTGATGGCTATCGCGCCGCCCTTGCCCGTCGTCTCGTTGTTGGCAAACACAGTGTTCACCGCCTTGAGAGAAGACGGAGCATTGATGCCAGCCACATAGACCGCGCCGCCACGCACGTCAAGCTCACCCGCATCGGGATTGTCAACCGTCCCGTTGCCGGCAACCATCGAACTGAGGAACAAGACATCGGCATCACGTGCATAGAGAGCACCGCCACGCACCGCCTTGCAGTTCAAGATGCGGCAGCCCTTGATGACATAATCAACACCATTGGAGTAGATGCCCGCACCGCGCCCCACCTCGTCATTTTCGACGACTGCGGAAAGGGTGTTGGCCGTCTCGCCATAGTTGACTGTCAAGCCATCAAGCACTATTGGATTAGGATTTTCCACATCCCTCTTGTCGCTGTAAACAACGTGATAGACGTTGCCGACAAGCGATGAGGTGTTGACTTCGCCCGAGAGGATTGTCTGGTTGGCCAGTTCCCATGCTTCCTGCACGCCGTTGCCGTTCAAATCAGACAATTCGCGGCTGCTTGCCAGCATCTCTATGTCGCTATGGTTCGTGGCGACGTCACCTGTCGCGGCGGGGATAACGATTCCGCCGAATGATTCCGACTCGGTGCCGCTGAAACCACCATATATCCTTACGCCTTGCGGTATGTCGAAAGAGTTTTGCCGCTGGTCAGCTGTCGTCGAGGCAGCATCGACACGACGGTAATGCGGCTTGTAAGTGCCGTTGGCAACGAGTATCTCAAACTCGATTTCATCTATCGTCTTCCCTTCATCATTTCTCTGACCTTGCAAATCGGGATTATCACGCAAAGTCTGCACGTAGAGAAGGGCATCATCCAGCCAGGTAAATGACGTGTAGAAAGACTTGCCACGATAATAGGCCTCATCCGCCCCGTTCCTCAGCCTGACATTCTGTGTCTGCGAGACGAACAATCGGGTGGCGACATTATTTATATCGACTGGCAGCTCCGCCGCTCCACCGTTGAAAGCGAAAGCTCCTGCATCGGCCTTGTCCATGCCTGTCTGGACACGCGCTATGCCTTGCATATCATTGGCTGCCACTCCTATGTTGTCTTGCAGGAAGTCCATTATTTCCACCACAGTCCCGTGCTTGACCATTGGTGAATACTCTTTCAACGTGCGGTCGATGCCTTTGCCAGCAAAATACTTCTCCTCTGCGCTTGCTCCGCTTTCCAGCGAGGTATTGGCAAAATTGCCGGGCATCTCATAGGTCTCGACAAAGCAATTGTTGAATGGATAGAAAGCATCTATCGTCTCCCCCGATGCCCTCGACAAAAGGTCATCAGCTATCGGGTCATACAGTGCGCCACTCACATTCATGTCAGATGGAGCGTCGTTGCCCCACACGATAGAGTTCAGCACCATGGCCGCATCGTCCTCCAGGTATATCCCGCCACCTGTCGAAGAGGATGTATTGTCAGTCACCGTAGCCGAGATGACATGGGCACGCGTGCCTGCCGTGACCTCCGCGCCATCGGAATCGGCACGTGCAGCATAGATGCCTGCTCCCTCCTCTGCCACGTTGCCGTAGACGAGCGTCCCGCTCACGAGACCGCCTGGCTCGACATAGAGACCTCCACCGAGGATTGCCTCATTGCCTGTGACGACACAGTTGCGGACATGAGCCCAAGATGGCACGACCGCTCCGCCGCCACGTGCGTCAGGGCTACCGCTTCCCGATGCCGAGACAGCATGGCCATCCTGCAAAAACAGTCCATCGACCACCGTCTTTCTGTCTGTCTGACCATCGTCGGGCTTGCTGAACACGACAGAGTGATAGCCATTGACAACCACTCCACCGACCATGGCGACTGGCGAGAAGCGCGTGGGACGACCGACGACATCACGCGCAGTGAAGCCTTCATCCCAGCCACCCTCGACGACCACTCCGTAGGGAATGGTAAAGGCATAGCTTTGCGGATCATCCGCATCACTCAAACTGTTTGCGGCATAGACAAACCCGCCCTCGCCCTCGGGATAGCCTGCAACGCGCACCGTCACCGTCTGTCCTGAAGTCCTCACGAGGTTGCCGGCGGCATTCAGCACGACTTGCAGTTTGGTGGCGCAGGCAGCATTTGCCGGCGATTCACCCGAGGCAGTCCCTGAACCATTCTGGGTGACATAGTAAACATACGTGCCAGTTTCATAGTCATAGGATGGGGTTGCCGTCGTCTGCTCGTACTCATAGGCACCGGCATCTATCGCGCAGTCCTTGATGCGGGCTGTGAAGTCCATGTCGGTGTAGTCCATGAGGAAGTAGGTCGTGCCATTGATGACTGGCTCGTTCTCACCTTGGTTGAGACCCAAAGTCCCATTGAGGCGGTAATTGCCTTCCCCATTGTCTACAAAAATATCTGATGCGTTGGCTCCACCAATACAAGAGGTGAATGTCACTCCATTGATGCTATTTGTGTTTTCAAACAATGAGTTGTAGCATCTAATAGAGCCACCAGTAAGGGCTATGTCCTTATTGCCCGCATGAGAACCGCGATAGCCAGTGTTACCCAAGATGATACAATTGTAAAGGTCAAGCGACGGAGAAGCACCAGGACGTTTATCATCGTACCACACGCACACCCCACCATTGCCGCGCGCGCTTCCGTAGGAACTGTTGCCGACAATGGTGTTGTTGAAGAATATGGCATTCTCAATGAATATTCCAGCTCCGTCAGAATGTTGGGCATTGCCCACATTGCCTGAAATGACGCAATTGTAGGCAGTGCCATTAAACATATAGACTCCCGCACCATATCCTGTCAGATCATTGCTGTCGCCAAGGGTGTTGCCGAGGACGTAGCAGTTGACCAGAGTTCCCTCATCGCAATAGATGCCACCTGCACGGGTCTCATCTCCAGAACCTCGTCTTAAGTTGGTATTGCCCGTCACGATGCAGTTTGCCAACGTCACGTTGGTGAAGATGGCAGCACCAGCACCTCCATTACGTTTTCCACTGCTGCCAAGGAAGCTAATCTGGTCAGAGTCAATAAAGCCGTCACGGATAGTGAAGCCGTCCCAACGGGTCGGATACGAGAATATTCCCGTCAGGACGTAATCGCCATTGCCTGCGCCGACATTCTCATAATGGTCTTCGGTGTACTGGGCATAGTCGCCATAGCCAGCACCGACATGATAATACCTGCCCGCCTCTTGTGCGTATACATACTCACCACGGCCAGCTCCCACATACTCATAATCATGGTACACTGCACCTTCTATATCAGGACTGCATTCATAGTCTCCAGCACTGGTGAACTCAGCATAATTGCCGTTGCCTTGGCCTCTGTCTGTATATACATTCCTCCAACCACTACTACTTATAGTATACCTGCCGAAACCGTCCCCGACCTCAACAAAATATCTCCGTGAGCCACCATATTGAGAATAAGCAGTAATCCTGTCATAACGTGTATAGTACTTGGAATATCCAGGACCATTGTAATCTGCAACATCCGGATTCGCCTCGACATACTCATTACCCGATGAAGAATAATAATATCCTCCGCCCTCCGAAGGATAGTACTCTCCTCGTCTGTTCACATAGTCGCCATTGCCCTCTCCCACATATTGATAAGAGCGGTTGGAACTGAACGGATTGTATTCATCAGGCTGTCCCAGCACACGACGCACCCCTGACTGCGTGGTGGTGACGGGGCACAGCACTGTCTCGTAGTCGGACGTTGAGATTGTTCCGCCCTCGTCATCATACCACACTTCATCCGAGATGAACGGGCGGCGGTCATCCATCGACGGTGCGCCCGTGCGTGGGAACGCGCCGTAGACGTTGACACCATCGACTATCTCAAAGCAGTTGTCGCTGCCGTTCTCCGGATTCTGGCGGTAAGTGCCAGCAGCAACCCACACCTGGGCTTTCTCGCCATCAATGACGGCCGTCCGTGAGGCAGCATCAACAGCATGGCGGACAGTGGCAAAAGCTTCGTCCCACGACAACCCGCTGTTGCTGTCGCTGCCTCCATCTTGCGGAGTGCGGACATAGTAGACTCGCCCCGCCTCGGGCAATTCTGCCTCGTAAGCCCCGAGGTCTGGTTTGCCGCCAAGGTCACGGCCATTCATGGCCAAGTCATTGGTGACACCAGTCGCCTGTCCCTGGTTGATAATCATCCTTGCATCATCCGACGAGCTCGTCAATGGTGTGTAGTCGGAATAGCCTCCATAATAGGTGTCAAATCCCAATGTCGCGCCGACAGCGTTGCTCGGGTTGCGGAAATTGGCTGTCCCGCCCTCACCCGTCGAAGCCAATGACAAGGTGTTGCCTCCAGTGTTGCCCACCGCAAAAGAGTTGGTGTAGGTCACTGACGGTGCATATCCTTCATTGTTGACCATCGTCACGTGGTTGAGTGTGAGATTGGCTGCCGCGATGACAGGAGTACCATTGTTTATATTGGTGTTGTTACCGACAACCGTGTTGACCAACGTCAGCGACACACCTTGTTGCCGTCCGTCGATGGCGGCACATTCGGTGGCTGTATTGTTCTCAAAGATGCAGTTGCGCACCTCCACCGTCGCCCCGTCATATATTATCATGCCAGCTCCGCTCGTGATTGTCGCTGTGCCTGCCGCATAACCACCCACGACATGAAAACCGTCAAGCACCACATTGGCCTCAGGTTCGGCCACTATGACATGATAAAGGCCATCCTCCAGACGCACGTCTTCAAGATTGCCGTCAAGCAAAGTGCGGTGTGTCAGCGGGTCTTGCGCACCACCGTCTGTGCCGTCCCATCCGCCGATGATGCGCAGCGGGAGGCGGCTGTTCGTCTTCTTGATTGCCAGATGTGCCGTCTGCGGGTCAAGGTTGCCGAAAGCATAGATAGGGAAAAGGTCGCCCTCCTTGACACGTATCTCGAGTTGCTTGTCAGCCACGTCACTGGCTGGCAGCCCAGCGAAATACTCTATTGCTTCATTGAGCGAACGGTAGGCAGTCGCCCACGACGAACCGTCATGTGTCGGGTCAGTGCACTCTATGTCCACATAAAGGCGCAGCGTGTTGCCGTCGGTCTCAGGATTGAGTGGGGTGGTCTGCACCTCCCATGCACCTATGGCTGGTTTTTGCTCAAAGACATTGCCGCTCAAGTCCTGTTCCGGTTCGAGCAGCACCTCGTCGGGCAGAGTGCCGAGCACCGCGCCTTGTGTGCGGAGGTTCGAGCCAGCGACCGGTTTCCAGTAGAAGTCGATACTTTTCCATTCCGGCTGCACGCCTGTCAGCGAAATGAGGGCATTGTCATCAGCCATCTGCCCCGCCGGGGCAAAGTCAGGCGACACTTGTCCCTCAACCGTGGTGTTGGCATCGGCGAGTGGCAACATGGCCTCGGTGATAACGTTGTTCCACACCACATTGTTCATGCTTGACACTGCCATGTTGAGGAAACGCACGTCAGTCGTCGATGGGTTCTTCACATACGCATTGATGTTGGCGTTGTGGAGTTTGTTGTTCCACAGCACCGAGTTGACCACCAGCCCGTAGGTGTCGATATACAATCCGCCTGTCCGCGATGCATTGTCATCAGTCAAGTCGGTCGCACGTGGCGTGTCGTTGTTGGTGATGGTCGATTGCAGGATGATGCCGCCGTTGTTGCAGTAGACCGCGCCGTTGGCACTGCTGGTGTTGTTGCTCACGACGCAGGTCGAGAGGATGAGGTACTCGGGATGCCGCAGCCCGTCTGTCCACTCGCCGTTGCTGTCGAGATAGACACCACCGCCTTGGTAGGCCGAGTTGTTGGCAATCATCGAGCGCAGCACGATGCCGGCATTGTCAACATAGATGCCGCCGCCTTGCGCCTCCGAACTGTTGTTGTTGATGAGCGACGACATGACGCGTCCTCCGTCAAGGTAGACGGCACCGCCGTTGCCTGCCGCCGTGTTCTCGGTGACGACACTATTGGTGAGGTAGGCGTTGCGTGCCATATAGACTCCTGCACCACGGTCTCCATAATAATAGGGTGCTTGCGAGGTCGTCGCCTGCCCTCCTCGGATTGTCACCCCGTCGAGCAGTGTCACGTGGTCAAACCCGTCGTCCTTGCCCTCGTTGAGCAGCGGTGCGAACCACACCACGTGCGTCGAGCCGCTGTTGACAGACCACTTGCGGTCGGTGGCATTCCACTCGCACGTGCCGTCATAGGTCACTCCGCACAGCTCCGTCTTGTTGACAAACTGCCATGGCAGACCGCCATCGACACGCTCGCGCTGATTTTTGTTTTCCTCCCAGCCGGCAAACCCACCATAGACACTGATGCCATCGACCATGCGGAAAGAAGCGGGATAGGCGGGATTGTCCTCAAGATAAGCCGTCGGATAGTATGTGCCAGCAGCCACCCACACCTCGCCACGCACGCCCGGCGTCGCGGCAAGGTCGTCGATGGCGTGCTGCACCGAGCGGTAGGCACTCGCCCACTGTTGCCCGTCGTTGACATCGCTGCCGTTGGTGGCATCGACATACCTGATGCGTGAAGCCGAAACGGTCTGGTACTCGTATGCCCCTATGTCCACAGTCCCGACACGGCGCACATCGCCCGCCATATCGACAGTGCCGTAGGTGTTGCCATAGAAAGTGTCGTCGCCCCCGTCTATGAACGCCGACCCGTCCTGTATGTCCCAAGACCACAGGGGATAGGCCATGGTGCGCCAGTCAAACTCGCGGTCATAGCTCGTGCGCAGCGACGGCGATTCAAACATCGGCACGGCTACATCGTTGCCACGGTTGCGGTTGCTCACGTAACGGTTGTGGTTGGCATCCTCGCTCTCACCGTCGGCAAGCACCACCTCGTGGTAGGCCGAGTTGTAGAACATCGGTGAAGCCGACGCATAAAGGTAGGTGTTGCCCCAGATGACCGTGTTGCGCACGAAAGCCTCGCCGTCGCCTATCCGCTCGATGCCCGAGCCGGTGTTGCGTGCCACGGTCGAGTTGACCACCGACGCGCCCTCGGCGATTGCTATGCCGCCGTTCTCATTGTTGAACACCTCGCAGTTGACCACAGTGCAGTCACCCTCAAGCCACAGGCCGCCACCGCTGTTGTTGGCGGAACTGCGCTCGCCCGCCGCATTGTTGAACACGGTGCAATAGCTGATGACCGACTCCGTCGGGCGCAGCACGACCGACCCGTCCACATGGACAGCACCGCCACGCCGCGCATAGTTGTTGACAAAGAAACAGTTGGTGATCATGAACGCCCCGCCCAGCGTGTTGTCGCCCATGATGAGCGCTCCGCCGCCATGCCCGTCGGCAGTGGCGGCATCGCCGTCGGCCTGTCCATCGGCTATGCTCAACCCGTCAAGCACCGTCGGCAAAGTGTTGTTGTTGCCCGAAGCCTGTGTCGGGGTCAAGTCGATGACGACCACGTGCCTGGCATTGTCACTGCGCAGGCTGTTGCCGGGGAAGATGAGGTTCGTCGCATCCAGCTCGTCATCACCCATCACATCGCCCGAGAGGACGGTGCGGTGACGCATCTCCGACCGCTTACCCAAAGTCTCGCGCTGGTCGATGCTTGTCTCATCACCCTTGAAACCGCCATAGACCTTCACGCCCGACTTGACGGTGAACGCATCGTCACGCCCCGTCAGGGTGTAGACCTTGCCCGCCTCGTCTATGACCTCAAAGCCCTGCACCCACACCTCGTCACCGGCCGTCGCCGCAGCGAGTGCCTCGGGCAACGTCATTGCGTTGTCCCAGTCAGCACCGCTGTGGACACCCGCGCCCGATGGGGTGACACGCATGATTGTCTGCGCGGCAAGCTGCGTGGCGCACACCGCCAGCAGCAGCGAGACGGCAAGCGCACGCGCCGCCATCCTCGATATGTCATTGAGTCTACTGTATGCCATAGCCATTCATTTTTCTGATCATTAACGTGAGGTGGGGCTCAGCGTGATTGACACTGGCTCGCCATCGACGGCCACATTGGTGCCGCGCACGGTCATGTTGACCTTGTGCCACTCGTCACCGTCGAGCCGGCCGGCAAAGGTCGCATCATAGCTGCTTGTCGTGCCGTCAAGATTTCCGCCGCCGAAAGAGACATCAAACTGGAAACCGCACCCCGCCCCTGGGAAAGTGTAGAAGTAGGCACGCCCGTTCCTCGCGCTCACCCGGCCGTCGAGCGTCACGAGGTCTTCCACAGCAGACGCCGCCATGCCTGGGGCTACATCGGGGAAGACATAGCCCGACTGGCAACCCTTGAACGTGATGTCCGACACCGCCGCACTGACGAATGCATTGTCATCGATGCCCGGTTGCACGTCCCATTGCAAATCCACCTTGGCGACAAGGCGGTCGAGCTGCACGTTGATTTCGTTCTCCTGTTCGATGGAGACGTGCATCTCACGGGACACGCCGCTGAAGAAGCCGAGCATATAGTCCCTCATCGCCTCGCTCCCCGCCACGCCTGCCTCGGCAAAAGGCGTGGTCGTCATGCCCGTCACTTCGTCGCGGGACAGTGTGCCGTCGGCAACCTGGTGCCCTGCCGGGAATGCAGCTACATAGGCGGTCACATCGCCCTCATAGACCGAGAAAGTGTTGACCGACACGAATTCATCCCGCGTCACCGTGCGCGTCAGCACCACGCCGTCGGAATAGACGAAGTAGAAAGCCAGCGTGCTCCACCCCTGGTCAAACTCGGGATGCCCCGTCCCAGGGTCGCCGGCCTTGGTCGATGGCAGGTTGAAGCGCACTGACACCGACACCGTCGCGTCAGCCGCCCTCCCCTGTGCCACAGTGACGGGCGCATCGTCGTCGGAGCAGGAAACAAGAAAACCCGCCCCGACGATGATTGCCAATGCCGTCTTTATAAAATTCTTAATCATATCTGTGCAATTCACTTCCACAGTTGTGTTTCAATGCTGCTCTTCTTCCTAATATTTTCATATCACACCGCACAACATCGAGCCTCATCATCCGCACCCGCCCCTCTGTCAAAGCAAGGGATGGGGTGCACGCCCGCTACATCTCGATGTCGATGTCGATGCCCGGCCGCCAGTTGGTGTCAATCTCGACACCCGCGCCGATGTTCGACCAGCCGTTGCCGTCGGTGAGGACGAATATCGCCCTGAACACCTCGCCAGCCACCGTCGGGCGGCCGGTGACGGTGAAATCGTATTGCGTGACCGTGCCATCGGGCATCGTCGCATAGAGGTAGACGTGCCAGCTGTCGTCCTCCGCCCCTTGCTGTGCCGTGGCGCGTGTGCCGCCATCGGTCTGCGTCGGGTAGGCGTAGAACCAATAGTACATCTCGTCGTCGCCCACCGGGGCTGCCGTAGCGTTGGCGTCGACCACCAGTCCGGGTGCGTCGAGCCACTGCCCCGTGCGGGGATAGTAGCCGCCCGCCGTGCCATCGACGTAGCAGCGGATGTTGCTCAGCCCGTCCTCGTACTTGACGTTGAGCATCAGCCTCGCCACGCGCGGCTCAAGCAGAACGTCAAACGTGGCAGTCCCGCCTGCCGGCAACGCGCTGAGCGGCAAGTCCAGCGTGCCGGTGTAGGCCGGGGCCTCCATCGCCTCGACCGTGTCGCGCCGCGACTGATGTTGCGTGAGCAGCACGTCGCCGATGCCCTGCGGCATGGCGGTGTGGCTGCCGTCGGCAGGGTCGCCGCAGTTGAGCATCGCCACGTGCGCGAAGTCGCGGCGCGGCATCGCCAGGCGGAATGTCATGTCGTCCGGGATGTCAGCCCCCTCGACCACTTGCTCTGCCCACAGCGGTCCGCCAGCCTCCCAGAAACCCAGGTGCAGCGCATCGATGCCCTGCCCGCCCAGGAAGTCGCCGTCCTCGGCCAGGTGCAGCCTGTAGGTCAGCTCGACCGTCGCGTCCTCGGGGCAGTCCGACAAGTCCTCGTTTATGCATGAAGCCGACAGCGCAGCCGCCGCCACGATGGCAGCGAGGCGCGCCGTGCGTGTTGTCAATCGTTTGAGAAGTGTCATATATGTCGTTTTGTCTCCTATCGTTCCATCCGGGGACTTGCCCCGTCCATTTGTCCGTCGCCCGCTGTGCCGTGTGTCCCACGCCCGTTTGCGTGGCACGCGGCGCGGCGGCCGCCGTTATCCAGTTTTTTAAAAAGGTGGAAAGCCTCATCCCATCCGTCGTCACGGCATCATCACAGGTGCATCACCTGGTGCCGTCGCTGCATCATCAGTTGTTAGTGCGAATAACAAAGCTTGTTAGTGCCGCTAACAAGGCTTGTTAATGCGACTAACAAGGCGAGTCATCCCGCCAGCTTCCCGAGCCGCCCCTTGCGGCATCGGATGTTCCCACCATTGTCATGCCGCGTGCCGTCGGCGCGTCGGCATAGTGTTTCTTTTGGTAAACCTCCGGGCGGGCGGTGTGTCCGCCCGGAGGTGGGTGTTTGTCGCCCAGTCCGCATCCCCACGCTCAGGCGAGGGAGAGGCGGGGGCTGGTGCGGTCATCAGATTTCAACGTCGTACTCAAGACCTTTCTGCCAATCGACATCGATCTCGACACCGATCTGCACGTCGGTCGTCTGGGGCAGATAAGGCGTGCCGTTGCTCCAGTTGATGACATTGGCGTTGAGCAGTGTGGTGTAGTCGGCATCGAAAATCTTCAACGGGTTCTCAGCCGTCTGGTTGCCATTGACGTTGGGAGTCAGCGTCGTCGAATAGTAAGCGTAGCCGCCATCAGCGATTTCGTCACCGCTCTTGAGGTAGAGCGACTTGCCAGTGTTGTTCTGGAACTGGAAGGAGACTGTCACCGCCTTGTTGTCCTCAGGCATCACGATGGCATAGATGTTGGCTGTGCCGACACGGTTCTGGTCGTTGAACGTGAGCTTCTCAGTCTTGAGCGTAGCGTCGGTTGCAGCTGCGACGAGCACGCCGCTGTGGTCAGTGCCTTGCAGGTCGGCATCGATGGCTGTCGGCTGGTCCTGGATGAAGATGCCCTTGAGGATCATGCCCTGGCCGTCGCTGAGAGAGAGTGCAGAATAGTTGGTGTCACCAGATGCCTGGTCTGCATCGCCGAAGCAAGTCTCTTCCTCTGCCGTGTCTGCAGTGACATTGCGGCGGTAGGCAACGCCTGATGCGAGGACACCGACACCGTACTGCACGCCGTCAATCTTGACGCGGTTGTTGGTGGTGCCGATGGCGTTCTTGCTCTTAGTGCCCCAATCAGCCACTAGGTTCCAGTCGCTCTCGCTCTGCGTCGCGTAGTAGCCATCGCCTGCGTCAGTGTTGGCGAAGTACATCAAGGGATACTGGCCGATGAGTGACTTGCCCGTCATGTTGCTCTCCATCCAAGTTACGAGGTCAGAGTGTGCATTGTCCTCAGTCTCGGGTGCTGCGTAGCTGAATGCGCTGGTGGTGATGCCGTTCAACACTTCAGCCGGCACACCTGCATAGACACGGAAACCGTTGACCGACGACTGGATGGTCTCCTCAACCCAAGAGGTTTTGTTTGTCGCACCTGCCGTGATGTCGCCGAGGGCGATGACCGACTGGCGCACGCCGTTGATCATCGGTACTACGCTGATGCCGGTGATGGCTGCAAAGTCAGCGTCCTGGTTGACCTGGTCTGCAGTGGTGGCAGCCTTAGTGCCGGGGACAGACACGCTCACGCCGAGAGTGACAGTCGCATCGCCCTCGGGAGTGGTCATCACGACTTCTTCGTCATTGCTGCACGAAGCCAAGGCTACGACAGCAGCCGCTGCCATGAAGCCTTTCACGAAAAGATTTCTCATAAATGTTACTTAAACGTTTAGTTAAACAATAAAGTTATTTGGTTCTCAATTCATCATTCTTCATATCCTTTTGTGGAGACGCGGCAGGCAGCGTCTCTACATTGTGTCATTATAGTTGCCGCAACCCGACAAACTGTCATATAATGGCGATGGCAGCATCACTGCTCCAAGCGCATCCTGCGCTCGACCTCACGGATGTTGCGCTCAGCGTCCTTGTCTCCACGGGCGGCAGCTTTGCGCCAGCAGTCCAAAGCGCGGTCGCGCTGTCCGGCGGTGTAGTAGGCAGCTCCGAGGACGTTCCACTTGCGGTCATCGTCCAGCGGGACAAGCAGGCTGATAGCCTCCTGGCTGTCGCCCTGCTTGACCAACTCCGAGGCACGGTTGATGGTCTGCGCCGGGATGTCCGGCACTGCGTCATAGTATATCTGAATGTAGCCCGAGTTGCGTTGGTCCACAAACACCTCCTTGTTGAGATAGTCAAAGATCCGCCCGCCGTCGAGACGGCGCAGCAGCCTCTCGCGCTCATTGAGGTCGGTCTCGTCGTCAAGGATGCCTATCGCCTGGTCGCGCCCCTCCATGTCACTGTCCTTGAGCATATCTCGCAGGTCGGCCCAAGCCTCGCCGCAGCCGTGCAGCTCCCACTCCACGCCGTCGAGGTGCACTTGCGAGACGGCATAGTCACGCAGTGCCTCGGCACGACGCTCGGAGAGCATCTGGTTGAAGGCGAGCGGCCCCTCGGGTGAAGCAAGGCCGAGGATGACTATCTTCCTGACCGTAGATGCGGTGTCGGCCTCGATGGCACGGAGCATACGCACTATGCGGTCGAGCGTCTGGCGGTTGTGGCGGAAATCCTCCTCGATGTCCCATTCATTGACACGGAAGTGAACGTAAAGCGCACCGGTCATCTTGCGCAACGGGATGCTGCTGTCATAGGGCTTGTAGTCGCTGACAGGACGCAAGACAGGCTCATGCTTGGCCATCTCCTCGGCGACCGACAGGCGCGGCACAACCATGTCGAGCGCGGGGACATAAGGCGCGACGTAGGTCGTCGTCCCCCTCACCTCGCCCGGCAGCTGCTCGACATCGCAACAGCCCTCAATGTCGCGCGACAGCTCAAGGCGCAGCGGTGTCGTGAGCATCCACGGCTCGACTGCGACGGTCTGCACGTAGGCGACGGTGTCACCCTTGGCATATACTCCAGAGCGCGTCTCACCTGCCAGGAGGGCACGGCGGTCGTTGAACTTGCGGTTTTGCCGCCCGGCAAACTCGACTTGTGGCAACACACGCTCGCCACCGTCCTGTCCGACGATGCGCGGCGTGACGACGAGGCGGCGGTTGCCCTTGATGTCGGCTTCGCCTGCCGTGAGCGTCAGACGCACCTCGATTGACGTGCTGTCAGTCCAGGTCAAAGCGCGTCCGCCCACTGGTCCCGGGGCTGCGGCATAGGCAACCGCAGTGGCAGCGAGCGTCATCGCCGCAGCGGAGATTATCGTATTCCTTATTATATCCATAAGCATCTGTCCTCCCCTACCTTATTTAAATACATAAATGAACGACAACGACAGCTTGGTGGGCATGAACACCCATTTGCTCTCGTCGCCCTGCCGCACCCCGCACCTGGGGCAGGCATAGCGGTCATAGCCGACATGGCCAACGCCAAGGCCGACCTCGGCCTCCATCGCCCAGCGGTTCTTTAGTATCCAATGATAACCGTAGCCGACACCTGCGCCCCAGAGGTTGCCTTGCACACGGCTGTCCTCAAGCTGCGACCAGATGCCAAACGGCATCCTGACGTTGCCGGCATTGAAATGTGCATAGATGGGATGCAGACCGACGAAATGCCCGCCGAAAGCCTCGCACGGCCACCAGCGCACCTCGGGTTGCACGAGGATGTGCTTCATCTTGCTGTTCTTGGTGTTCTCCTTGACCGTCCACGGGTTGTAGGACAGTCCCAGCGCGACGGTAAACTTTTTAGCGACCTTAACCTCAGGTTCTACATTTATGGATGCCGCCGCCCAATTTAAGACATCGGACTTCAAAGCAAAGACTTGCGCCCTCGTCTCGACCGCCGACAGCAGCAGAACGAACAACGCCAGACCACAGATTCTCTTCAGCATAACCTTCATTATTTATATGCGCCCCATGCCGTGCGTAGCACCCGACATCCCTTTCCTGCCCATCAAAGCGCATCATGCGCCACACTTGCCGCCGCCTGGCATACCAGCTGTCCATCCGGGTGTTTTCATAAAGCCTAAAGCACAGATGACCAGCCTCCAAGGCGGCATGGACGGGTGTCCATACACTATGGAGCGATTGCAAAGCTATAAAGGTTAAAGAAAATTACCCCCCCCCATTTAACACAATTAAAGTTAAATAGTATGTTTTCGGGTAAAACTTGCAATAATTATAACAAAAGACCCACCGCAACAACCAGTCACATAGAGAGGCAAAGCAGGCACGTCCCTGCAAATAAACGAAAAAATGCCGAGACACGCCAGCGACACCGCCCGCCGCCCCGACAGCATTGCAAGCAAACGCAGACAGCATTGTATGATAAAGGCAAAAGCATTGCATGGTAATGGGGATTGGGTGGGATGATTTTGAGGGCGATGCCCCCAATCCGACAACCAGCAGCACACCAAAGATTTCACGACATAAAACACGCCCACAACTGTAGAGACGTGCCATTGGCGCGTCTCTACGACAGGCGACAAAAAACACACCACGATTTTGCCGATCACAATGACAAAACCTATAATTGCACACGATATGGCAACCACTGACAAATACAGAAATACCTACCGCATCAACACCTCACGTGCCACATGGCACGACTATGATGCAGGCATATACTTTGTCACGATATGCACATCCGGACGCAAACATTATTTTGGTGAAATCGTCCACACGACGGGAAAAGGCCCTGTCATGAAATTCAGCAACATTGGCATATTCGCCAACGTTTGTGCAATGGCAATTGAATCGCTGCACGATGACGTGTCAATGCCCCTACACGTTGTCATGCCCAACCACATACACCTGATTGTCATAATACACCCCAATGACAACAAACAGCAAAGCCAAACAGACGAACCTCGGACACAAAAGCAAGCAGCTGCACGCAAATGCGGCCGGCTGTCGCGCATCATATCTCATTTCAAATCGGCAATCAGCAAACACGCAAGGCAGCAACATATAGAATTTGCATGGCAAGAACGTTTCCACGAACGCATAGTAAGGGGGCAAGACGAATTGAACAACATCTCGACCTACATCAGCAACAACGTAGCCCGATGGGATGCGGATGAATACCATGACGAGAGCCTCTGACGAAAAACGGAGAGATGAATAGTAAAGAAGCACCATCAGCACATCACACAATAAACAAACGAAGATAATGACAAGAAGCACGGAGGAGACGCGCCAATGGCACGTCTCTACAAGCAGCAACACACCATAAACCATCCTGCGGCACGCGTCACATCATTTCGATTGTGGAGACGCGCCAAAAAAAACACTACCTTTGCCAACAACGGCACAACCGCCACACACAGGATGAAATGAGCATGGAAGAAACCAACCAACAACCATACGAGTACAGCGAGGACAACATCCGCACGCTGCAATGGAACGAGCACATCCGCCTGCGCCCGGGGATGTACATCGGCAAACTGGGCAACGGCGACCACCAGGAGGACGGCATCTACGTGCTGCTCAAGGAGGTCATCGACAACTCGGTCGATGAGTTCATGATGGGATTCGGCAAGACGATAGAGGTGACAGTCGGCGACGGCAGCGTCACCGTGCGCGACTACGGCCGTGGCATACCTCTCGGCAGCGTCAGGAACGCATCGTCGGTGATGAACACCGGGGCGAAGTACGACTCAAAGGCGTTCAAGAAATCCGTGGGTCTCAACGGTGTCGGCATCAAGGCGGTCAATGCCCTGTCAACAGAGTTCCGCATCCGCAGCGTCAGGAACGGCGAGGTGAAGGAAATCATCTACTGCAAAGGCAACGTGGTGGAAGACAGGGAAATCACACCCTGCGACGAACCCGACGGCACATCGGTGGCATTCACGCCCGACGCTTCGCTTTTCGAGGGATATGCCTACAAGATGGAGTTTGTGGAGCAGTTGGTCAAAAACTATGTCTACCTCAACACCGGACTGACCATCGTACTCAACGGCAAGAAATACTCGTCGCGGCACGGGCTGCTCGACTTGCTGAGCGACGCGATGACGAGCGAACCGCTCTATGACCCCATACACCTCAAGGGCGACGACATAGAGATAGTGCTGACGCACACCGAGCAGTACGGCGAAGAATACTATTCATTCGTCAACGGCCAGAACACCATCCAGGGCGGCACGCACCTGACGGCCTTCCGTGAGGCGGTGGCGAGGACGATAAAGGAATACTTCAACAATAAATATGACTACGCCGACATCCGGGCAGGCATTGTCGGGGCTGTGGCAATCAAGGTCGAGGAACCGGTCTTCGAGTCGCAAACCAAGACCAGGCTGGGGTCTAAGAACATGGCTCCAGACGGGCCGACGGTGCTAAAGTTCATCGGCGACTTCGTGAAGAAAGAACTGGACGACTATATGCACATCCACCTCGACATGGTGGAAGTCATGCAGCAGAAAATCCAGGAGGCGGAGAAAGAGCGCAAGGCCATCGCCGGCATAACCAAGATTGCCCGCGAGAAAGCCAAGAAAGTCAGCCTGCACAACAAGAAGCTGCGCGACTGCCGCATACACCTCAACGACGCGAAAGGCGACAGGAAAGAGGAGTCGAGCATCTTCATCACCGAGGGCAACTCGGCCAGCGGCTCCATCACCAAGAGCCGCAACGTAGACACGCAAGCGGTGTTCAGCCTGCGGGGCAAGCCGCTCAACAGTTTCGGCCTGACGAAAAAGGTGGTGTATGAGAACGAAGAGTTCAACCTCCTGCAAGCCGCGCTCAACATAGAGGACGGCATCGAGGGGCTGCGCTACAACCGCGTCATCGTCGCCACCGATGCCGACGTTGACGGGATGCACATCAGGCTGCTGCTCATCACGTTCTTCCTCCAGTTCTTCCCCGAGCTGATCAAGAAAGGACACGTCTACATCCTCCAGACCCCCTTGTTCCGCGTCCGCAACGCCAAGCGGGGACGGACCATCTACTGCTACACCGAGGAGGAAAGGGTCAACGCCATTGCCGAGCTCCAACCGAATCCTGAGATAACACGCTTCAAGGGACTGGGGGAAATATCGCCCGAGGAGTTCTCGCACTTCATAGGCAAGGATATGCGCCTCGACCGCGTGACGATGCGCAAGACAGACGCCGTGGGCGACCTGCTCGAATACTACATGGGCAAGAACACCATGGAGCGGCAAGAATTCATCATCGAAAACCTCGTCGTCGAGGAGGACAAAGTGGACTGACCACCGCCTCGCGACCGGCACAAAAGCAAGAAACAATGACAAGAGCCATATTTCCAGGCACATTCGACCCATTCACCACGGGACACCAATCCATCGTCGAGCGAGCACTGACCTTTGCCGACCACATCACAATCGCCATCGGGGTCAACGAGGGCAAACGCACCTGCTTCCCGACAGACAAGAGGCTGGCGATGATAAGCAAGCTGTACGAGAACAATCCGCGTGTTGACGTTGCCGCCTACGACTGTCTGACCGTGGACTTCGCAAAGCAAATAGACGCTAACCTCATCATACGCGGCATAAGGACGGTCAAAGACTTCGAGTACGAGGAGACCATCGCCGACATCAACCGCAAGCTGCACGGGGTGGAGACAGTGCTGCTCTTCACATTGCCCGAACTGACCAGCGTCAGCAGCAGCATCGTGCGCGAATTGCTAAGTTACGGCAAGGACATAACGCCCTTTGTCCCAGAGGGGATGGACTTGGGCATCTGACTGCGGCAATGAGACATCTTGCAACAGCAATCCTGGCAACGCTCGCCACACTGCTGCTCCACGCGCAGGACGACGTGCAGATGCGCAAGCTACAGATGGCAGCCTACGCCATGACAAACCTCTATGTTGATCACGTGCCGGCCGACTCGCTCGTGGAGGCGGCGGTCAAGGCCATGCTGGCGGAGCTTGACCCGCACTCGACATATATGGATGCCGAGGAGGTCAAGCAATTCAACGAGAGGATGTCGGGCAACTTCTGCGGCATAGGCATCACATTCAACATCCTGAGGGACACCCTTGTGGTCATACAGGCACTGCCTGACAGCCCGGCAGAACGGGCGGGGATGATGGCGGGCGACAGGGTCGTCGCCGTGGACAGCACAGCCATCGCCGGCAGCAAGCTGTCCAACGACGCGATAACCTCGATGATAAGGGGCGAAGCCGGCACAACCGTGCGCCTCAAGGTCATGCGCCATGGCGAGAATGAGCCTTTAAATATGGACGTGACACGCGGCAAAGTCGATGTCAAGAGCGTAGACGCGGCAGTGATGCTGCGCCCTGGCGTGGGCTATATCCGCGTGCTCAACTTCGGGGCGACGACAGCCGACGAGTTTGACAAAGCACTCTCGACACTCAACCGCCGCAAGATGCACAGCCTCGTTGTGGACCTGCGCGGCAACGGGGGCGGATACCTCGGCAGCGCGGTAGATATGGTGAGCCGTTTCCTCGGCAAGGGCGACATGGTCGTCTACACCATCGGGCGCGACGGCAAGCGGCGCGACATCAAGGCACGTGCGGGCAACAAGATGCAAGGGCTGCGCCTCGTCATGCTCGTCGATGACTATACGGCATCGGCAGCCGAGATATTCAGCGGAGCAGTGCAAGACCATGACCGTGGCATCGTCGTCGGCCGCCGCACATTCGGCAAAGGGCTGGTGCAAAACGTGCTTGACCTGCCCGACGGGTCGATGCTGCGGTTGACCACCTCGCGCTACTACCTCCCGTCGGGAAGGATGATACAAAAGCCCTATGCCGGCGGAGTGGAGGCCTACGCCCACGAGATTGACGACCGCTACCGCCATGGCGAAATGTTCTCGGCGGACAGCATAGACTTCCCCGACTCGTTGCGCTACAAGACGCTGCGCCTCGGGCGGACTGTCTACGGCGGCGGGGGCGTGATGCCCGACATCTTCGTGCCGCTCGACACCACGCGGACAAACACCCTGCACCGCGCTTTGCTCACCAAGGGATGCGTAGCCCGCGCCGCCCTGTCCTATGCCGACAGCCACCGCGACGGGCTGGCAAAGGAATACCGCGACGCGGAGGATTTCGCCGTACGCTTTGACGACAGCGACGGACTCATGCAATCGCTCTTGCAGGAAGCCCAGGCCTCGGACATGACAGTGGACAGCCTCCAGCTCGCCGCGGCCAGGCCACGCCTCACCATGCAACTCAAGGGACTGGTGGCACGCGACATCTGGACGGTGGAAGCCTACGTCATCGTCACCGCCACCATGGACGACACACTGCAGCGGTCACTGGCTCTGCTGGAGGACGGGACGTATGAACGCATCCTCGCACTGCCCCCTCGGCGCAAGTAGACCAACGGCAAACAATCAACAAAACCACATAAACCATGGACAACGAAAAGACAAACGAACTGAAAATCGCCCTCGACGAAGCCACCGCCCAGGGCATCTACGCCAACCTCGCAATCATAGCGCACTCGTCGTCGGAATTCATCATGGACTTCGTGCGCGTCGTCCCCGGTGTCAAGAGTGCCAAGGTGCAGTCACGCATCATCATGACACCCGAGCACACCAAGCGGCTGCTCCGTGCGCTGGAGGACAACATCCGCCGCTACGAAGCCCAGCACGGCGAGATACGCTTGCCCGAGCAACGCACATTCAACATGATGGACGTGCTCAAGAAAGGCGAGGCCTGATACACGCCAGCCACCAAGGCAAAACAAGCGGGGCGGACAACTCATTGTCCGCCCCGCATCATTATCGGTCTGCACCGGCTTGCGCCGCAGCATCACCTCTTGATAAGCACATCGCCCGTCATCTCCTTGGGAATCTCAAGCCCCATGATGGTGAGGATTGACGGAGCGACATCGGCCAGACGGCCGTCGGCGACCGTCGCACCCTTGTCCTCGGTCACATAGACGAATGGCACGGGATTGAGCGAGTGTGCCGTGTTGGGCGTCCCGTCGGCATTGATGGCATGGTCGGCATTGCCGTGGTCGGCAATGATGACCGCCTCGTAGCCGTGCGCCTTGGCCGCCTCGATGACATCATGCACGCAGTTGTCAACGGCCACGACGGCCTTTTGGATCGCTTCGTACACACCGGTGTGTCCCACCATGTCACCGTTGGCGAAGTTGACGACCACGAAGTCATATTGTTCTGTCCCCAAAGCCTCCACCAGCTTGTCCTTGACCTCGTAGGCACTCATCTCGGGCTTCAGGTCGTAGGTCGCCACCTTGGGCGAGGGGACGAGTATGCGGTCCTCGCCCTCGAAGGGGGCTTCGCGCCCGCCGTTGAAGAAGAAGGTGACGTGCGCATACTTCTCCGTCTCGGCAATGTGCAGCTGCCTCTTGCCTTGGGCTGAGAGGTATTCGCCCAGAGTGTTCTCCACGTTTTCCTTGTCAAAGAGGATGTGCACGCCCTTGAACGACGCGTCGTAGGGGGTCATGCAGCAGTAGTAGAGCCCCGGGATGGTCTTCATTCCCGCCTCGGGCATATCCTGTTGCGTCAGGACGACAGTCAGTTCCTTGGCGCGGTCGTTGCGGTAGTTGAAGAATATAACCGCGTCGCCCTCCTGGATCGTCCCGTCAAAGCCGGCGTTGACGATGGGCTTGACAAACTCGTCCGTCACCCCTTCGTCGTAGGACTCTTGCATTGCCTGCACCATGTCTGTGGCTTTCTTGCCCTCGCCGCCGACGAGTTGGTCATAGGCCAGCTTGATGCGCTCCCAACGCTTGTCGCGGTCCATGGCGTAGTAGCGGCCGATAATCGACGCCACACGCCCTGCCGAAGCCTTGCAATGCTCCTCCAGTTGCGCTATGAAACCCTTGCCGCTCCTGGGGTCGGTGTCGCGGCCGTCCATGAAGCAGTGGATGAACGTGCGGTCGCCCAGGCCGTAGTCGGCTGCCAGGTCGCACAGCTTGAAGAGGTGCACGAGCGAACTGTGCACGCCCCCGTCCGAAGTCAAGCCCATGAAGTGTATGCGCTTGCCTTTGTCACGGGCGTAGGCAAAGGCGGCGGCCACCTCGGGGTTCTTGGCTATCGAGCCGTCGGCGCACGCGCGGTTGATCTTCACGAGGTCCTGGTAGACTATGCGCCCGGCACCGATGTTGAGATGCCCCACCTCGGAGTTGCCCATCTGCCCGTCGGGCAGGCCGACATTCTCGCCGCTGGCCTGGAGGCACGAGTGCGGATAGGTCTTCAACAGATAGTCCCAGTAAGGGGTCGGGGTGCTGAAGATGGCGTCGTCCTTGCCGTGGTCGCCAAGGCCCCACCCGTCGAGAATCATCAAAAGAGCTTTTTTTCCCATAATCGTAGTTGTTTGTTGATTTGTCCTGTTTGAGTGCCGCAAATTTACGCATTTTGGGCGTATGTTGGCGCACCATGTCTCCACAAGGGGAGGGCGTTGCCCGGCACAAAAAACGGGCGGGTTGCAACATTGTCGTGCAACTCGCCCGGGGATAGTGATGTCACGCCGTCGGCGTGGCGGTCATTTGTCGTTCACGTTGGTCAGCGTCTTGCCGTCAAACTGGCCTGTGAGGGCGCCAAGATAGCTGACCACCTTGCCGCATTCGTCGTCAGACATCTCGCGTCCGACCTGGAACTTGGCCATCTTCTTCACAGCCTCGTCAAGCGTGTTGACGCTCCCGTCGTGGTAATAAGGCCATGTCAACGCCACATTGCGCAGCGTGGGTGTCTTGAAGCGGTAGCGGTCGCGCTCGACCTTGGTCTGTGCCCAGCGGCCATTGTCGCCGTCGGTCAGGCCTGATTTGAGCGTCAGTTCGCGGTCCTCGAAATAGTTGTCGCGCTGCCCCATCAGCTCGTAGGTCAAGCCGCCCATGTTGACACCGGCGTGGCAGGTGGCGCAATTGTACTCTTTGAACAGTGCATAGCCCTCGACCTGCTCGGCGGTCATGGCATCCTTTTCACCCTTGAGGTATCGGTCAAAGGCCGAGTTGGGTGTCACGAGCGTCTTCTCGTATTCGGCTATGGCGTCGGTTATCGTCGCCTGGCTCAAGCCCTCGGGGTAGACGGCGGTGAAGTCCTTGGCGAACGCCTTGTCGTCAGACAACCTTGCGACAATCTCGTCAAACGAGCTGCAACCCATCTCGACGGGGTTCAACGGTGGACCACCGGCTTGCTCGGCCAACGTCGCGGCACGACCATCCCAGAACTGCACGAAGTTGAAGCAAGCATTGTAGACCGTCGGCGCGTTGACACCGCCCAGCTGACCACCGATGCCCTCTGAGTAACGCTTGTTGTCAACACCGCCCATGTCGAGGTTGTGGCAAGTGGCGCATGACACCGTGCCGTCGGCAGACAAGCGCGTGTCGTTGTAGAGCACCTTGCCGAGAGCCGCCTTGCGCACGTCGTAGGCTATGCTGTCGGGCAACGGGCGCACCGGCTCGTTGGCAAACTCGGGTGCGGCCAGCGGGCTGGGATAGTACTTGGCACGCAAGTCTTTGACGGCGGCCATCGCTATCTCTTCCTTCGCGCCGGTGATTGACGAACCCCAGTGCACCAGGTAGAACTGTGCCAGCGGCATCGAGCCGTCGGCGAGGCTGCGCTCGACCTTGGCGAGGTCAACCTCGTTGGGTGCTTCGCCGGCGTTCAAAGCCTCGATAAACGGCATTATGTCCCACGAGGCATAGCCGTCCTTGACATGTTGGCCGATGAGACTCTTCGCCACAGGCCAGTTGGCATAAAACGGAAGGTCAGGGTTGGCGGAGTGGCATAAAACGCAGCCTCCGTCGTCAACGATCTCCAACAGCTGCTCGCTCGACGCAAGGTCGGCAGAAGGAGCAGTGTTGACAGCCCGGTAGACGATGGCCAAGACCACCACGAGGCCTACCAAGGCTAACAGAATCTTTGAACTCTTCTTCATCATTTAATTATTTAACGTTAAACAAACCATTAATCACTTATTCCGCAACCGGCGGCTCACGAATAGACGTGCAGGCTGTCTTGTGCCGACGGCAGCAGGCCCACCCCGTACCAGCACATCTGCAACCCGGCGAAGCCTGCCACCAGTAGCAAGGCCGCCAGTCGCGGGTGGCTGTCCCGGCTCCGCAGCCGCAAATGTATATATATGAGATATATCCCCCACGTCACGGCTGCCCATGTCTCCTTGGGATCCCAACTCCAGTAGTCGCCCCAGGCCTCCTTTGCCCACAGCGCGCCGCTCAACATCCCGAGCGTCAGGAACGCCGTGCCGACATAGACCATGCTGTCCGCCGTGTCTAAATAGTCCGTCGAGCGTGCCACCATGCCGGCCACGCCAAGGAGGAAGGCGCAGCCCAGCACGCCGTAGGAGAACATATAGACCGTCACGTGCGGCACAAACCATGCACTTTGCAGGGCAGGCATCAGCGTCTGGTCGTGGATCTCGGGCTTAAGGATGTTCATGGCCGCAAACACGGCCGCCATCACCGTCGTGAACAGCAATATCCAGCGGTAACGCCAACGCACGTATGTGGCCAGCCCGGCCACCACGACAAAGAGGGCATACCACAGCCGCGTCTCGCCCGCCGTGCGCAGCGGAGGGCTTTGCAGCCCCGCCCAGAATGCCGCGACAAATGCCGCGTAGACGCAGATGCCCGCAACCGTGGCCGCCATAGCCCATCCGCCGCGCCGCCTGAAGGCCGCCACTGCACCGGCAGCCCACAACGCTACGGCCGCCGCCGCAAACCAGACGAAATCATCCCACGTGACCATCATGCCTGTCCTCCCTTTGTCGTTTTACGCCCGACGCCTTGCACGAAGAGCAGCACCGCCCCGGCCATGAGCATCCACACGCCGGCACACTGGACGTACTTCCACGGCTGGCTGACCCACGCGACTATGCAATAGTGCGGTGTCGAGCCCATCAGGTAAAGGTCATCCCGCCACGACAGCGCGTAAGGGTGATTCACGGCAAGAGTGGCCTTGCCGCCGCCGTCTATTTCAATCTCGGCCACGTGGCTCTTTGGCGTGCCGTCGGGATAGGTCTCGGTGCTGAAACGCTCAAGCCGCAACTCGTGCCCCATGTAGGCCATGCGCCCCTCGCCGTCCACGGCCTCGCGCGTGGGCTCGTCCTCGCGCACCGCCATGCGCCATTGGTGAGTGTCGGGAGCACCCCAGAAGCCGCCGCCCAAGGCAAGCAGCAAGCCGAGGTGTATCAGCGCAAACCTCACCAGGCGGCTGCGTCCCCTCCTCACGCCACGCAGCGTGACAAAGAGCAGGTGAGTGAGCAGGGCCGCGACGACCGCCACAAACCACCAGGCCGACGAAAGCCTGTCGCCGCAGAAGCCTTGCACGAGGCACACCGCCACAAAAGCCGCAAGCAGCACCAGCGTCGTCTGTGGCGACAACAGCAACGCAACCAGCCACGCCGGCTTACGCTCGCGCCATACCACCCATGAGCAGACAGCCCACAGCAGCGTCACCGCCACATTGACCGGGAAAGCGAATGCATCGACCGGGAAACGCCCGAACAACGCCTGGCACAGGCACGCCGCAGCGATGTAGGCAATCCATACCATCATGTATATGCCTGACTTGCCCATATATCACGGAAAAACGATGCAAACATAGCTATAAACAAAGCGTGATGTCCCCAGTACAAATGGATTTTTCTTGCTTTGGGACATCATTTGCCGTTCTCTGGTCAGACCGGCAAAGAGTTGTCTGGACAAAAGCCACCTGCCTCCATCCACGCCACGCCTTGTAGAGACGCAATAGCATCGCGTCTTATCCATGTCAAATGCAGGTCACTCTGGTGATAAAGGAAAAGAGACACGCCGCCGACAGTTAAACCATGTTAACAAATAGGGGGGGGGTAAACACTTTTTAATATACATTTGGGCAAACGAACCATCTAATCACAAAGCGTATGAAAACCTTGCTATTAGCCCTGCTGCTCACGCTGCCGCTGGCGGTGTGCGGGCAAAAAGACGTGACAAAGTTCCTCGGCATCCCGGTGGACGGGAGTAAGTCGGAAATGATCAGGAAGTTGAAGGAGAAAGGGTTTACCAAAGTCAACAATCCATACATAGATGACACCATATTGGAAGGTGAATTCAACGGGGAGGACGTTGAAATCTCAGTCGTCACAAACAACAACAAAGTTTACAGGATTTTCGTTGAAGACCAAACACCACGTGATGAGGTGCAAATCAAAATAAGGTTCAACAAACTGGTAAGGCAGTTTGAAAACAACGATGCATACGCGCCAGTTGCCGATGACGCTTCTGATTTCATAATCCCAGATAATGAGGATATCTCTTACGAAATGCTTGTCAATGACAAGCGTTATGAGGCATCGTTTATTCAGAAACTTGACATTGATAGCACGGAAATTGCAAACATCCAAAAGGATATAGTGCTCAAATACACAGAAGAGGAGCTCTCCGCCCCCTCTGACGAATTGGTGGAAGAAATGCTAATAGAATTTATCTCCCAAGTCGTAGACCTTGCGACAATGAAAATGGTTTGGTTCACGATTTCACAAACCCCACTCGGTAACTACAAGATACTGATGTACTACGACAACAAGCGTAACGAGGCCAACGGCCAAGACCTTTAAAAACCATGTCTGACGCAAATTGTTTTGCCTCATTGTGGAGACGCGATAGCATCGCGTCTAATCATGGTCAATTGCATTTGTTACTGCGGGGATTGGCGGCGGCACCGGCCAGACGCGGTTGCTTGTGGCCGGGTCTCTCTCTCGGTCACAACCCATTAGTCCAATCAGACTAATTACTCCTATTAGTCAAACCTGAGAGATGCCGCCTGTCGTTGATGGGCTGGACGTGCGTGCCATGCCCAGTCTCAATACCACCCCTTCCTCTTAAAAAAGATATAAATCGCCACCCCGATGACGATCATCGCCGACCATGCCATGAGGTAGCCATAACGCCAGTCGAGCTCTGGCATGGCGGTGAAATTCATCCCCCAGATGCCAGCCAGGAACGTCAGCGGGATGAAGATGGTCGAGACGATGGTCAGCCGCTTCATGATGTTGTTCATGCGCAGGTCGTTGTTTGAGATGTAGAGGTCAACGAGCGAGGCCAGCGTCTCGTGGATGTTCTCGACGAGCTGAGCGGCCAGGGCCAGATGGTCGCCCACATCGTTCCAGAAAGGGCGGCTTGACTTGTGTATGAGCGGGTTCTCGCTGCTTGACAGGCGCGACACCTGGCCGCTGAGGGGTTGCAGGGCTTTCTTCATCTGGAGGTAGTCGCGGCGGAAGGCTTGCAGCTCCGAGATGTCAACGTCGCTGCCGGCGAGCGTCAGGAGGCGTTCCTCTACGTCGTCGAGCCGGTCTTTTATGTCCTCGGCCTTGGCGACGTAGGCCGTCACGACGCTGTTCATCAACACGCTGAGCAGATAGTCCGTCTGCCGCTGGCGGATGCGGAAGGCGTTGTCGTCAATGGCCTTGGCGACATCGCCAAACAGATCCTCGTCGTCCTCGGTGAACACCAGCACGAAGTCCGCCCCCTGCACCATGCAGGCATGGCGCAGCACGATCGCGCCACCGCCGCCGTCGGCGAGGAGCTTGGCCACGACGAAGTTGTAGTTGTCATGCTGCTCGATCTTGGCCGCGTGGTTGACGTTGAGGATGTCCTGCTGGATGAGCAGCCCTATGCCGAAGTGATCGCAGATGTCCGACACCACGGCGGTGTCACTGAGCCCGCGGACCTGGATGAAGTTGGTCTTGCCGGGCGTGTAGGTCTCCGCCACGTCCTGCCACTGGCGCCCCTCGCCGCACGTCACCCCGTCCTTGTCGTAGATGCAGATGTGCAGGTGCGTCTTGACCGGGCTTTTGCCTGTGTAGACCAGGCGTTCACTCAAGAGATTGTTGGCCATAGGGATATGTCATTTGATGCCGGTTCTGCCATCCGCGCCTGCCGACGGTTCGTGCCCGGATTGCGCGCCATCTGCCCGACGCTCGTCCACCAGCCGCATCAAGTCCCTCTCGCTCTCGGCATCGGCAGGCGAGAAGTAGCCTGCTGCCTTGCGGTCAAAGCGGGCACGCAGCTCTGCGGCGGCCTGCCCGTCACGGTCATGCAACAGGGCGTAGGCATACATCACGCGCAGCGATGACAACTGCCAGGCCGACATGGCCTTGAGGTAGTCGCGCAGATGCTTGTCATAGAGCCTCTCGGCCTCCCCACCGCCACCGCGCATGACGAGTGACAGGAAGAGTTGCTCGCGATGCAGCTCGCCGGCATAGATTGCCGGCAGGTCGTCGCCCAAGGCCGCGAGGGCATCGGCTTCAGACTGTGCCGCGTCGAGGTCGAGGGCATCGAGCGCGCGGCAAAGGCGGGCAAACATCGTGCCCTGCACCAGGCTGCTGCGACGGTCATCGCCGTCATCGAGGGCAAAGATGTCGTCGGACATGTCCTTGAGCCTCACGCCCTGCATCGTCAAGGCGTTGCAGCGCAGCATACCGACAAAGTGACGCGCAGAGGATGGGTCACGACGCAAGAGACGTATGTTCAGCCCGTCGTTGGGCGTGCCGCCGACGACCATAGGCACACCGTTTTGCAGGGCGAGCACCAGCCCCGTGGCGACCAATGACAGGACAAAGGCTTGGGCAAAAAAGCCCATGCCGTCATGGCACGCGACAAACAATGCCAGCGCGACGATGGCAAGGATGATGTTGGCAGCAAATCCGCCGGCATTGTACAACGTCAACCGGCACTCGGCGGCAGGACGCTCGGGCGGCGACATGAGGCATTGGCCTGCCGTGCCGGGGATGTTAAAGTTTGTCAGGCGCAACTTGCACCCGCTGCGCACCAGCATGACGCTGAGCACGCGGAAGGCCAGGAAACGCCACCCGCCCGCCAGTCCCGCGAGCAAATGGCCGAGTTCGTGGACGATGATTTGCACCAGCAGGGCGAGCAGCACGGCTGCCACCCCGCCGATGAGATATAATATGAGGTTGCCATAACCGCCCTCGGTAGAACGGGCGACATACGTGCCCACCCACAGCCCCATGGCGATGCAGAGGAGGTAAAACAACACCTTCATCACCACCTTGGCGGACTTGTCACTACGCTTTGCCATGGCCGTTCATTGCTTGGTGCGGCGGGTGAAGCGGCGGCGCGGCGCGGCGGGCTTGTCGTCCTGCTCCTTGACGATCTCAAGGCAGCGCGGCAAGTCCAAGGAGGCGATGTCAACGCCCTTGGGCAGCTTGTAGTTCTTTTTGTTGTAAGAGATGTACGGGCCGTAGCGTCCGTTGATCACCTCCAGACCCGGTTCCTCGGGGAATGTCTTGGCGATGCGGTTGGCATCTTCCTCGCGTTTTTTCCTGATGACTTCGATGGCTTCATCGAGCGTAGTCTCAAGCGGGTCGGCATCCTTGGGCAGCGAATAGAATTTGCCGCCGTGCCGGACATACGGCCCGAAACGCCCCGTCGATGCCTGCACCTCGCCGCCCTCGTATTCTCCCAGCACGCGGGGCAGCTTGAACAGGTCGAGGGCCTCGTCCAACGTGATGGTCTCGATGGATTGTCCCTTGCGCAGGCGTGAGAACTTCGGTTTGTCCGCGTCGTCGGCCGAGCCGAGTTGCGCCATGGGCCCGAAGCGGCCTATCTTGACCGAGACCGCCTTGCCCGTCTTGGGGTCGGTGCCGAGCACCCTCTCGCCGACCTTGTGCTCGGTCTTCATCGCCATCGCGCTCTCCACCGACGGGTGGAACTTGGCGTAGAAGTCGGCCATCATCTGCCTCCACTCGGTCTTGCCCTCGGCCACGTCGTCAAATTGCCGCTCGACGTTGGCGGTGAAATTGTAGTCGAGTATCTGGGGGAAATATTCCGTCAGGAAGTCATTGACCACCATGCCCGTGTCCGTCGGCATGAGCTTGCCACGGTCGTTGCCCACGGTCTCTGTCCTGACCGCGTGCGACAGCTTGCCGCCCTTGAGGGTGATGACGTCAAAGTCACGCTTGCCGCCCTCGCGGTCGCCCTTGACGACGTATTCGCGCTGCTGTATGGTCGATATGGTCGGGGCGTAAGTCGATGGGCGGCCTATGCCCAGCTCCTCCAGCTTCTTGACCAGGCTCGCCTCGGTGTAGCGCGGCGGTTGCTGGGTGTAACGCTCGGTCGCCGTCATCTGGCTGCACGCCAGCGGCTGCCCGACAGACATCTGCGGGAGTGCCATGCCGGCATCACTGCCTGCGTCGTCATCGTCGTGGGATTCGCGGTAGACGCGCAGGAAGCCGTCAAACCTGACCACTTCGCCCGATGCTGCGAATGTCTCGGTGCGTCCCTTGATGGCTATCTCAACGTTGGTCTTGTCGATGAGGGCGTCGGCCATCTGCGAGGCGAGCGTACGTTTCCAAATCAACTCGTAGAGCCGCCGCTCCTGCTGCGTGCCCTCGATGTCGGTGTGCTGCATATAGGTGGGGCGGATTGCCTCGTGAGCCTCTTGCGCACCCTTGGTCTTGGTCGTGAAGTTGCGGGTCTTGACATAGCCCTCCCCCATGAGGTTGATGATTTCCTCACGGCTCGTGGCAAGGGCAAGCGATGACAGGTTGACCGAGTCGGTACGCATATAGGTGATGTGCCCCGACTCATAGAGCCGCTGTGCAATCATCATCGTCTGCGAAACGGTGTAGCCCAGCTTGCGTGCCGCCTCCTGCTGCAAAGTGGAGGTGGTGAACGGCGGCGCGGGGCTGCGCTTTACCGGATGGGTCTCGATGGACGCGACCGAGAATTCGGCCTCGCGGCACGATGCCAGGAACGCCTCGGCCTCGTCCTGCGAATGGAGACGCTCGGACAAATCGGCCGTGAACGACACAGGCACGCCATCAGCACCAGTCACGACGAAATCGCCGACGACCTTGAACCATTGCTCTGACCGGAAAGCGTTGATCTCACGCTCCCTGTCAACGATGAGCCTGACTGCCACCGACTGCACACGGCCGGCCGACAATGCCGGCTTGACCTTGCGCCACAGCACAGGCGACAACTCAAAACCGACGATGCGGTCGAGCACTCGGCGCGCCTGCTGGGCATTGACAAGGTTGGTATCAATCGAGCGCGGTGTCTCGATGGCATGGAGTATGGCATTTTTAGTAATCTCGTGGAACACTATCCTTTTCGTGTGCTCAGGCTTCAGCCCCAGCACCTCGTACAAGTGCCAGGAGATAGCCTCCCCCTCGCGGTCTTCATCGGATGCCAGCCACACCGTCTCGGCATTGGAGGCCTCCTTCTTCAAGTCCGCCACCAGTTTCTTCTTGTCCGCCGGCACCACATAGTCGGGCGTGAAACCGTGGTCAACGTCAATGCTGAAGTCCTTCTTCTTAAGGTCGCGGATGTGACCGTAGCTGGACATGACCTTGAAGTCCTTGCCCAGGAATTTCTCAATCGTCTTTGCCTTGGCAGGAGACTCAACTATCACGAGATTCTTTTGCATGGCTGTATCAAAATGGTATGTTTTTCTGACAATTCCCCTCCCAACGGGATTTCATCGGGGCAAATGTATGCAAAAAAACTTATCAACGCCAAATCGGATGGCAAAGTGCATCCACGCCCCGACGTAAGCACGGCACCACGACCCCTCAGCAACCATCCCGCACAAGCGTCTCCCGCCACAGACGCACCATCCCACCCCAGTACAAAAAGCATCTGAGCCAAACAGGCAAAAGGTCGTATGCCAAGGGCTGTAGCATGGGATGATTTTCATCAGGACACGAGGGGCTGGATTGCCCGCCACAAGATGAAAATGCGGCATTAACAGCGCACAGGAGATTGATACGCCTGGTATTGAAGCAGATGCCCTATCCACCCGCCGCCGCGACCGCCTGTGCCCGGAGGCTTCCGGGCGGGCATAAAAGAAGGGGGTGCGTCCACCGGTGTTGTCGGTGGACGCACCCCCTGAAGGTGGCAGCG
>CALNGU010000007.1 GCA_939800445.1 uncultured Bacteroidaceae bacterium | reverse complement strand
AAACAACCCCACCCCCGCCCCAAAACCCGCATCCCCCGGGGGAAAACCTCAATATCCCATGGGGAAAAGTTAATTCAAAACTTTTGTTTATATATTCAGAAGTTTTGTTTTAATAAACAAAAGTTTTGTTTATATATTCAAAACTTCTGAATATACTTTTCGTCTGGCCTTTTGCAAGTTTTCCCCTGGGGAGGGGGAAGTTTGTGCCAAACGACAGGCATTTTGCACCCCGTAGCGGCAAAGTGGAGGCAGCGGGCGGTGTGTTTCGGGCAAAATAGGTAACTTTGCGACAGCCTAAGCAGGCACGCGGATGAAAGTACTTATCGTCAACACATCGGAGACCCGGGGCGGGGCGGCTGTCGCTGCCCGGCGGCTGATGCACGCGCTCAAGTTGTCGGGCATCGGTGTGAAGATGCTCGTGCGCGACAAGCAGACGCGCTCGGCTTCGGTGGTGGCGGTGAGGGAGTCGGTGGCCAACATCGCGCGGTTTGCATGGGAGCGGCTGCGCATCTTCATCGCCAACGGGCTGAACCGCCGAGACCTTTTCGCCGTCTCGGTGGCCAACACGGGGGTGGACATCACGCAGCTGCCCGAGTTCAAGGAGGCCGACATCATCCACCTGCACTGGGTCAACCAGGGATTCCTGTCGCTCGGGGGGATAGGGAAGATACTCGCCTCGGGCAAGCCGGTGGTGTGGACGATGCACGATATGTGGCCGTGCACGGGGATATGCCACCATGCACGCCAATGCGGCAACTATGCCGGCGGCTGCGGGCAGTGCCAGTTCGTCATGGGCGGCAAGCGCAGGCGCGACCTGTCGCGTGCCGTCTTCAGGAGGAAGGCGAGAACCTACGCCAAGGGCGGCAACCTGACATTCGTCACGTGCAGCGAGTGGCTCAGGGGCAGGGCATCCATCAGCCCCCTGCTCGCGGGGCGGAGGCTCGTGGCAATCCCCAACCCCATCGACACCGACGTGTTCCGCCCCGCCGACAAGGCCGGTGCGCGGCGGAGGCTCGGGCTGCCCGAGGACAAGAAGCTCGTGCTCTTCGGCGCGGTCAAGCCGACCGACAAGCGCAAGGGCATCGACTATCTCGTCGAGGCGTGCGGCATCTTCGTGCGCAAGTATCCCGAAAAGGCCGGCTCGGTCGCCGTGGTGGCGATAGGCACGCACAGCGACGCGCTGCGGGGGATGCTGCCATTCGACCTCTACACCCTGCCTTTCACCGGCGACGAGAGGAAGATGGCGGAGATATACAACGCCGTTGACACCTTCGTCACCCCGTCACTGGAGGAGAACCTCCCCAACATGGTGATGGAAGCGATGGCCTGCGGCACGCCCTGCATCGGGTTTGACGTGGGGGGAATCCCCGAGATGATCGACCATCTGCACAATGGCTACGTGGCGGGCTACAAGTCGGCAAGCGACATCGCCAAAGGCATCAAGTGGATGCTCTTCCAGGAACCCTACGAGGGGCTCAGCCAAGCCGCCGTCAGGAAAGTGCGCGAATGCTACGGCGAGAGGGCAGTGGCGCGGCGGTACATAGAGGTTTACAACAAATCATTAAGCACCTGACCAACACATGAGA
This sequence comes from uncultured Bacteroidaceae bacterium, assembly GCA_939800445.1. Taxonomy (GTDB): domain Bacteria; phylum Bacteroidota; class Bacteroidia; order Bacteroidales; family Bacteroidaceae; genus Avibacteroides; species Avibacteroides faecavium. Next base: position 46,188 of record CALNGU010000007.1, on the reverse strand, counting down.
AAGACCATCGATGTGACAATCATAGCCATCGTCCGCAACAACTGGCGGCAAGTCGAGAACTGCCTCAAGTCGCTGCTGCGGCAACCAGGCGTGACGACGGAAATAATCCTGCTCGACGACGGCAGCGACGACGGCGCGGGCAAGGAAATCAAAGGTTTCGCACAACGCAACACGGGGATAAAACTGTTTGAGCAGAAATACAAGGGTCTCGCCAACTCGCGCAACAAGGCGTTGCGGCAGATACAGGGACGCTACACACTGTTCGTCAACCAGGACCAGGAGCTGCTCCCTTATGCGTTGCAACTGGCGTTCAACGAGGCGGCGCGGCACAATGCCGACGTCGTGCAGATGCCCTACATGGTCAGGGATGCCAAACGCCCGCGCCAACAACGCCTGAGGCGGATGCCAGCATTGCACGAGCCGATGGGCGGTGGCGAGTATGTCAAGACCTTCGGCGGCAAGATGCGCATCGAGACGGGCAACCATGCCAACATGGTCAAGTCGGACTACCTGAAGGAACGCCTCGTGCGGTTCGACCACAGGTTGAAGGACTACGACTTCGACTTCTTCGCCCGCGCCATCGTGGGTGCCGAGACGGTGGTGGTGTCGCCCTGCCCGGTGTTTGTCACGCCCAAGGACAGGGTCGTCGAGACCGCACCGGGGGAAGACCCGGTCAAGACGTTTTCGTTGGAGCAGGAGTACCTCAGGAGGAATTTCAACGAATTTGCCGACAGCAGCTACCTGACTCCCGAGCGGGTGCGGCTGTTGCGCTACCTCCGTTGCCTGCACGTCCTTGACAGCGACCCGGCACTCGTCAGGCAAGGGTTCGCGCCACGCGACTACAACAAATGGGTGAAAGAGACGAGGGGCTACCTCTTCGACTTCGGCGGCTGGCGGAGCCTCAGGCGCATCAGGCAGAGGATGGGATTGAAACCCGTAGCCGTGCCGCCCGAAAAGCCAAAAACTCCCAAAAAACAAAACGATGCTGACAAGACTGACGCCTAAATTCTCAATCATCACCGTCACACGCAACGCCGAGGATTGCCTGGAGGAGACCATCCTGAGTGTCATCACCCAGACCTACCACAACATAGAGTACATCATCATCGACGGCAAGTCAACCGACAGGACGATGGACATCGCCGGCAAATACGCCGACCGCATCAGCCACATGGTCTCGGAGCCGGACGGGGGACTTTACTTCGCAATGAATAAAGGCATCGCACTCGCCACGGGGGATTACCTCTGCTTCCTCAACGCGGGGGACAGCTTTCACGAAGACGACACCCTGGCCAACATCGTGCATGGCCTGCACGGGCGGCACGAGTTGCCTGACATCATCTACGGCGAGACCGCAATCGTTGACCGCCAAGGTCATTTCGTCGCCATGCGCAGGCACAAAGCTCCGGAACAATTGACCTGGCGCAGTTTCAGGCAAGGCATGATGGTGTGCCACCAGGCATTCATCGCCAACCGGCGCATCATGGAGGACTATGACACGCGCTACCGCTTCTCGGCCGACTTTGACTGGTGCATCAGGCTGATGAAGAAGGCGCATGACATCCACAACACCCACCTCACCCTCATCGACTACTGCAACGTGGGCATGACGACACGCAACCACCGGGCATCGCTCATCGAGCGTTACCGCATCATGTGCCGCCACTACGGATTCATCACAGCGAGTGTGCTGCACGCCTGGTTCGCAATCAGGCTCGCGCTAAAACTGGAGAAATCAAGGGCCACAAACTGACCTTCACTTGGCTGGGCGGAACGCAAGCACCGACAGCACTTCGTCAGACAGTTTCTCATTGGCGACCGCGATGATGTCATCGGCGGTGACTGCCTCAATGCGCTTGAAGAGTTTTTCCGAGGAATTCACTTTGCCGTAGTGCAGGAATGACTTTGCCATGTCGAGTGCGCAGTTCTCATTGTTGTCCGAGGCCACGCCTATCTGCCCGATGAGCTGCTTCTTTGCCATAGCGAGGGCGAGCGTCCCAAGCTTTTGCTCACGGAGCTGGCGGAACTGGCGGCGGATGAGCTGGAGACAATGATCGCAGTCATCGTCATCGGAAGCGAATGCCACGCAAAACACCCCCGTGTCCTTGTAGGATGCAAGGTTGGCCTCGACGTTGTAGACAAGCCCCCTTTTCTCCCGCAGCTCCACGTTCAGGCGGCTGTTCATCCCCGGCCCGCCAAGGATGTTGGTCAACAGATAGAGCGTCGTCCTGCGGTCGTCAAAGGCATCATATCCCCTGCAACCGACCATCACGTGCGACTGGTGCAGGTCTTTCGTCCTGACCACGCTGAATGGCTTGTAGTCTGGCAACGGGCTTCCCCCGTGGTTGACGGTCCAGTCATCGACCGCCGCGAAATGTTTCATCGCAAGCGACTTGACCCGTGCCAAGGACACGCCGCCACGGACGAACAACACCATATTTGACGGGGCGTAGTAGCGCGACACGAACCGCCGCACGTCCTCCGACGTGAAACCGTCCAAAGTCGCAGGTGTCCCGAGGATGTTCCGCCCGAGAGGATGGCCGTCGAAGAGCAAAGCCTCGAAATCATCATAGATAAGCTCGGCAGGCGAGTCCTCGTACATATTGATTTCGTCGATGATTACCCCCTTCTCCTTGTCCAGTTCCTTCTGCGGGAAGACCGAGTGGAACACTATGTCCGACAGCAATTCCATCGCCCTGGCGAGATGTTCGGCAAGGAATGTCGAGTAGATCACCGTCTCCTCCTTGTTAGTGTAAGCGTTCAAATCGCCCCCGACGTTCTCCATTCGGTTGAGGATGTGCCATGCCCGCCGCTTGGCAGTCCCCTTGAAGATGGTGTGTTCGACAAAGTGCGCCATGCCCTGCTCCGCCTGTTCCTCGTCGCGCGACCCGACGGCGACCGACAGACCGCAGTAGACTACATTGCCCGCCGTCCGGGCATGGACGACGCGCAATCCGTTGGGGAGGGTGAAAGTGTCGCAGCTTACCATTTGTCAGTTTAAACGTTCCGAATTGCAAAAATAGGCAAAATGATGTTGCGCTTTATAAGGAAAAAACAGATATTTGCAACCATCAAGCAGTGTAGAACGTGACAAAATGAAAAACATCTGCATCTTTTGCTCCGCCTGTGAGGACATAAAGCCCGCCTACTTCGAGCGCGCCCGGCAGTTGGGCGAATGGATGGGGGCGAATGGCTACGACCTCGTCTACGGCGGCGTTGACCTCGGGCTGATGGGATGCACCGCGCGGGCGGTCAAATCCAGCGGAGGGAAACTCACCGGCGTCGTGCCCGGCAGGTTTGAGGACGACGGCAAAATCAGCCAACTGTGCGACACCATCATCCAGGTCGCAGACCTCAGCGAAAGGAAAGACCGCATGGTGCAACTCGCCGACTGCATCATCGCACTGCCCGGCGGCGTTGGCACGCTCGACGAAGTCTTCACCGTCATGGCGGCGGCATCGGTCGGATACCATGGCAAGAGGGTGATATTCTACAACATGGACGGCTTCTACGACCGCCTCGTGTCGCTCATGCAAGGGCTAAGGGACGAGGGTTTCCTGCGCCACCCCCTTGACGAATACTTCCTGGTGGCGGACAATCTCGAAGAAATCATCTCATCACTACAACAATATGGAAGAAAACATTAAGCAACTGCTGCGTGACGAAGCGGCGGCCGTGTTGAACATCCCCGTGACTGACAACTACCGCAAAGCCGTCGAACTCATAGTGGAACAGGTGCACCGCAAGGGGGGCAAGCTCGTGACATCGGGCATGGGCAAGGCAGGACAGATTGCGATGAACATCGCCACAACGTTCTGCTCGACAGGCATCCCTGCCGTGTTCCTCCACCCAAGCGAAGCTCAGCACGGCGACCTCGGAATACTGCAAAAGGACGACCTGCTGCTGCTCATCTCCAACTCGGGCAAAACACGCGAAATCGTCGAACTCACACACCTCTCGCGCAAGTTGAACCCCGAACTGAAGTTCATCGTCATCACCGGCAACCCCGACAGCCCGCTGGCGCACGAGGCCGACATCTGCCTCTACACGGGCGGCCCCAAGGAAGTGTGCCTGCTCGGCATGACCCCGACAACCTCGACCACCACCATGACCGTCATAGGCGACATCCTCGTGGTCGAGACGATGAGGATGACGGGCTTCACCATCCTCGAATACTCCAAACGCCACCACGGCGGCTACCTCGGCGAGAAGTCAAGGGAACTGTCGCACTGACCGGCGCACACCACCAAGACAAAAAGTGCGGGACATCCACGGCAACAGCCGCGATGTCCCGCACTTTCTTTCACCACGGCTGAGAGACGCGGCGGCCACACCGCACCCGCCCGGCAGCATCATGCTTTGACCTTGCGGAAGTCATCCCTTGTTAGTGGCACTAACAAAGGATGATTTTAGCGGGAGCATACGATGCCATGCGGCAAAAGGTCTGACCCCGCAGGCGACAGCATCCCTTGCCGCCTGGCACATGACGGCAGGGCGGGAAAGAAAAGTTTTGTCTGGCAAGCAAATATTGCACGTTCAAAACTCCCACGACACGCCGCCCAGCACGCGCGCGCCTGCCGAGGGGTAGGCGTACCACAGGCAGTTGCTGCCGCCCGTGAGGTTGGAAGCCTTGACATAGATGCCTATGCCTTTGCGGAATGTGTAGGAGAGCTTGGCCGAGAGGTCGTTGACATTGCCGGCCACGCCCTTGTCGTTGCGCCCCAGCCCGAGATAGCTGACGGCAAGACGCAGCCCGTCGATGACCTGCCATGCTGCCGAAGCCTCGACGGCATAGCGCGGCTTGAGGGCAAGGGCGGCATCGCCATCGTCGTCCCACCGCATGATCGAGGCGGCGAGGGCGAGGGTCAGGATGTCCTTGTGCGCATATTCCGCCCCGATGCGCCCGTGGATGACGCGGGTCTCGCGTTGCACCATCTCCTGGTAGATGCTGCGCCGCGCCTCCTCCGTGCCGCCGACAAGGCACAGATCGCCCTTGTCGATGTCATATCCTCCCGACACCGTGAGCGACAGCCCCGCGAGCGGCGAGGCCTTCAGCCCGATGTCGGCATCGAGTTGTTTGTACGCTTCGGCCAGCTCCACCCTGCCGCCGGCGGCGAAGGCGGGATTCCAGTAGGGGTTGCGTGCCGCGAGCATGGCGTAACCATTGTCCCACAATCCCCCTTTGGCACTGGCGTACAAGGTGTAGCGGCGGGCGAAAGTGTAGCCTGCGTAGACGTCGGGCGCGGCTTTGACCTTGCCCCCACCGCGTGTGGCGAAGTCGAGGTGAGCACCGAGCCGCACGTTCCATGCCCCGTCGGCGTAGGTGTAGGCCGGGTTTATCCCTACTGTCGTGAAATCGCGCATGACGCTGTTGGTGTAGGCATAGCTCGTGGCAGCGAGCCGCACGCCGAGGCGCGAGTGCCGCCCGAGGGAGTATGCGCCGGCAGCAGCGAGCCGCATACGGTTCTCACTGTTCCTGCCCGCCATCCCCGCCGCACCATAGGCGTTGTCGAAATGCGAGTAGGCGGCATGGATGTCGTAGGTGAACGCCCCGCCATCGGACCTTATGCCCGCCGTGACCGTGCCGTGCGTGTGCCTGCCTTTGTCGGTGGCCGGCACGGGGTCGAATGCTGGACGGTAGTTGAAGTTGTCCAGTCGGAAACCTCCCCTGACGTAGAGGACGAGGCGGTCGAAGGCGTGCGAATAGTCGGCCGCAGCCTCCGTGCGGTAGTGCCGCGCGTCCCAGCCAATGCCGTCCGACTGTGGGAGAGTGTTCTCAAAGGGCTTCCGCCCGTCGCCAACGCCGTCGAATGTGGCTTTGAGCGTCAGTTCGTTGCCTTTGAAGCGGCGCGGGTTGTAGTAGAACCCCGCCTCAGCACTCCCGGCACTGCCCCCTCCGGCGTATATCAAGCCGTGCCGCGCATCCTTGGGCGGCATGGGTTCGTAGTCTGGCCGCAGCCGTGCGAAATCGAGCACGCCGCCATAGGGGTGCGAAGTCGTGACGTATTCCGCCTTGCCCTGCGGTGTTGTCTTGCGTTGGGCGGGGGGCATGAGGGTGATTTTCTCGGCATCGTTGATTTCGGGGGCGTACTCTCTCTCGACGACGACCGTCCTCTTGTCCTCCCCGTCATCGTGCTGCGCCCTGGCAGGTGCGGTGGCAAGCAGTGCGAGGCTGGCCGCCGCGATGGCTATGGTCATGTGTCGTGTGGCTTGTGTCATGATGCTTTCAGTTGTTGAGTTTGGCCAAACGTTCCTCTATCATCAGCGCAATGTCGTCGTCCGCCGTGTAGTTCTGCTTGAGGCTCAGCAGGTATTGCCTTGCGTCATCGCCCTTGCCCTCGGCGGCATAGATGTCCGCCAGCAGGAGGAACGCACGCGCCATCCAGTAGGAATGGGGAGTCCCGTCGGCGATGAACGACATTATCTCAGCCTCCGCAGCACCGTTGTCGCCGTCGCCAAAGAGGATTTCAGCCGTGCGGTAGCGTGCTTCAGCCCCTGCCTCGGTGCGTGTGTCGCCGCTGATTGCCTTCCAGTCGTCAAGAGCCTCCAGCGTCATCGACATCGCCGTGCGGGCCTTTGCCCTCAGGCGGTGCGCCTCGATGACGGTTTGCGGGTCTGTCTTGGCATGGGCGAGTAGCGCCGTGGCAGCCTCGGCCGTGAGCCGGTGGTCACCCGATGCGGCGTGGCAGCGCATGAGTCCTGTCTCGGCGGCGATGGCATCCTCCTCGGTCGATGCCATATCACGGAGCTTGGCGTATGTCTCCGCAGCCCGGGCATATTCCCCACGGTCATGGAGCATCTGCGCAACCATCGTCAACGCCTCAGGGGCGAACCTCCCCGCCGCCGCGTCGGTGAAGCGGGCGAGATGCTCCAGGGCTTTGTCGTGATTGCCCTGATTGTAATAGTAAAGGCCTGCGTAGTAGTCGGCATTCGCCGCGAATGCCCCCGCCGGGAAGTCGGCAAGATAGCCCTCCAACGCCCGCGTCCCGGCAGCCTTGTCGCCGGTCATGTATATCCTCTCGGCGGCGAGATAGGTCAGGCTGTCCCTTTGCCCGTCGCCCTGCCCTGCACCCAGTCCGGCGGCAGCGGCAAATGCAAAGTAGTCGTCAACCCTATTCATCTCCACATAGAGCGATTGCAGGTCGCGCGCCGCCTGACCCGCCTCGGCACTGCCAGGGTAGCCCGTGATGACAGCCTTGTAGGCTTCGGCTGCCGCCTCCAATTGGCCTGAGCGGTAGAGCAGCATGGCGGTCTCGGCTGCGGCGCGTGGAGCGTAGGACGAGGAGGGGTATTCCGCGACGAGTGTGCGGTAGCAGTCGATGGCACGGCGCGTGTCGTCCATCATGACATACGCCCTGCCCCGTTCAAACATCGCGTCGTCGCGGTAGGGGGATGAATGGTAGTCGGCCAGCAAACGGTCAAGCGTGGATATTTTGGCGGAGTAATCCTTTTGCAGACCGAGTATGAACGCCCGTTGGAACAAGGCATAATCGCCCTGCCCCGGGTCGGTCGCGGCGGCACGGGCGTAGCAATCCTCAGCCATGGCAAAGTCACGCTGGCGGTAGTAGCAGTCACCCATGCGGTTGCAAAGGTCGGCACGCACGTCGTCGGGCAATGTGGAGGCCAACGTCTCGCAACGCTTGAAGTAGCCAAGTGCCTTGCCATAGGCCTTGCCCTTGAAGCTGATGTAGCCGAGATTGTAGCACGCCAGCGCAAATGTACGCCCTGTCTTGTCTGGGGCATATTCGGCGTAGAGGCGGAAGTCGGTGTCAGCCCCGCCCATGTCGCCAGTGCGGTAGCGCGATTCGCCGCGCCAGAAGTATGCCTCGGCACGCACCTCGCCATCATACCGCCCGAGTGCAAGCGATGCGGTGAATGACTGGACGGCCAAGTCGTAATCTCCATTGGAAAAACGTTGCAGGCCGAGGCGGAAAAGCAGCTTCTGTTTCGCCGCAAGCAGCGATGCCCCGGGATTTTTTATCTTGTCCAGCGACTCAAGGGCTTCCTCGTAGTTGGACGTGGCAAGGTAGGCATCGACCAACCGTCCGCTTGCCAGCCCGGCATAGGTGCTGCCGGGATAGTCGTTGAGCAGCTTCTCAAACACTTTTACCGACTCATTGAACGGCGAATAGGCGGCAACACTCACGCAGATGCCATAGTTGTAGAGGGCCTGGGCTGCCACCTCACTGTCAAAATCCATGGACGACGCACGCTCGAATGCCAGACGCGCCCTGTCGTTGTCGGCGAGTGCCAGGCGGGCAAGTCCTGCGTGCAGCCAGGCATTCTGCGACATCGCGTCGTCGGCAACGGCCGATGCCGTGAGTGCCTCGGCAGCCTTGGCGTAGGCACCGACGGAGTAGCGGGCCATGCCAAGCATATACATCGCCTCCCTCTCGGGACGGTCGGCCATACGGCTATAGGCGGCAAGGGTTTTTGCCGCGCCAGCCATGTCACCTTGGGCGTATAGTGCCGCGCCTTTTATCTTATACAATTCCGCATCTCCCTCACTGCCACCACTGGAGGCGATGAGCCTGTCGGCCGTCGCGATGGCATCATCCGTCCGCCCGAGCCTCAGGCAGATGTCGGCGGCACGGGTCATGGCACGGCGTGAGAAGCGGTCGGAACGCTCCAGACTCTCAAACTCGGCAAGAGCCTCACCGTAGCGTCCCTGCCCGTAGAGGATTTGCCCGAGGTTGTAGCGTGCGTCCTCGCCATAGCGGGCACTCGTCGCAGCGAGCGTGGCATAGTTGACCTTCGCCTCCTCCATCCGCCCCATGCGCTGGCACGACACGGCCATGGCATAGAGAGCCTGCTCGCAATCGGCCTCCGCCAAAGCAAAAACGTCGCAGTTGCCGAGCCTGGTGCAGGCTTTTTCATACTCCCCCTCCCGGAAAAGGATGCCGCCTGCCATGAACGACAGCAGGTTCCTCCACGCCGTGCCTGGATAGTCGCGCAACAGCCCGTCCAATTCCCCCACCCCGCACTTGCCGAGGCGGTAGCGCGAGGCGGCGGCCATCAGCCGCGCATCCTCAGCCCCCGCAGCATCGGGGTCGAGGGCAAGAGCCTCGGCCAGTTCGGCTTCGGCAGCGGCGTAACGCCCCTCGGCGTACATTGCCGCCCCCCTTGCGAAATGCCCGTCCGCACCCGCCACGCCGCCCACTTGGGCGATAGCGGTGCAAAGTCCCGTCATTGCCAACGCGGCGACGAGTGCCGCACGTCTGATGTCCATGCCGTCAGGTTTAACAGGTCAGACAACGCGTCAACGCATGGCGAGAGCACGGTTCTCAGCCTCCTCCATCACCTCGCGCTGCCCCGGGCCTTTGTCGTCGATGCCGCAGAGGTGCAGGATGCCGTGGATGATGGTGCGGTGCAGCTCGTCGCCGTATTCCGTCCCGAACTGCTCGGAGTTGCTCCTCACAGTGTCGAGGCTGATGAAGATGTCACCCGAAATCACGTCGCCCTCGGTGTAGTCAAAAGTGATGATGTCCGTGTAGTAGTCGTGCTGCAAGTACTGCCTGTTGACCTCGATTATCTTGTCGTCCGAACAGAAAATATAGGCGATGTCGCCCGTCCTCTTGCCGTAGGTGTCCGCCACGCGCCTTATCCAGGCCGTCGTCTCGCGTCGCCTGATGGCCGGCATCTTCACGCCGTCAGTCTGATATGTCACTGCCATGCCCTTGGTTATCTATGGTTTGTACTGGGACAAAAGTAGCAACTTTCGGCCTAAAGGCGGGCATCGGCACGGCACTTTGTAGGACGGCCGCCCCGGCACGCCGCCTTTTGCCCGATGACACCGCACGCCGCAGGCAAAATCATCCCTTGTTAACCGCAGTAACAAGCCTTGTTATTGCCGCTAACAAAGCTTGTTATAGCGACTAACAAAGGACGACTTCCGCAGAGGCAAGGCACGCCCGCCGCTTGGCACGCCGTGGACCGCCAAAAAGCAAGGAGGCCTGCCGTCACGGCAAGCCTCCTTAAGGATGTATTTGTGTTGTGGAAATTGAATGACCCGCGTCATTTGTTCTCTTCCTTCAGGAAGAAGTCCAACGCTGCGGGCATTGACGTTGCATTCTTGTTGGGTGCCTCGATGTCAAGGCGCAACCCCGCGTCCTTTATCGCCTTGGCCGCAGCCTGGCCGAAGCAGGCCAGCTTCCTGTCGCCTTGGACGTAGTCGGGGAAATTCTCCTTCAACGCCGTCACGCCGGCGGGTGTGAAGAGGACGAGCATATCGTAGTCCATCGGGTTGATGCCGTCGAAAGAGTTGCTGACAGTGCGGTACATGACAGCCTCGTCGTGCTTGACGCCCAGCTTGTCAAGGAAGTTTTTGATTTCGTCGTTGTGCACCGACGACATCGGCACGAAGAAATTCTCCTTGGCGTGCTTGGCGATGAACGGGGCAAGGTCGTCTATCTTGCCCGTGGTGCTGAAGAAAATCTTGCGCTTGCGGTACTGCACGTACTTTTGTATATACAATGCGATTGTCTCACTGATGCAAAAGTACTTCATCGTCTCGGGAATCGTCACGCGCAAATCCTCGCAGAGGCTGAAGAAATGGTCGATGGCGTGCCTTGAGTTGAATATGATGGCCGTGTGGTCGGCGATGGAGACCTTTTGCTGCCTGAATTCCTTGGTTGACAACCTCTCGATTTTGATGAATGAGTGGAAGTCTATCTTGATGTCATACTTCCTCGCGATGTCGTAGTAAGGGGATTTTTCCGAAGCGGGTTTGGGCTGCGAGACCAATATGCTGTTTACCATTACTTTGTTGTTTTATTTGAAAATAATGTTTATTTCAAGCAACACCTTATACAATATGAAGCAGGGTAATATTTCGAGGGTGCAAAGTTGCAAAAAAAACGTATACCGCCCAATTTTAGGTTTGAAAAAAAGAGCGGTGTGCTTGTAGCCGACTAATAATTTGTCGATAATTAACATCACAAGCACCACATATTGTAAAGTCACGCTTGGCAAATAGAAATAAACTGCCACCAACGCGACGAAGAACAGCATCAGCCCGTTGTAAGCCAAAAGTGTCATGTAGGCATCGGTCAGCTGCCTTGTCCCCTCGCGGTCGAAGAAAGCCCACCCGACAATGCGGTAGAGGATGAATTTGACGGCGACATAAGCAGCAAATGCCGATGTCATGAGCAACAAGACCTTCCAATAGGGCACGTCGTCGGCATATCCGCTATCCGACAGCGACATCGCGCACAGCGACGACATGACGCACAGGACGGCGAGCATCACGCCATCCATCCACCAATCGACATTGGTGGGGGCATCAAACAGGCTGCTCCGCCTGCGGTTGGCGAAAAAATTCTTGCCGCGCTGGAGCATCGTGCGGCGTCCGGCCGCCAGCACCAGTGCCAGCAGGACGGCGGATGCGACGAAAGCGAAGGTGACGGCGGTGTCACCCTTCATCGTCCTTTCGAGCGGCATGACCGCAAGTTGCAGGAGAGGTGTCATATCGCGGCGAATTTCCTCAGGCCGGCATCCCAGTCGGGGGTGGTATAGAGCTTGGCGACAGCCTCATCGACGCTCGATGCGACAGTCCACAAAGCACGGTGCTGCTCCCGCATGAAATGCCTCTCGACGGCTCGCCCGAGCATCGCGAGCAATGGGTCGTAGAAGGAATCGACGTTGAGGATTATGATGGGTTTCAGGTACAGGCCGAGCTGCTTCCATGTTATTATCTCAAGCAGTTCCTCCATCGTGCCGCAACCGCCGGGCAACGCCACCACGGCATCGGACATGGAGGCCATCAGCTGCTTGCGTTCATGCATATCGTCGGTGACAACCAACCGTGGCAGGCCGTCATGCTGCCATCCTTGCTCGACCATGAAACGGGGGATGACACCGGTCACTGTCCCGCCTGCCGCAAGGGCGGCATCCGAGAGGGTGCGCATCAGGCCTATGCCGCCCGCCCCGTTGACGACGTTGATGCCACGTGCCGCCAATGCCGCGCCGAGGTTTGACGCGGCATCGACAAAGCAACGGTCTATCTTGGTGCTGGACGCGCAGTAGACGCAGACGCTCCCTATCTTTCTCGTTTCACCATCCATAGCTTATCATTGGTAGACTGCAATCCATGCACTCGTCACTGCGTCATTCGGGAAGTGTGAAATCGAGCTGTTTCTTCTCAAGGTTGGCGCGGGCGACCTTGATGGTGATAGGATCGCCGAGGGAGTAAGTACGTTTTGTCTTGTTGCCAACGAGGCGGTAGTTCTTTTCGTCAAACTCATAGTAGTCGTCGTCCAACTCACGCATCGGCACCAAGCCCTCACATTTATTTTCATTAAGCTCGACGTAGATGCCCCATTCGGTGACGCCCGAGATTACTCCGTCGAAAACCTTGCCCAGGAACTGGGACATGAACTCGACTTGCTTGTACTTGACGGACGCACGTTCAGCATTGGCAGCCAGTTGCTCCATGGATGAACAGTGGTCGCACAGATCCTCGTATTTATTTTCGGTCACGCTCCTGCCCCCTGCCATGTAGCGTGCCAGCAGCCTGTGCACCATCATGTCGGGATAGCGTCGGATGGGCGACGTGAAATGGGTGTAGTAGTCGAATGCCAGCCCGTAGTGCCCTATGTTGTGGGTCGAGTAGCGGGCTTTCTGCATGGCGCGTATGGAAACAGTCTCGATGAGGTTTTCCTCCTTCTTGCCCTGCACTTCGTCGAGGAGATGGTTGATTGATTTCGATATGTCCGTCTTTGTCCCCGACGTGCGGATCTTGTAGCCGAATTTCGTTATGAACGTTGACAGGTCGCTGAGCTTGTCAGGGTCTGGCAGGTCGTGTATGCGGTAGGGGAATACTTTAGCCTTCTTTCCCTTGGGGACTTTGCCCACAAACTCCGCCACCGTCTTGTTGGCGAGGAGCATGAACTCCTCGACGAGCTTGTTGGCCTCCTTTGCAAACTTGAAGTAGACGCTGATCGGTTTTCCGTTTTCGTCTATCTCAAACTTGACTTCGTAGCGTTCAAAATTGATTGCGCCGTTGGCCATGCGTCTTTCCCTCAAGGCTTTCGCCATGTTGTTGAGGGCGAAAATCTCGTCTTTGTACTCCCCTTCGCCCGTCTCGATGGTCTGCTGCACTTCCTCGTATGTGAAGCGGCGGTCAGAGTTGATGACCGTCCTGGCAATCCTCGAGGCAAGCACGTCGCCATTGGACTTGATGTTGAAGATGACGGAAAACGCCACTTTCTCCTCATTGGGGCGGAGCGAACAGAGCAGGTTGCAGAGACGCTCGGGCAACATGGGGATGGTGCGGTCAACGAGATAGACCGAAGTGGCACGCCTCGACGCTTCACGATCGATTATGTCCCCCTCCTTGACGTAGTAGGTCACGTCGGCGATGTGCACGCCTACCTCCCAAACGCCATCCTGCAAAGGACGGATTGACAAGGCATCATCAAAGTCCTTGGCATCACGGGGGTCGATGGTGAACGTCGTCACGCCACGGAAATCCTCCCTCTGCTCAATCTCCGACTGCGGGATAGCGTCCGGTATCCTGTCCGCCGCCGCTTCCACCACCTTGGGGTATGTGTAGGGCAGGCCATATTCGGCAAGTATCGCGTGCATCTCCGTGGTGTTGTCACCGGCACGGCCGAGGATGTCTACGACCTTTCCGATAGGGTTCTTGGCCTGTTTCGGCCAGTCTGTAATCTTCACTACCGCCTTGTCGCCGTCCTTGCCCCCCTTGAGGTCATGCATGGGGATGAAGATGTCATTGGCGAGGTTCTTGTTCTCGCTCACGAGGAAAGCATATTTCGATGTGACTTCCAGCGTGCCGACGATGGATTCGTTGGCCGGTTCGATGATTTCCACCACTTCCCCCTCCGGAGTCTTGCCCTGGCGCAGGGCGTAGCAGACGATCTTGACCCTGTCATTGTTCATCGCATGGGCCGAGTTCCTCTCGGCCACGAAGATTGGCTCGCTGCCGTCATCGGGGATGAAAGAGTTCTTCCCGTTGCTGAAACGCCTGAACGTGCCGACCATCTCCTTGCCGCGCTCGCCGTAGACAAAGACATCGGCCTCGGGTTCGCCGATCAGCCCGCCGTCGGCCATGCCGTGCAGGATGTCCACGACCTGCATCCTCAATTGGCCGGTCTTGATGCCGAGAGCCGAGAATATGGACTTGACGGACATCTTCTCACCACGATGGTTCTTGAACAATGCGGCTATTGCCCTGGCGAGGTCGTCCCTCCTTGAATTCTTGCCGTGCGATGCGGCTTTCTTGTCGTTGCGTTTACTCATAAGACAGTGGTCGTTTTCATCATATCCTTTGTGAGTGCAAAGTAAGCGATTATATTACAATCTGCCCCGCATGGCATCCTAATTAATCTAAAAGCCGCCCCCGTGCCACGCGGCATGACGGTGCGTCACAACTGTCCGTTCTCGACGAGCGTCACCACCCGCTCGGTGAGGCGGTCTTCCCCTGTGGGGTCGTAGGTCACTTTGAGGCTTGAGCCGAATGACTTGGCAAACAGCTGGTAGAATGTCGCCTTGAACGGTCCCATGAACGCCCGTATAATCTCATACGACGTCTGGTCGCTCTGCCGGTAGATCAGCTTGATGAGCAGTTGCCCCTGCGAGTAGGTCATCTTCTTCATCTCGGCCGTGTACTGTTCCTTCAGCCCCTTCTCGACCTTGCGCATATGCCTTTTGCGTTCCCTCTCGGTGGGCAGCGTGAGGGCATACTCATAGGTCTCGACTATCAGCCCGTTAATCATGTTGGCCACGGGCAGGACACGCTTGACATCGCGCACGAGCTTGAGGTAGGCGACATACTCCTTGCTGTCCTTGAACCGCAGCCGTGGATAGACATAGATCGTGCGCAACGTCACGCTCGGCACTATCCTGCCCTCGTAGGGCTGCCCCCTTGTCACATAGACCTTGCGCGTGCCGCCCGTGCCGCCGGCCGCCGTCTGCCCCATTGCGGCGCAAGCCAGCATCAGCGACACAACCAGCAACACCCACCGCAGCCCGATGCGGACGCAAGCGCACCGTGGCGCGGCAACGGCCACAGCACACGGCACAGGCATCACTGCACGGGCCTCTCGCCCACTATGCTGTCAACGACGAATTTGGAATAGCCACGCCACCACAGCGACGAGAAGTATTCCTTGTAGTGCAGCTCGACCACCTCGCCGCCCTTGAGCATCAGCTCGCGCGCCAACTCCTCGTCATCGACGGAGAACTCGAACTCGTAGGACTGCACAGCCCCCGCCTTCTGCCCGCGGAAGCCAGATTGTATCAACTTGCCCTCATAGGTCTTGAAGACCACTCCCTTGCGCACGACATAATTCAACTCGCCCGCCTTCACCCCCTCGCCGAAGACGAAGTAGAAGCGGAAGTAGATGAACGCCGCAAGCACCACCACCACGACGGGGATGGAGATTGACAAAAACTTCTTCATTCCAGGTTTCATTGCCGAATGTTTGATAGATGAGACACGGGCAAAGGTAATCCATTTGCACGACTAAGCAAATCGCGGCCGGCAGGTTGAACATCCCGGCATTGGCCACAGGAGGCATGACGCCGCAGCATCCGACCCCACCGCCAAGATGGTCAGACCCTATGCGGAAAGTCATCCCTTGTTAGTCCCTATAACAAGGCTTGTTATTGAGACAAACAAAGGTTGTTATAGGCACTAACAACTGACCTCATCGCACGTCAGCCCCGACCCGCAGCGCGGCATCATCAACCGATTGACAAAAAAGCCTTGCCCCCGTCGGGGGCAAGGCCTCTTGCTTGTGCCTGGCAGGATGTGCGCTCAGGCCTTTATCTTCTCAAACCCTTGGCCAAACACGCCGATGACCGCGCTCTGCGAGACGAAGGCGTGCGGGTCGATGGACTTGACGAGGCGGAAGATGTTGTTTGACTCGCTGCGCTTGGCAAGCACCACGACGACCTTCACCTCCTTTTTGCTGTACCACCCCTGCCCGTCGAGCACCGTAACACCACGGTGTGCCTGGCTCATCACGGCATCGGCGATCTTGTCATAGTCCTTGGAGAATATCAGGAACTGCACCGACGACCGCGCCGAGTTGACCACATAGTCCACCGAGAAGCCCACAAGCACCAGCGTGCAATAGGCGAAGATGACCTTTTGCACGGTGTAGTCGGGGATGAACGCCGACGACGAGATGATGCACACGTCGCACAGCATGGTCATGCGCCCGAAGGAGACGTTCTTGTACTTATTGACTATCGCCGCGATGATGTCAGTCCCACCCGTGCTGCCGTTGTGCGAGAACGCCAGCCCCAAGCCTATGCCGCAAAGGATTGCGCCGATGACGCACGACATGAACGGTTCATCACCCACAAGCGAGCCGTAACGGTCAGTTATCAACGCACGCAGGATGTTGAGGAAAAAGTATAGGACGATGGTCCCGTAGATTGTCTTCAGGCAGAACTTCCACCCCACGAAATAAAATGCAAAGGCGAGGAGGATGAAGTTGATTATCACGTATGTATTTTGCAAGGGAAATCCCGTGGCATACTCTATGATGGCCGACAGACCGGTCACGCCACCCGTGGCTATGCGGTTGGGGATGAGAAATCCTGCCCAACCGAGAGCATAGATCAACAACCCGAAGGTGATGAAGAGATAGTCCTTTGCCTCCGCCAGCAGGGTCGTGCGGGAGATGGGTTTAAGTTTGTTCATTTTGCTATTGTTTTTCTTGGTATTTGGTTTCAGGCTACTACGACATTGACGATTTTGCGGGGCACGATGATGACTTTCCTTATTGTCTTGCCGCCAATGTACTTTTGTGAAGACTCATGCGCCAAGACGGTCCGCTCGATTTCCTCGTTTGTCGCGTCGGCGGCAAACTGGAGGTTGAAGCGTGCCTTGCCGTTGAACGAGATGGTGTAGTTGACCGTGTCCTCCTTGAGGTAGTCCTCGTTCCACGCAGGCCACTGCGCGTCGCACACCGTCGCCGTGTGTCCCAACGCCGCCCACAGCTCCTCGGCTATGTGGGGTGCGAAGGGGGCGATGAGGATGACGAGGGGTTCGAGGATTTGCCTCTTGCTGCACTTGAGGGCGGTCAGCTCGTTGACGCATATCATGAACGCCGCCACCGACGTGTTGTAGGAGAATGCCTCGATGTCGCCCGTGACCTTCTTGATGAGTTTGTGCAATGATTTGAGTTCCTCGGGCGTAGGCTCGCCGTCGCTGATGCGCCACTCGTCGCCCTTGCCGCTGAACAGTGACCAGAATTTCTTCAGGAACCGGTGCACGCCGTCTATGCCATTGGTGTCCCAGGGTTTGGACTGCTCGACGGGGCCGAGGAACATCTCGTACATCCTCAGCGTGTCCGCGCCGTACCTTTCCACTATCATGTCGGGGTTGACGACGTTGTACATCGACTTGGACATCTTTTCCACCGCCCAGCCGCAGACGTACTTGCCGTCCTCGAGGATGAACTCGGCATCGGCATATTCAGGCCTCCACGCCTTGAACGCCTCGATGTCCAGCACGTCGTTTGCCACGATGTTGACATCGACGTGCAGCGGTGTCACGTCGTAGCCCGACTTCAGCCCGGCGGAGACAAAAGTGTTGGTGTCCTTGATGCGGTAGACGAAGTTGCTGCGTCCCTGGATCATGCCCTGGTTGACCAGCTTCTTGAACGGTTCGTCCTTGACCACCACCCCTATGTCGTAGAGGAATTTATTCCAGAACCGCGAGTAAATCAGATGCCCCGTCGCGTGCTCGGTGCCGCCGACGTAGAGATCGACGTTTTCCCAGTACTCGTCAGCCTCCTTGGACACGAGCTCCTTGTCATTGTGCGGGTCCATGTAGCGGATGTAATAAGCCGACGAGCCCGCAAAGCCGGGCATCGTGTTCAGCTCCAACGGATAGCCGTCGGCCGTCTTCCAATCCTTCGCACGGCCGAGTGGTGGCTCGCCCGTCTCCGTCGGCAGGAATTTGTCAACCTCGGGCAGCTCCAGCGGCAGGAGGCTCTCATCCAGCGTGTAGGGCATCCCGTCCTTGTAGTAGACGGGGAAAGGCTCGCCCCAGTAGCGTTGCCTGGAGAATATCGCGTCACGCAACCGGTAGTTGACCTTGATGCGTCCCAGCCCGTGTTCCTTTATGTATTGTTTCGTCTTGGCAATAGCTTCCTTGACTTCGAGGCCGTTCAAGACGAGGCCTCCCTCGCGTTCAAAGCCGGCGCGGGGTGAATTGGTCATGCGCCCTTCCTTGGCGTCAAAGCTCGATTCACTCACGTCGCAGCCCTCGATGAGCGGACGTATCTCCAGCCCGAAGTGCTTGGCAAAGGCATAGTCACGCGAGTCATGGGCGGGAACGGCCATTATCGCGCCCGTCCCGTAACCGGCCAACACGTAGTCGCTCACCCACACGGGGATGGATTCACCCGTCAGCGGGTTCTCTGCATACGCCCCGGTGAACACACCCGTCACACGGCGGTCGCTGATGCGTTCGCGCTCGGTGCGCTTTTTGGTAGCCTCAACGTAGGCTTCCACCTCCTCACGCTGGCCGTCAGTCGTGAGCTCGGCGACCAAATCGCTCTCGGGCGCAAGCACCATGAACGTGACCCCGAACACCGTGTCGGCACGTGTCGTGAAGATGGTAAAGGTCTTGTCGCTGCCGCACACCTTGAATTGCAGTTCCGCACCCTCCGAGCGGCCAATCCAGTTGCGTTGCGTCTCCTTCAACGAGTCAGTCCAATCGACCGTGTCAAGCCCCGTCAACAGCCTCTCGGCATAGGCCGACACGCGCAAGCACCACTGCTTCATCACGCGTTGCACGACCGGGTGGCCGCCGCGTTCCGACACGCCATCGACGACCTCGTCATTGGCAAGCACCGTCCCCAGAGCCGGGCACCAGTTGACGACGGTGTCGCCCAGGTAGGCTATGCGGTAGTTCATCAACACCCTCTGCCTCTCCTGCTCGCCCATCGCACGCCACTCGTCGGCGGTGAAATGCAGCTCCTCGCCGCACGCCGCGTCCAGCCCGTCTGTGCCGCACGCCTCGAAATGGCTCACCAGACGCTCAACCGGCAACGCACGCCCCTCGCGGTTGTCATAGTAGTGGTGGAACATCTTGATGAACGCCCATTGCGTCCACTTGTAGTAGTGCGGGTCGCAAGTCCTCACCTCCCTGCTCCAGTCAAAGCTGAACCCTATCTTGTCCAGCTGCTCGCGGTATCGGGCGATGTTCCTTGCCGTCGTCACCGCCGGGTGCTGCCCCGTCTGGATGGCATACTGCTCGGCCGGCAGCCCGTAGGCGTCGTAGCCCATCGGGTTCAACACGTTGAAGCCGTTCAGCCGCTTGTAACGCGCGTATATGTCTGAAGCTATGTAGCCCAAGGGGTGTCCCACGTGCAGGCCAGCCCCTGACGGGTAGGGGAACATATTGAGGACATAGAATTTCTTCCTGCCCTTGTCCTCGACTACCTTGTAAGTGCCGTCCTCGACCCACCGCCGTTGCCACTTCTGCTCTATTTCCCTGAAATTGTATTCCATATTGCAAATCGTTTGTCAACAGATGATTCCCGCCCGGAAATCCGCTGCAAATATAATGAAAGTTAACAGCATTACACTTTTTGCCACAATGCCCCCACAACTTTTAACCGGCACGGCGCAAGCCCCAGCTTGGGCAACGGCGACGGCATCAGACGACAAGTCTATTTTTAGCCTAAATCTACATAAACTTAACCTGCATCTATATATTTTTAAGTTGAAAATACATAAACGCAGGTTAAAAACAAACTTTTGCCACTGCCCCGGGAAATCTATCTCGCTTCACGCCGCCATCGCCCGATGCGGGACGTGGGACGGTCGGCACGGCTGGTCAGAACAGCTCCTTGCCCATCGTCAGCTCATAGGCCGCCTGGATGACGTTGCGTGCAAACTCGTCCATGCGTGCCGCCTTGTCGCGGTAGAAGTCTATGGAATCGACCGGCGACTCGGCCGCATAGTTGTAGAGGCTCGTGCGCCCGTCCATGCGGTTGACATAGAAGTGCGTGCTGTCCACGCACGAATAGGAGTCGTCGGACGAGAAGCACACCATCTCGCGCGGGTGCTTGTAGAGGTCGAAACCAAACGACTCGTCGCGGTAGGGCAAGCCGAGCCTGCCCATGACGGTGGGCATGATGTCGGTCTGAGCGGCGACTGTCGGGACGACGCGCGCCTGGTGCTCAAGCCCGGGTTCGTAGAAGATGAGCGGCACCTGGTGGTGCGTCAGCGACACGTCGTAGAGGTTGTTGAACCGCCACGCCCCGTGGTCGCCGACGAGGACGAAGATGGTGTTGTCGTACCACGGTTGCTGCTCGGCCTCGGCAAAGAACTGGCTGAGCGCCCAGTCCGAATATTCCACTATCTGCTCCTTGACCGTCCCGTCCTTGGGATGGAAGTACTCGGGGACGATGTAGGGCTGGTGGTTGCTCGCCGTCAGGAGCATGGCGAAAAACGGTTTGCCGTCCTCCTCCCAATGCTCGCTCATCTTGCCCACCGAGTAGCGGAACATATAGTCGTCAGGCACGCCGAGGTTGCTCCTGACCTCGGACATGGGATAGTCTTTCTGCGCATAGATCAGCTCGATGTCACTGTTGAGCATGAAGCCGCCTATGTTGTCAAACTGGTCGTCATGCGTGGTGAAATATATGGTGCGATAGCCGTTGCGCCGCAGCTCAGACGGCAGGCCGGTGTAGCGGCGGATGTTGCGGAAAGGATGTGCCTCCAGTTCGGCGGGGAAGCCGAACATCGATGCCATGATGCCGTTCATCGTGTGTATCCCGGCAGAGAATGCGCGGGGGAAGAACACCGACTTGGCCGCCAATTCATTGAGGAACGGCGTGCGGTCGCGCCATTCCAGCAGTTGCACGTTGCAGCTCTCCAGCAGGATGAGCACGACGTTCTTGCGCTGCACCACCTCGGCCGAATCGACAGGGGTGAACCACATCTTGCCGTGCAGCGTACGGTCAAAGTATTTGGCACTGTAGGCAAGGGCCTCCACGGGGTCGGCTATCGCCACGGCATCGCGGCTGTCGCGGCTCATCTCCATTGTCGTCTTGAGGAAGACGAAGACCGGGTTCAGCCCCAGCTGGTTGAGGAACGCGTTGTTGCAGAAGTAGGCCGTCCCGACCTTTATCGGTGCCTTGATGGCCAAGCGGCCACGGATGCCGATGAAACAGACGAGTGCCGCCACAAGGCTCAGCACCGCCATCGCCGCCCAGCGTGTCTTGCCAGCTTTCATTCGGCGGGCAGCCTCGTCAGCCCTGAGCCTGCCGGCCATGACCTTGGTCCAAAAATGCACGGCGATGATGAACGCCGCCAGCACCACCAGCAACAACAGGAGGTAGACAAGGAAAGTCGGTTCGCCGACAATCATCCCAAGGACAAACGACGGCTCATTCATCCAGTTCCAAATAGAGGAGTTTATCGGCTTGCCAAACTGCAAGAAATAGGGTATGTTGGCAGCCGCGAGCAGGAAAGCCACCGAGTAGAGGACCGAAACCCACACCCGCGTGCCACGCAGCACCGCACGCCCCCCGCCACGGCAAAAGGAGGCCACAATCACTGCCAGCAACGGCAATGCCAGGATGTAACAGCTGATCACCGTGTCAAATCTGAAGCCGAGCCAGAAAGCGTGCGCCACCTGCCCGGCCGTGTAGGCGACCATCCCGTCGGCAGGTGCCGAGTAGACGAAGAAAAGGATGAGCCTGAAAAGCGTGAAGATGATTATCCCGAGAGCATATATCCCGGCGACATAGCCGAGACCATGTAACAATTTGCGCATGGCAATGATGTTGTTTAGGTATTGATTACTTTGTCATAAGTCCTGAGGAGGTCGGCAATGAGCCTCTCCTCGGTGAATCGGGCGGCGTGCGACTTGCCCATGGCTACCATAGCGTGCCTCGCCTCGTCGTCGTCAAGCAGGCGGTCGAGTTGCCAGGCCAGTTCCTTGGGGTCGTCGGGGTTGACATAGACCGAGCCGCTTCCCCCCGCCTCCTCAAGGCAAGAGCCTGTCGCGCCGATGGCAGGCACTCCGCTGCACAACGCCTCAAGGAGCGGGATGCCGAACCCCTCGTAGCGCGAGGGATAGACAAAGACATCGGCCAGCTGGTAGATGGCAGGCAGGTCGGCAAAAGACACCGAGTGCAGCATCGTCACGCGGTCGGCCAGCCCGTTGCGCTCAAGCCACGCCGAGACCTTGTCGGCATAGGGCGTGCGCCTGCCCACCGCCACGACGCGGAAAGGATGACGCGCAAAACGCATCGCCTGGGCGAGCAGCAGCAGGTTTTTGCGCTCCTCGATGCTCCCGACATACAGCACGAAGCGCGGCGGCAAAGCATAGCGGCGTGCCACATCCGCCTTGACGGCATCGGGGAGGACCTGCGAGAAAGCCTTGTCGCAGCCTTGATAGACCACGTCAATCTTGCCGCCGTCGATGCCGTAGCACGACATTATGTCGCGCTTGGTGCATTCGCTCACGGCGATGACCCTGTCGGCGTTGACGCAAGCACGGCGGAACTTGAAGTCGTAGATGCGGCGGTCGATGGGTTTGTAGTAGGATGGGTGGCGCAGGAATATCAGGTCATGCACCGTCACGATGCTCCTCGTCCCGCGTGCCTTGAGGATGTCCAGCGGCAGCTCGTTGCTCAAGCCGTGGAACAGCTCCACGCCGTCGCGCATGATGTCGGCCGACATCGCCGCCGACCTCCACAGCGAGGGCAGCCTGCGCCAGATGCCCGACGGGGAGACAATCCGCGCATTCGACGGCAAGGTCGTGAGGTAGCGGTTGCGGCGCGGCGAGGGGACATAGAGGCAATAGTCGTCGCCGGGACGATGGTTGAACATCGCACCGATGACGAAACGGCTGTAGTTGCCCAGCCCCGTCCCGTTCTGCGCCGCACGTTTGGCGTCGAAGCCTATGACCATGACCGTGAAACCGTGTTTCAAGCAATGCCGCAGCACCGGCAAAAGGCCATGATGCGGCAATGATGGATTTAATTTGCTGCAAATAACGTACTTTTTTCCTTAATTCTTCGCACATTTGCCCATCAAACACGCCATGCCGCCGCACGCACGCGCCGTGGAGGCGTGCAAAACTCACCGAACGATGAAAAGAAAGGCAAGCTACTACGTCATCTTCCCACTGTGGTACGTGTTTTCGCTGCTGCCCCTGCGGCTGCTCTACCTGGTGTCCGACCTGCTGTATGTCCCCGTCTACAAGATTTTCGGCTACCGCCGCCGCGTGGTGCGCAAGAACCTTGAGGAATCATTCCCAGACAAGAGCCGCGACGAGCTGAGGGAAATCGAGAGGAAGTTCTACCGCTACTTCTGCGACTACCTGGTGGAGACGATAAAATACTTCAGCATCAGCGAGCGCGAGATACGGCGGCGCATGGTCTTCGAGGGGGCGGAGGAGGCCAATCGTTACCTTGCCGAGGGCAAGAGCTCCATACTGTTCATGGGGCACTACTGCAACTGGGAGTGGGTGTCGTCGCTCCCGCTCTACATCACCAAGGCCGACGACCACGTGCGGGGACACATCTACCACCGCCTTGCAAACGCCACGATGGACGCGCTGTTCCTGCGGATGCGCCACCGGTTTGAGTCGGAAAACATTGAGATGCACTCAGCCCTGCGCGTGCTGGCCAGATGCCGCGCCGAGAACAAGAAGTTTGTCATCGGCTTCATCTCGGACCAGGCGCCCAAATGGGAGAACATCAATATGTGGACAGACTTCCTCAACCACAAGACCGCCTTTTTCACCGGGGCGGAGAGCCTGGCCAAGCTGGCCGATGCGGCAGTCTTCTACATCGATGTCAAGCGGGTCAGGAGGGGATACTACCGCGCCCGTTTCGTCAAGATGACCGACCGTCCCAAGGATTTCACGGGGCACGAGCTGACGGAGCGGTACGCGCAGCTGCTCCAACAGTCCATCGAGGCAGCACCCGAGTTCTGGCTGTGGACGCACAACCGCTGGAAGAGGACCTACAAGGAATACGTCCTGCACCACGCCAAGAAACGGGACGGCCGCACCGCCCAATGAGACAAGCATCCCCCTCCACCGCACCTGCATCGTGCGGCCGAGGGGGATGTCCATGCTGTCACAGCACGTTCAGCCGTCAACGGATGATGCGTGCATAGTCCTCCTTGCGCGGCTTGGGCGCGGACGGTACAGTCTCAGCATAGCCGAGAGCCAGCGCACCGACACCGCGCAAACCATCGGGCAGCCCCATGCGCTTCATCAGCCCCTTGCCCTCATCGGTTGCAAACATCTCGGCCTCGCGGTTGATCCAGCACGATCCCAGTCCGACGGAATGGGCGGCCAGCATCATGTTTTGCAGCACGCACGACCCGTCTTGCACACCATTGCGGTTGTCCTCGGGGACAAACACGAGGACGATGGTCGGCGCACCGTAGTAGGGGTCGGTCGTCACCCCCATCACCTCGGCGTTCATGCGGCGCAGCTGGTCGCACATGGCGGCATTCTGCACGGCGACGATGAACGGCGACTGCTGCCCATGCGCAGTCGGGGCGAATGTCCCCGCACGCAGGACGGCCTGCAACTCGTCTTCGGTGATTTGAGTCGGTTTATAGGCGCGGATGCTCCGCCGCGTCTCCAATGCTTCGAGCACTTCGTTATTCAACATTTGGCTTACGTTTTTTATCGTTTCCTACCTGCTATTATTTATATGGCAACCCAAGTCCGGCAACGAGGCATATCCTTTGCTGCCAAACGGTTGCTGCCTGACGCGAAAGTACAAAAAATCCGGAGAGGCGGCACACGACTTTATTGCCAAAAGCATAAGTGGATGTGCGGGAAAAGCCTACCTTTGCCGCACCTACATATATTATAGAAGGAAAAGAAAGCCGTATGAACTGGATAATTCTGATTGTTGCCGGATTTTTTGAATCCGGCTTCGCTTTTTGTTTGGGGAAGATGAAGGAAACGTCAGGCACCGAGTGGTATCTCTGGGGCGCAGGGTTTCTCGCCTGCCTCACGTTGAGCATGATCTTGCTTGCCAAGGCGGTGCAGACGCTGCCCATCGGCACTGCCTATCCCGTGTGGACGGGCATCGGCGCGGTGGGTACGGTGGTGATGGGCATCGTGTTCTTCCACGAGCCGGTATCGTTCCTGCGCCTGTTCTTCATCACCACGCTGATTGCCTCAATCATCGGGCTGAAGCTCGTGTCACACTGAAACTTAACAGTCTAACAATATGGAAATAGGAAAAAACTGCGCCCTGCTCGTGATCGACATCCAGCAGGAGGATTTCATGGATATGCCCGAGGACATCGCCGAAGCGGCAAAGGACAGCCGGTGGGAATGCATCCTGAACGGCAAGCGCGTCCTGGACGTTTTCAGGAGGAAAGGTCTTCCCGTCATTCAAATCAAGGAACAGCACCGGGCGGACATGGTGGATTTCGGGCGCGAACTGGACGGCTCGGAGGGAGTGCACTGCATGGAGAGCAACCCTTATTCCGACTACGCCAGGCTGACCTACCCGGTAAAGGGCGAATACCTTATCAGCAAGCGACGTTACAGCGCGTTCTTCGGCACGGATCTGGAGATCCTGCTCAAAGGCCTTAGGGTGGACACGCTCTACATGATAGGCGGGCTGACCGATGTCTGCATCCACTACACGGCCGTCGATGCACACCAGCACGACTACCACATACGCGTAGTGGCCGATGCCGTCGCCGGGTCGAGCGATGAAGCCCACCGCTATGCGCTGAAAGCAATCCACTATCTGCAAAGGGATGCCCTCGTCACCGTAGAGGACGTGGAGAACGCATGAGCACCGCGACAGGCCGGGGCATCCGCCTGCGCAGGCCGCTCACTCGCCCTTGGTCTTGAACGCCATCGCGTAGAGGCGCATCTGCTTGACCATCGCCAGGAGACCGTTGCTGCGGGTGGGCGAAAGGTGCTCCTTCAACCCGATACGGTCGATGAAGTAGAGGTCGCTGCCGAGTATCTCGTCTGGCGTGTGGTCTGACAGCACGCGGACGAGCAGGGCGACGATGCCCTTGACGATGAGCGCGTCGCTCTCGGCATCAAAGTGCAGCTTGCCTTCACGCATCTCGGCATGGAGCCAGACGCGGCTCTGGCAGCCGTCAATCAGGTTGTCATCGGTCTTGTGCCGCTCATCCAACGGCTGCTGCTCGCTGCCGAGGTCGATGAGCATCTGGTAACGGTCCATCCAGTCGTCCACCTCGCCAAACTCGGCGATGATGTCGTCTTGTGCTTCGTTTATTGTCATGTCGTGCATTGTTTTTCAGTTTTGGGTCGTATGCCGCATCACTTTTCATTGTATATGACATTCGTCACCACCGCACCCACGATGCCGAGCATCTGCTTGTCGATGACACTCATGTCGTCGCCCACCGTGTGCCAGAACGTGCCGAAGCCCGTCGATGTCGGGTCGTTGTGGATGATGTCCACGCACGGGATGCGGGCAATCTCGTTGACCGGCACGTGGTCGTCATTGATGTAGCCGCCGAAATCGTTGACGAAAAGATGCGAATAGCCCATGTCTGCCGCCTTGCCCCACACCTTGTCGATGATGGGACTCGCGTAGTCATGGGAGAAACCTTCGCGGAAGAACACCGCGTCGGCCGCCCCCACCATGTCGAGCAACAGGCCGTAGCGTGCCGTGTAGCCCGCCTTGTGGGGATTGAACGCCCAGTAGCGCGAACCGAGACACCACGAGTTGTCGTCGTAGTTGGCCTGGTCGAACCGCGGAGTGCCGCTGTCCTCGGCATCAAAGAGCATTATGTCCACCCCGACAGCCGGGTGCTGCGTGGAGACGAGGCGGGCGATCTCGAGCAGGACACCCACGCCCGACGCGCCGTCGTTGGCACCGAGGATGGGCGTGTGGAAGTTGCCCTCGTCATCGTCATTGTCCGCCCAGGGGCGTGTGTCCCAATGGGCGCACAGCATGACACGCTTGGCGTTGGACGGGTCAAAACTGGCGATGATGTTGACGGCCGGGAGTGCCACGCCGTCATAACGGTAGAGTTCCACCCTCTGAACGTGCATCTCCGCCCCGTAGGACGTGAGTTTGGCGATGAGCCATTCGGCGCAGGCACTATGCCCTTTGCTCCCCGGGACGCGCGGGCCGAAGTCCACCTGCGCCTTGACATGGGCATAGGCACTGTCGGCATCGAATGCCGGGACGCTGGCCTCCTGCCCTTGCGCCTTGTCGTCCTGTTGTCGCCCGGACTTGGCATTGCCGCATGACAGCATGGCAACCATTGCAATCAGCAGCGGGATGATGATGTATTTCATATACGTAGCTTTGCTTGTAATGTCAGGGGCAAATATATGGATAATAAACGAAAGGTGCTGCCCCGCCCGCACCCGCCTGCGTCAGCCGCCGCCACGGGTCACGTGGATGCCCACATCGCGCACCCCCTCAAGCGGCGAACAGCCCATGAGGTGACGTATCCTGACCTCGACCTCCCCACGCCGCAGTGCCGGGAAACGCTTGCAAGGGAACGTGAGGGTGTAGAGCCCTGCGGCAAACGTGCCTCGCCGCGCCCCGTCATCGCCCACGGTGCGCACCTCGACCGTGTCAACGGCGAATGTGGCGGAATCGGAAGCGTTGTCGGACACCTCCAGCCAGAGATTGGCGTAGGGATAGTCGGCACTGAGCCTCATCTCGACAGCCATGGCGGCATCGCGCTCACGCTCGGCACTGTCGAGGCTGAACGTGAGCTGCACGTAGGAGCACGTGTCCCAACCGCCATCGGCTATCGGCACATAGCGGTGGAACACGGTGTGCGAATCGACGCACGACACGATGACCGACGGCAATGCCACCAACGCAATCACCGCCAACGTCCTGCACAACCGTGTGATGGATGCGGCCATGGGCGTGTGTCATTCGGTTGCGGCAGCCCCGTCGCCCGACGGTTGCCTTGCCGCCTCGCCCTCGGGTTTGCGGCGGGGGCGGTTGTTGTTGCGCCTCTGGCGGTTGCCCTGTCCCTGTCCGCCGCCAGCCGGCTGGGCGGCATCGCCCTGCTGGGACGGCTGCGCCTCGCGGCGTGGGCGTTGGGGGCGGTTGCCCTCGGCTGCAGGAGCTGCGGCCTGGGCTGCAGGTTGCTGCTTCTTGGGCTTCTTGGCCTTGCGTTTCTTGGCATCGCGCCGCCTGTTGTCAAATCGTGTCACGCTCTCCTGCTCGAGCAGGTCTGACGAGCGCGGTTTGTCGTCGGACGATGCGTCACCGTCGTCCAGGCGGTCGGGCTTCGCGCCACGTTTATTCATGGCAATGACCTCCGCCGCACGGCGCGTCGGGATGGTGACGAGGTTGGCGGCAACGGTCTTGTCGGTGGAGTAAGTGACCAGCCCCGCGAGTATGTCGGCCTTGAAGAAATAGTAGGTGGAGTCGATGGTCTCAAGCGTCACGTCCTTGGGCGGGATGCGGCGGCCGGCCTCCACATAGCAGTCCACCTCGTAGTTGAGGCAACACTTCAGCTTGGCGCATTGCCCTGCCAGCTTCAACGGGTTGAGCGACAAGTCCTGATGGCGGGCGGCGGAGGTGGAGACCGAGACGAAATTGCTCATCCACGCGGCGCAGCACAACTCGCGTCCGCACGGGCCTATGCCGCCGATGCGGCCGGCCTCCTGCCTTGCCCCGATCTGCTTCATCTCGATGCGCACTTTGAAGGCATCGGCCAACACCTTGATGAGCTGCCTGAAGTCGACGCGGGCATCGGCGATGTAGTAGAAGATGGCCTTGTTGCAGTCGCCTTGGTACTCGACGTCGCCTATCTTCATGTCAAGGTTGAGCGAGGCGGCAATCTGCCTGGAGCGGATCATGGTGTCATGCTCGCGCGACTTGGCCTCCTCGTATTTCTCCATGTCAACCGGCCGTGCCTTGCGGTAGACGCGTTTGATTTCGGGTTCCTTGCGTCCCATCGTCTTGCGCATCTGCAAGGGGACGAGGCGGCCGGTGAGTGTCACCGTGCCGATGTCATGCCCCGGGGTGGCCTCGACAGCCACTATGTCGCCTTTCTCCAGATGCAGGCCGTTGCTGTTGCGGTAGTAGCCCTTGCGGGTGTTCTTGAATTGCACCTCGACGAGGTCGCAATCCTCCTCATTGCCTGGGACGTCTGCCAGCCAGTCATAGACGTGCAGCTTGCAGTCGTGCCGGGAATATCCTTTTACATCAAATTCCATATATAATATTTTTGCGCCCCGCCATCCGTGCCACAAGGCTCGCGGCGAGTGCGGTTAATCTCACTTTTGTCAGCCCCGCCTTGCCCCCTTGACGGCAATCTCGACAATCATCTTGAGGGCGAAGTCGAAGAACACCATCTTGGCATTGACGTTGCCCTCGATGTTTGACGCTGCCTCTGACATCTTCTCGACTATCGAGACGGCATTGCGCTCGTTGATGAACGGGGCGAAGCGCGTCGCGAACTTCCTCTCGCGGTCGTCCATGCCGAGGATGCTGTCGATGTGGAAGTTGTAGACGAAGTTCTCGCGCACCATGTGCTGCGCGTAGTCGAAAAACATCTTTTGCTTCTCCCTGCCGATGTCGGCCATGGCCTCGCTCCAAGCCTTCATCTCGCGGACATCGCGGGCATAGGCGAGGCGCATCAAGCGTACAAACATATCGAAGCAGAAGCCCGTGTCGCTGTCAACCTCGATGGTCTTGAGGCATTTGACGAAGCTGCCTTCAGACGAGGCGGCCACCTTGGCAGCCTGGTCGGGCTGCAAGCCACAGTTGCGCTCAAGCACGGCGGCGAGGTCATCGGAGGCTATGCCCTTGAACACTATGTCCTGCGCACGGCTTCTCACAGTGCCGAGCACCGAAGGCTTGTCCTCAGTGACCATGATGATGCAGGTCTTGCCCTGCGGCTCTTCTATCAACTTCAGCAGTTTGTTGGCGCAAGCCTCGTGCATCTTCTCGGGCAGCCAGATGACAAGCACCTTGCAACCGCCCATCGCCGACTTGAAGGACAGTTTGCGTATGATTTCGTCGCTCTCGTTGGCGTATATCATCGCCTGCGAATTGCCTGCCTTTATCTCGTCAAGCCAGGACTGGTAGGAGAAATAGGGCTGCCGCGTCACGAAGTCGTTCCACTGCCGCAGGTAGTCGTCACAACGCACCGTCGCGCCGCCCCGCTTGACGACGGGGAAAGCGAAGTGCAGGTCGGGATGCTCCATGCGGTTGGCCATCATCATGCACGAGCGGCAATGCCCGCAGGCATCGTCAGCCCCGGGATGCTCGCACAGGAGGTACTGCGCGAAGGCCAGTGCCATCGGCAACTTGCCGCAGCCCGGCGGGCCGCTGAACATCAGGGCGTGCGGCACGCGCCCCTCGGCAAACTGCCCGATGAGCGAGCGTTTGACCCCGGCCTGACCTATCACATCCCTGAAAAACATAGCTCAATAGATTTTCTTCGCCACGTTGTAGACGCTCTCGACAGCCGAATAGGAGTAGAAGTGGATGCTCGGCACGCCCGCCGCCATCAGCTCGCGGCACTGCTCCACGCACCACTCCACGCCCACCTGCGCAGCCTCCTCGTCGTTGCGGCAGGCACGCATGGCCTCGGCAAGCGCGACGGGGATGTCCACCTTGAACGTCCTCGGCACGGCCGACAGCTGCGACAGCTTGTTGAGAGGCTTGATGCCCGGGATGATGGGGATGTCTATCCCCTCCGCCCTGACGCGGGCAACGAAGTCGAAGTACTTGGCGTTGTCGTAGAAGAGCTGCGTCACGGCATACTCCGCCCCCGCCTCCACCTTGCGCTTGAGCCAGTAGATGTCGCTCTCGATGTTGGGAGCCTCCTCATGCTTCTCGGGGTAACACGCCACACCGTAGCTGAACGGCGTGCCGGTGCGCTTGATGGGCGAGCCATCGACGAAGATGCCCTGGTTGAAGTCGTTTATCTGCCCGATGAGGTCTATCGCATGGGCATTGCCCCCCTGCTCGGGGACGAAGCCCGGCTCATGCCGCACCTTGTCGCCCCGCAGCACCAGCAGGTCATAGATGCCGAGGAACTGGAGGTCGATGAGCACATACTCCGTCTCCTCCTTGGTGAAACCGCTGCACAGGATGTGCGGCACGACGGGGATGCCATAACGGTTTTGCACCGCCGCCGCCACCGCCACCGTCCCCGGCCTGCGTCGCAGGCGGTCGCAGCGATAGACGCCTCCCCCCATGTCGCGGTAGACGCATTCGCTGCAATGCGTCGTGATGTTTATGTATTTCGGGTCAAACTCCCTGAGCCTCTCGATGTCCCTGTACACCTTGTCGATGCCAGTCCCCTTGAGCGGCGGCAGTATCTCGAAAGAGAAAGCCGTGGAGGTCGATGTCCTTATCATTTCGCTAACATTCATCTGCTTCCGATTGAGTGTCAAACAACAATGCACTGTGTGCCATCATCGTGCAAAGTTAGCAAGATTGACAACAATACCAACACGGCTCACCTGCCAACACCCTGCAAAACACGTCGGGCGGGGGACTGACACAGCCCTCCGCCCGATGGTTGATGGTTCATCAACCTCCTGTCATTGGCAGGGGGGATGCGACGCTCCGTCATCTCCTCACAACACCACCTTCGCCGTGCCTTGTCCCACACGGACGACATAGACCCCGTGCGGCAGCCCCTCTATCCTCATGCCAGTGCCACGGTGGACGCACTGCCCGCCGGTGGAGTAGACCTCGACCGGTTGCGCCATATCCGTCTCACCCTCGATGACTATCGCGCCGTCGATGACGGTGACGGTCGGGGCGGAGGCTTTAGCCTCGTCAATGGATGAGTAGTACATCTCTACGATTCTACCAAACTCGCTCCACGGGTAAACAGCCTCGTATGCCGACTTCGTGCCAGCGGGGACATAGAGAGTAGCGGCATGACTGAAAAATGGATCATCTTCTAGCTCCAATGGCTCTTGCCAGTGGCAAAAAACGGAAGTCAAGCCACAACCCAAAAACGCATCAATCCCTATCGACGTGACAGAGGCAGGTATATCCACAAAGGCCAGAGAGGTGCAACCTTCAAACGCATGCCACCCTATCGACGTGACAGAGGCAGGTATATCCACAAAGGCCAGAGAGGTGCAGTCCTCAAACGCATACCCCCCTATCGACGTGACTAAAGGCATATCAATCAAGACCAGGGAGGTGCAACCTTCAAACGCATAATTCCCTATCGACGTGACTAAAGGCATATCAATCAAAACCAGGGAGGTGCAACCTTCAAACGCATAATTCCCTATCGACGTGACTGAGGGCATATCAATCGAAGTCAGAGAGGTGCAACCAGAAAACGTATCCTCCCCTATCGACGTGACCAAAGGCATATCAATCGAGGACAGAGAGGTGCAACCAGAAAACGCACTGTACCCTATCGACGTGACCAAAGGCATATCAATCGAGGACAGAGAGGTACAATCAGAAAACGCATAAGTCTCCATAGACGTGACAGAGGGAATATTAATCGAGGACAGAGAAGTGCAATCAGAAAACGCATAATTCCCTATAGACGTGACCAAAGGCATATCAATCGAGGATAGGGAAGTGCAGCCCCAAAACGCTTCATCTGCTATACCAATCACAGTATTAGGGACTTCTAATGACGTTTTGCCCGTTGGACAAAGTATCAGTTCTGTCACATCTTTATTATATAACACACCATCTACAGATGCATAATTGTTATTAGATATATCTACATTGATCTCTTTCAGATTGGTGCAACCTTTAAACGCATAACTCCCTATAGACGTGACTAAGGGTATATCCACAAAGACCAACGAGGTGCAATCCCTAAACGCACCAAGCCCTATCGACGTGACTGAGGGCATATCTATCGAGGCCAGGGAGGTGCAACCAGAAAACGTATTCACCCCTATCGATGTGACAGAGGGCAAATCAATCGAGGCCAGGGAGGTGCAACCAGAAAACGTATCCTCCCCTATCGATGTGACAGAGGGCAAATCGACAGAGGCAAGAGATAAGCAATCGCTAAATGCATAATCATCTATACTGATTACGGAAGCAGGGATTGTCAATGATGTCAAGTAAGGACAACAGTCAAATGCATGGGAGCCTATGGCCGCGACGGTGTATGCCGCCCCTTTATAAACGACCTTTTCTGGAATGGTCTGGTCTCCTTTATACTTTGTCAATCCCTCTGAGTCAAGTTTGTCACTGTCATAACTATTATAATAGTCATCATCTTGATAATAATATGTCACTTCCACTGTTTTTTCTTCTTCCGAGATGATGTTGTAATACAGGCCGTCTATCTTGAAACTTTCGGCTTTTGCCGTTATAAACCCTGCGACAGCCAGCAAGGTGGCAAGCAGGCACTTTAAATAATTAGTTTTCATTGTCTTTTGTTCTTTTGATGCTTTACGACTCAAATATGATTTTAATGCATTCTTGATATGCTTGTCAGGATGTTGCATAGGATGAGGTTTCCCTGGCTTTGTCTTACGCTCTTCTTCCAAGTAGCAATCCCAACACTTTTGATAATCTTTAGGATACTCTTTTTTGAATGCTTCCAAGAAATCATCATCTGAATATCCCTCCGGGAGTTTGTCAATGATAGACTTAACTTTTTCATCAACTTTCAAAATGACACTCATAAAATTACCTCCTGCCCCTCATCCTCCGATGGAGCGATTAGCTTAAACATAAAAAAGGTGTGAGGATTGTATCTCCGTCTTATCCTGCATTCGGGTCTTGGCGTACCACATCCACGGATAAGACAACAGCCCCACACCGATTGACATATACCGTCCCCTCCGTAGGGGCATAGCATTGCCATGATGCAGGTGCTATTGCCAGATTATCTTCGTGGATTTTACAAACCGCCAAGTTTGAATGCAGAAGATAAAATTTCAATAACACCTTTTCTGGCGGATTGCTCCGCCAAACAAAAAACTCGGATCCGAGGGCTGTCTCCACAGCTCATCTCCAAATCCACAGGCAAATATAACTCTTATCCTTGTTTGTCAAAACATAAGACACGAAAAACACGTCGGGCGGAGACTGCCACAGTCCTCGCCCGCCTCTTCTTTACACCATCCGCCGCCTGTCATTGACGGATAGGGATGCGACGCTCTGCCATCATTGCCTCACAACACCACCTTCACCGTGCCTTGCCCCACACGGACGACATAGACCCCGTGCGGCAAGCCCTCTATCCTCGCGTCCGTGCCACGGTGGACGCACTCGCCGCCAGGGGTGTAGACTTCGACCTCTTGCAGTGTCTCGCCCCCTATGACTATCGCGCCGTCGATGACGGTGACGGTGGAAACGGATGACTGGGTGGAGGCGATGGATGAACGGCCTTCCTCCACGATGTTCTTGAAGCCGTTCCAGGGAGCTGTCGCCTCATAGGCCGCCTTGGTGCCGGCGGGGACGCAGAGCATGGCACTGTCGAGCACCGCAGGCTCGAATGCGGGACGGCACGCCAGCGGCTCCGTCCAATGGCAGCGCACGGTGTCGAGCGAGGTGCAGCGGGCAAACGCCTCATCGCCTATCGACGTGATGGCGGCGGGCAGGTCAAGGCTCGTCAGGGACGAGCAGCTGTAGAAGCCGTCCCAGCCTATCTCGGTGACGGACCGCAAATCGACCGAGGTCAACATCTCGCAGTAGTCAAACGCCCCGTTGCCGACACGCTCGACCGACTGCATCTCAATCGACGACAATGCCCGGCAACCGTAGAAGGCGTAGTCGCCCACCGTCGTGACTGACGGCATGGAGACGTGCCTGAGCGAATAGCAGTTGACAAACGCCGACAGCCCCACCTCGGTGACTGAGGGCATCACGATGGTGTCCACCGAGTTGCCGTAGAACGACACCGACCCCACCGCCGCGACGGCGTAGGTCTTGCCGTCATGCTCGACCGTCGGCGGGACGGTTATGCTGCCCTCATAGCCGTAGATGCTGGGCGAGGCAGTCACCTCGACGGTCATGTCGTCCTCGGACAGGATGTTGTAATATATCCCATCGGTCTCAAAGTCGTATTCGGCGGCACTCGCCGCCACGCCCGCCAGGGCAAGCAGCATGGTGAACAGCAGTTTAAGGCAATCGTTTTTCATAGTATTCCCTTGATTTAGCGGATTGTTACCAATAACGCAAATATAACTTTTTCTCCCCGCAAAGACAAGGGGAAAGGCACTAAAAACGACCGCACCGGCAACACGCCACCAGCCCACGAGCCAGAAGCAAAAGGAGGTATGCATTTGCTAGCAAATGCTAGCAATTGCTAGCTATACAGTAACAGTAACGTATACAGTTACGGATACAGTTACATAAAGAAAACACTCTAAAGAGTGTAAAAGAAAGCACACGCACACACGGCAATCAAGATTCCAATCATGGCGGATCCGACCTGATAAGGGAGAGCATTTGCCCGCGTTTGCCCGCGTTTGCCCGCGTTTGCTCGCGTTTGCCCGGCAAAGCCCGGCTATACAGTAACAGATACAGTAACGGATACGGTTACGTATACGGTAACATAAAGAAAACACTCTAAAGAGTGTGAAAGAAAGGGGGTGCATCCCCCTTTCACTCACGCACACGACTCATCTGCGGCGGCATGGGATGCTCAGTGCGGAAAGGCCGCACGGCATCGGCAAAGTCACCTGATGCAACGACGCGCAGCATCAGACGCAACGCCACCGCCCGTCACACGCGGCTGCCTGGCGGCTGATGCAAAAAGAAAGCGTGCCCGCAAGCCATTGCCTGCGGACACGCTCATCATGCCAGTGTCAAAGGACGCGTCAACGCTCGTCCTTGCGGCCGTTGCCCTTGCGGGGCTGGCGGTCCTTGCGCTCAGGACGCGGCCTGCGCTCGGGACGCTCTGCCTCGACGTAGCCCTCGGGCTTGGGCAGCAGCGCGCGGCGCGAGAGTTTGAACTTGCCGGTCTTGGGGTCGATGTCCACGAGCTTGACAGTTATCTTGTCGCCCTCCTGGAGACCTGCCTCCTCGATGGTCTCGTAACGTTTCCAGTCAATCTCCGAGATGTGCAGCAGCCCGTCCTTGCCGGGGATGAACTCGACGAATGCGCCGTAGGGCATGATGGACTGGATGGTGCCCTCGTAGGTCTCGCCGACCTCGGGCACAGCCACGATGGCCTTGATGCGTGCGACGGCCTTGTCGATGCTTGCCTTGTCGCTGGCAGCGACCTCGACATGGCCCACGCCGTCGGCCTCGTCGATGGTGACGATTGCGCCGCTCTCCTCCTGTATGCCTTGGATGATCTTACCGCCGGGGCCGATGACCGCTCCGATCATGTCCTTGGGTATGTCAAATGTCACGAGGCGCGGTGCGTGCGGCTTGAGGTCGGGACGCGGCTCGGCGATGGTGTCGGTCAGTTTGTCGAGGATGTACAGGCGGCCTTCCTTAGCCTGGTTGAGTGCCTTCTCAAGGATGTCGAATGAGAGTCCATCGACCTTGATGTCCATCTGCGTTGCTGTGATGCCGTCGCGTGTGCCTGTGACCTTGAAGTCCATGTCGCCCAGGTGGTCCTCGTCACCGAGGATGTCGCTGAGGACGGCATATTTGTCCTCGCCGGGGTTCTTGATGAGACCCATCGCGATGCCCGACACGGGTTTCTTGATTTGCACGCCTGCGTCCATGAGTGCCAACGTGCCCGCGCAGACGGTCGCCATCGACGACGAGCCGTTGGACTCGAGGATGTCGGAAACGACGCGGATGGTGTAGGGGTAGTCGGCAGGTATCATCGGCTTCAACGCGCGCCATGCCAGGTGGCCGTGGCCTATCTCGCGGCGACCCACGCTGCGTTGCGCCTTGGCCTCGCCTGTCGAGAACGGCGGGAAGTTGTAGTGCAGCAGGAAGCGTTGCTTGGACTGGTCAAGCACGTCGTCGATGATCTTCTCGTCGAGCTTGGTGCCGAGCGTCACGGTCGAGAGCGACTGTGTCTCGCCGCGTGTGAAGATGGCCGAGCCGTGCGGCCAGGGCAGGTAGCCCACCTCGCACCAGATGGGGCGTATCTCGTTGGTCTTGCGGCCGTCGAGGCGTTTGCCCTCGTCGAGGATGCAGCGGCGCATGGCCTCCTTCTCGACATCGTGGTAGTAGCGGTCGATGAGCGGGGCCTTGGTCTCCAGCTCCTCCTCGGTGAACTGTGCCTTGAACTCCTCGCAGATGGCCTCGAAGGCTTCGCCGCGCTCCTGCTTGTTGGCATTGCCCGACTGTGCCACGGCGTAGGCCTTGGCATAGCAAGCGTCGTGCACCGCCTGGCGCAGCTCCTCGTCGTTGTCCTCGTGGCAGTAGGTGCGCTTGACGGTCTTGCCGACCTCTTCCATCAGCTCCATCTGTGCCTTGCACATGGGCTTGATGGCCTCGTGGGCGGCTTTCATCGCGCCGAGCAGGTCGGCCTCGGAGACTTCCTTCATCTCGCCCTCGACCATCATGATGTTGTCGTAGGTGGCTCCGACCATGATGTCCATGTCGGCCCTCTCGAGCTGCTCGAATGTCGGGTCGATGACATACTGACCGTCGATGCGTGCCACGCGGACTTCGGAAATCGGGCCTTCAAACGGGATGTCGCTCACCGCCAATGCGGCCGATGCCGCCAGTCCTGCCAATGCGTCGGGGATGTCAACGCCGTCGGCCGAGTAGAGGATCACGTTGACATAGACCTCGGCGTGGAAGTCCGACGGGAACAGCGGCCTCAACGCCCTGTCAACGAGGCGGCAAGTCAGTATCTCGTGGTCTGACGGACGACCCTCGCGCTTGGTGAAACCACCCGGGAAACGTCCGAATGCCGAATATTTCTCTCTGTACTCTACCTGCAAAGGCATGAAGTCTGTTCCAGGAACTGCGTCCTTGGCCGCGCAGACCGTGGCGAGCAACATGGTGTTGCCCAGGCGCACCATCACCGCGCCGTCGGCCTGTTTTGCCAGTTTCCCTGTCTCGAGCGTGATGACCCTGCCGTCAGGGAGCTCGATGGTCTTGACAATTGGATTAATCATAAGATTGCTTTTATCAGTATCATTTCATAAAATTCGTACAAATATACGACTATAATCATTCGGTGCAGGCATTTCCCGTTTATTTTTGTTGATAATGAGCAATTTCGCCCCCTCGGATGGCTCTCGGTAAGGTAAAAATGGTTAAATTTGCACATCACAACCCTTTTACCAAAAGCCGAAATGAAGAATTTGCCAATCATAGCCGTGCTGCTCGCCATGCTGCTGGCATCGTGCAGCGACACGCCCCACTTCAAGGTCAAAGGCACGATCGACAACGCCGTCGGGCGTATGCTCTACGTCGAGAACGTCGGTGTCGCCGCCAACGAGCCGCTCGACTCGGTGATGCTGGACGAGGGGGGCAGTTTCGCGTTCAGCATCGACCGCTATGACAGCCCCGAGTTCTTCCGCCTCCGCGTCGGGAGCAAATACGTCAACTTCGTCGTCGACTCGACCGAGACGGTGGATGTCAGGGGCGACTACGCCACGCTTGAGAAAGACTATGCCATCACCCCGTCGGGCGACAATGACAAGATAAAGGAGCTGTCGCTCAAGCAGAACGCCCTCCAGGCCGCCATCGACGACCTCATGGGGCAGACGGTGCGCAAGGAGATGGCCGTCCGCACCTTCAACGACTCGGTGGCTGCGATGCTGTCACGATTCAAGGACGACGTGGCGCGCAACTACATCTTCACAGCCCCCAACAGGCTCTACTCCTACTTCGCGCTGTTCATGCGCATCAACGACTTCCTCGTCTTCGACCCCTACAACAACCGCGACGACATCAAGTGCTTCGCGGCGGTCGCCACGAGCATGGAGCGGCTCTACCCCCACGCCGACCGCACCAAGCACCTGGCGAGCCTGACGCTGCGCGGGATGCGCAACACCAGGACGGTCGAGGGGAGGACACTCTACATCCCCGAGGAGAAGGTCAACGAGACGGGCATCATCGACATCGCCCTGACCGATGCCGACGGCAACGAAGTCAAGCTGAGCGACCTCGTCGGGAATACCATACTCCTGGACTTCACCGTGCAGCAGTCGCCCACCTCCGTAGGGCACAACCTCGCGCTGCGCGAGATGCATGACAGGTACAAGGACCGCGGCCTCGCCATCTACCAGGTGTCGCTCGACGCCGACCAGCACTACTGGATGCAGGCGACCGACAACCTGCCGTGGACGTGCGTCTGGGACCCCGAGGGAGTCTACTCGCCCATCATCGACACCTACAACATCAAGACAGTGCCGTCGATGTACCTCATCACACCGTCGGGCGACATCGACCGCCTCTACACCGACACCAAGGACGTGGAGAAAGCGTTGCAGCGCATCATAGGCTGAACCGGCACACGGCACGCGCGGCGGCGAATGATTAAAAAATGTGCATCCGCTTGCCAATGCAAAATAAATCTTTACCTTTGCAACAAAAGTTGGAACAAGGGATTCCAGCCCATCAAACGGCTGGAATTCTTTTTTTCACATTCATAAATGAACAACATTAACCCATCACAAAAAGATAATAGGAGGAAAAACTATGGCTTATATGTCTGAAGAGGGATATAAGAAACTGCTCGAAGAACTGAAACACATGGAGACCGTCCAACGGCCCGAAATCTCGCGCCAGATAGCCGAAGCGCGCGACAAGGGAGACCTGTCGGAGAATGCCGAGTACGACGCGGCAAAAGAGGCGCAGGGGATGCTGGAGATGAAAATAGCCCAGCTCAAGGAGACTATCGCCGCAGCCAAAATCATCGACGAGTCGAAACTCTCGACCGACACCGTGCAAATCCTCAGCAAAGTCGAGCTCAAGAACACCAAGAACGGCGCAAAAATGACCTACACCATAGTCAGCGAGAGCGAGGCAAACCTCAAGGAAGGCAAAATCTCGGTCAACACCCCGATAGCACAAGGACTGCTCGGCAAGAAGGTGGGGGACATCGCCGAAATCAAAGTGCCGCAAGGCTACATAACACTCGAAGTCGTCAACATCTCGTTCTGACCCCACCGCCGCCACAACCGACGGCGGCTGAGAGCCAGCGCATGACATAAAAAACACAAAGACATGGCATCGATTTTCAGCAAAATCATCGCGGGTGAAATACCCAGCTACAAGGTCGCGGAAAACGACAAATTCTACGCATTCCTCGACATCAACCCGTTGCAAAAGGGACACACCCTCGTCGTGCCGAAGAAAGAAATAGACTACATCTTCGACATCGACGACCAGGACCTCGGCGAGATGATGGTCTTCGCCAAGAAAGTGGCACGCGCCATCAAGGCGGCCATCCCATGCGTCAAGGTCGGCGTGGCAGTCATAGGCCTCGAGGTGCGCCACGCGCACATCCACCTCGTGCCGATGGACAAGGAGGGCGACATCTCATTCGCCAAACCCAAGATGACACTGCCGGCCGATGAGATGGAGGCCATCGCCAAGTCCATCGCCGCGCACATCGAGTGACACAAGGCGGACAGCGCACAGCCTGCACGGCTGGCAACAGACATGAGCCCCTGCCCCATCCGTGGGACAGGGGTCTTTGTTTTACCCGTGCGGCAGGCAGGGCAGGCCACGGCAAACACGCATCACAACAACAAGGGGGCAAGGCGGCTTGCATACCAATATTAATATTAAATTTGCCACATATATAGCTTCATGCAAACGACGTTTCAAATGGACAGAGCCGACAGTGTCGTGATTATCCCGACCTACAACGAGAAAGAAAACATCGAGAACATCATACGCGCCGTCTTCTCACTCGAGAAGGCGTTTGACATCCTGGTCATCGAGGACAACTCGCCCGACGGGACTGCCGGCATCGTGCGCCGCCTGCAAGGCGAGTTCGCCGGCCGCCTCGCCATGATCGAGCGGCGGGGCAAGCTGGGACTGGGCACGGCCTACATCGAGGGATTCAAGTGGGGTCTGGCACACGGCTACGAGTACATCTTCGAGATGGATGCCGACTTCTCGCACAACCCGCAGGACCTGCCCCGCCTCTACGAGGCTTGCGCCAAGGGCGGGGCCGACCTGGCGATAGGGTCGAGGTACATCACCGGCGTCAACGTCGTCAACTGGCCGATGGGACGGGTGCTGATGTCCTACTTCGCGTCCAAGTACGTCCGTTTCATCACCCGGATGCCCGTGCGCGACACCACGGCAGGGTTCAAGTGCTACCGCCGGCGGGTGCTCGAGGCGATAGACCTCGACCACATCAGGTTCAAGGGATACGCGTTCCAGATAGAAATGAAGTTCACGACCTACAAACTGGGATTCAAGATAACGGAAGTGCCCGTCATCTTCATCAACCGCCGTTACGGCACGTCCAAAATGAGCGGCGACATCTTCGGCGAAGCGTTGTTCGGGGTCATCAGGCTCAAGGTCGGGAGCTGGTTCAAGAAATACAAGAGACAATGAGCAGCACAATCTTCAGACGCGCGACCGTCATCAGCGACGGCGAGGCACGGCAGGCCGACGTGATCATCGACGGGCAGGACATCGCTGCCCTCGCCCCTGCGGGCAGCAGCCTGCACTGTGACAACGAGGTGGATGCCGGGGGGCTGTTGCTCCTGCCGGGCGTCATTGACGAGCACGTGCACTTCCGCGACCCGGGCATGACGGCCAAGGCCGACACGTCCACCGAGTCGAGGGCGGCAGCGGCGGGAGGCGTGACATCGTTCATGGATATGCCCAACACACGGCCTGCGACGACGACACTCGAGGCACTGGATGCAAAATATGCCAACGCAGCCGACAAGAGCCTGGTCAACTACTCCTACTACTTCGGAGCGACAAACCACAACGCGCCGCTGTTCGCCAGCCTCGACAAGAGGACGGTGTGCGGCATCAAGCTGTTCATGGGGTCAAGCACGGGAGATATGCTCGTCGATGACGACAACGCCCTGCGCAGCGTCTTCGAGGGGACTGACATGATTGTCGCCGCGCACTGCGAGGACACCGCGAGGGTCACACGCAACGCCGCCGCGATGCGTGCCACCTACGGCGACGACGTGCCTGTGGCCTGCCACTCGCTGATAAGGGACGAGGAGGCCTGCTACCGCTCGACCGCCAAGGCTGTCGAACTGGCCGACCGCTACGGCACACGCCTGCACGTCATGCACCTCAGCACGGCACGCGAACTGACACTCTTCGACCCCGCGCCGCTCGACACCAAGCGCATCACGGCCGAGGCGTGCCTGGCGCACCTGCTGTTCACGACCGACGACTACGACGCGCTCGGGGCACGCATCAAGTGCAACCCCTCGGTCAAGTCGCCATCCGACCGCCAAGCCCTGAGGCAGGCATTGACCACAGGCAGAATTGACACTGTCGCCACCGACCATGCCCCCCACCTGCTCGCAGACAAGGAGGGAGGGGCGTTAGGGGCGGCATCGGGGATGCCCATGCTCCAGTTCTCCCTCATCTCGATGCTCGACCTCGTGGAACAGGGCATAATCAGCCAGACAGAGGTTGTCGAGAAGATGTGCCACGCGCCCGCAAGGCTCTACCACGTGCACAAACGGGGATTCATACGCGAAGGCTACCGCGCCGACATCGTCCTCGTCGCCCCGCAAGACTGGACGCTCACGTCGCACGACGTGGTGAGCAAATGCGGATGGTCGCCGCTCGAGGGGCACACCTTCCACCACCGCGTCGTCCAGACCTACGTCAACGGGCGGCTGGTCTACGACAACGGGCGGTTTGACGACAGCGCACGAGGGCAGAGGCTCACTTTCGACTACTGAGACACGGCCGGCATCGCGGCGCGGAAGCAATTTA
Source organism: uncultured Bacteroidaceae bacterium (assembly GCA_939800445.1). Lineage (GTDB taxonomy): Bacteria > Bacteroidota > Bacteroidia > Bacteroidales > Bacteroidaceae > Avibacteroides > Avibacteroides faecavium. The sequence continues at coordinate 3,478 of CALNGU010000007.1, read as the reverse complement.
GGCTTCACATAAAAAGGATGGCATCCCCGCCTCGGGGATGCCATTCGAATAAAAACAGAAAAGGGAAATATAAATCAGTGCTAATCCCATGCCGCTGCATTGTGAACTAACTGCCGCCAAAGATAAATGTTCCATCCATCAGCTCCAACAATATTGCAACTTTTCTGCACCCCGAGTTGAAAAACTGGCAAGATTTGACACACGCGGCATACGACGATGCCGCATTTTCCATTTATTGCAATCACCGGCGGCATACGGTTTCGATTAAATTGGCATGAGACGCTGCGCGCCTGAACTAACCTCCCCGACCACACGGCAACAGGCGCAAGAGGGAGCAGATGCAAAACAATGTTAAAAAGCAGGCATTCTCCCCCACCCGATTAAACCTTGCCCGCTTTCGCGCGTCTTAAAGATGAAAAAAGAAAATTCGTATTTCATACTTCAAGTATTGCAAGTGACGGTTCTTAAGAGTAAGGGCAACGGCAATACGGACTTAGTTTAGTTTTTAGTTTTCTCATAAGGTGGGCGGTCGATGTGAATTGACCGCCTTTCTTGTCTCCCGCCCCGTCGCTTCTGCAAGGGGCATGACGGCAGCACACACGACGACACCGCCCGCACCAGCCACTGCGGCATGGCGCGGGCGGCTCGATGTCCAGCCCTCTGACATCTGAGACTACACGATGCTTGCCCCGCCGTCAACGACGATGTATTGCCCCGTGACGTAACTCGAGGCCTCTGACGAGAGGTAGAGGATCGTGCCGTTGAGCTCGCCCCTCCTGCCCGGCCGCCCCATGGGGTTGGTCGTGTTGTAGGCGTTCATGAACTGCTCGTTGCGGAACAACGTGCCTTGCGTCATCTCGCTCTCAAACAATCCAGGCCCTATGCAGTTGACAGTGATGCCATGCACGCCGTAGGATGCAGCCATGCCCAGCGTCAGCCCACGGACACCAGCCTTTGAGGCGTTGTAGGCGTGGCGCGCGAGCACCGGCACCTTGTCGCCGATGATGGCGTTGACCGACGAGACGTTGACGATCTTGCCACCTCCCATGTCTTTCATGAAAGGCACGACGTGCTTGCACATGAGGAACATCCCCTTGAGGTTGGTCGCCACCACCTTGTCCCAATCGGCTTCCGACAGCTCGTCAACCGCCCCGGCTATGGCGACACCTGCATTGTTGAGCAGGATGTCGATGTGTCCCAGCCTGTTGATTGCATCGGCCACGGCATTGCGCACGCTCTCCTCGTCGGTCACGTCGCAGGCGATCGGGACAGCCCTGCCGCCGGCGGCCTTGATGCATTCCTCCACATCCTTTAGTTTGTGCACCCGCCGCGCGAGCAAGACCACGGTCGCGCCGCACTCGGCATAAGCCTTGGCTGCATCAGCACCGAGACCGCTCGACGCGCCTGTCACCATGGCCACCTTTCTGCTCAAATCAAAATAGTTTTTCATAGAAACATAAAGTTTTGTGGTGTTTGTCAAATATAACAGAAATGATTGACCATCCACAGTGTACAGTAGTTAATTTTTGGTAATTAACACAATCCACCCATTTATTTTGTGCATCCATCCGCACACGGCAGTTCAAAATGTCGAATCGTGGCACACGACCAGCCAGCATCTATTATTATATGGTAAGCCATGAAACGACGCTCCCTCCCCCAGCCTGGTCAAAGCTGCGGGGAGGGAGCGTGCGATATTAAGCCACGATGGCCTCAACGGCCGGCGGTCAGTCCTTCAACCACCTGTCCAGCCACTCGAAGAACGTGCGCTGCCACAAGATGCCGTTCTGCGGCTTGAGCACCCAGTGGTTCTCGTCGGGATAGATGAGCAGCTCGGCAGGCACGCCACGCATGATGGCCGCGTCGAATGCCGCCATCGCCTGGTTGGCAAGTATGCGGAAGTCCTTCTCGCCGTGGATGCACAGGATGGGCGTGTCCCAGCGGTCAACAAACCGATGGGGCGAATTGGCAAACGTGCGCATCGCCACGGCATTGCCACGGTCCCAGTAGGCACCGCCCATGTCCCAGTTGGCAAACCACTTCTCCTCGGTCTCAAGGTACTGCATCTCGATGTTGAAGATGCCGTCATGCGCTATGAAAGCCTTGAACCGCCCGTCGTGGTGTCCCGCCAGCCAGTAGACGGAGAAGCCCCCGAAGCTCGCTCCGACGCACCCCAGGCGGTCGGCATCGACGAATGGCTCTCGCGACATCGTGTCGATGGCCGTCATCAGGTCACGCATACACTGGCCGCCATAGTCGCCGCTGATTTCCTCGTTCCACTCCACGCCGAAACCGGGCATACCACGGCGGCACGGGGCAACGACGATGTAGCCGTTGGCCGCCATCACCTGCAAGTTCCACCTGTAACTCCAGAACTGGCTGAGAGCCGTCTGCGGCCCGCCCTCGCAGTAGAGCAACGCCGGGTACTTCTTCTCCGGGTCAAACTGCGGCGGATAGACCACCCACGTCAGCATCTCCTTGCCGTCCGTGGTCTTCATCCACCGCGCCTCGACATTGCCCATGTCGATCTGGTCGAGGATATGCTTGTTCTCCGTCGTCAGCTGCTCGGCCGTGCCGTCAGCCGCGACGGTAAAGATTTCGTCAGGACAACTCATCGAGTGCCTCTTGGCCACCAGGCGGTCGCCGGCGAAAGCGATGGAAGCATAGTCATACATCCCGCTCGTGACCCTCTCGGCCTTAGCACCGGGAGTGTTGGCCAGGCGGTAGATGTGCGACTCGCCATGCCACACGCCAAGGAAGTAGAGCGACGCACCGTCAGGCGCCCACTCGAATGCATCGACATTCGACTCGAATGACTGGCTGGCAAAACGCCGCTCGCCCGTCGTCAAATCCATGACCATGAGGCGGTTCAAGTCAGCCTCGTAGCCGTCGCGCTCCATGCTCTGCCAGGCGATGTAGCGTCCGTCGGGCGAGTACTGTGGGTTGGTGTCATACCCCCCGTTGTCCTCCGTCAGGTTGACCGTCTGCTTGCTTGCCAGGTCATAGACGTAGATGTCAGAATTGGTCGAGAGGGCATAGGCCAGCCCCGTCTTCTTGCGGCAGGTGTAGGCCACCTTGTCCGACGACGGCGACCACGCCAGTTGCTCCATGCCGCCAAACGGCTTCATGGGACTCTCGTAGGGTTGTCCCTCCAGGATGTCGGTCACGTTGGACAACTTGCCGTCGGCATAGTCGGCAACGAACGGATGGGGCGCACTCGTCACCCACTCGTCCCAGTGCTTGTACATGAGATCCTTGACTATCACGCCCGTAGCCTTGGGGAGGTCGGGGTACTTGTCGGCAGTGCTCTCGACCGTCTTGACCTGCGCCACGAACAGCAGCTTACGGCCGTCGGGCGAGAATGCAAAACCCTCGATGTCGCCGTCATAGTCCGTCAGCTTCCGCCGCCCCGTGCCGTCGGGATTGATCTCATAGACCTGGCTGCTCCCGTCGTCGTTGCTGACGAAGGCCAGCTTAG
>CALNGU010000006.1 GCA_939800445.1 uncultured Bacteroidaceae bacterium | reverse complement strand
CCTTGACATCTTGCACGGCATAGCCCAGCATCTTCTTTTCACGCTTGATGCCGAGGGCAGTGACGACAACCTCGTCAAGGCTCTGCGTGTCCTCGCCCATCGTCACATTGACCTCCGGCCTGCCTCCCACGCGGGTCGTGATCGTCGTGTAACCGACGTATGTGAACTCCAGCACGGCATCATCGCCCGACACCTGCAACACATAGTTGCCATCGAGGTCGGTGATTGTCCCCTTGCCCGTGCCGCGCTCGACGACGTTGACACCGATGAGCGGCTCGCCCGCCTCATCAGTCACCGTGCCACGCACTGTCTGCTCAGCTTGCAACGGGCTTGCCGCCGCCACGGTCGAGGCATCAGCTCCCTGTCCGGGGGCCGCCTGCGCCGCAAGGCCAGAGGCAAGCAAAGCGGCACAAAGCAGGAGACGCCCTGCCCGCACCGTTTTTAAATTGGTAACTCCAAAATCCATATTTCAAACATTATTTATGTTAATTCCTGACATCCCGGCGCGACGGTTCACTAACTGGCCGCCAAAACGCATGATTTAGGTCACGTGCGCGCCTTGTAACGCGGCGCAAACATAAACATAAATCCACAAATGGCAAAGCAAGCCCGCCCATAATTCACCGCCAAAGCCGCCCTACCCCGCGTCGCCCGGGGCAAATGCTTGCATTTTGACAGTCACGCCACACCATGCGCCTGCAACGCAGGACGGGAGTGATGCGCCAGACCGCCATACGCCGCGCGCCGCCAAGCAGGGGACAAGACTGGGTGTGGTGCGATCCAAAATAGCATACGGTCAGACTAAAAACCGCACGGTGTCAGGGGCAAAGTTTGTTATGCCCTGACATAAAGTTCATTCAGAACTTTTGTTTATTCGTTCAAAAGTTTTGTTTATATAAACAAAAGTTCTGAATATATAAACAAAACTTTTGTTTTAACTTTATGTACGACCCTTTGTAACTTTGTGTCTGACCTTTTGCAAATTTGCCCTTATCCCCACGGAAGTTTTGCCTTGGCATCATGCCACATCCTCCCGGAGGAGACCGCCCGACCGGGCGGGGAAGTTATGTTTGACGGAAGTAATTATATTTGCACAACCAAAACCCACAGACACAAGATGAAGACATCGCTCGCAACACTCCTCCTGTCGGTCCTGCTGATGGTGCTCGCCGTGCCGGCCGCACGCGCCCAAGCTAAGGTCAAACCTCGGTCGGGAGAGGGGGTGGACGCATTCCTGCTCCGCAACGGGAGGCAACCGAAGAAGTACAAGGCCGCATTTTTTGAACTCAACAAGGGCAAGCTCGGGCGCGACAACACGTTGCTCAAGGGCGTGACCTACACCATCCCGCCCGTGGGGCGCGACCTGCCGAGCGAGGTGGACGAGCCTCTCTTTGGCAAGCGGCTGGCCAAGGTCAAGATCAAGTCGAGGGAGCTGGAGGATGCCTGCTTCTACATCGTCAGCGGGCACGGCGGTCCCGACCCGGGGGCGATAGGCAAGGCCGGGGGACACGAGTTGCACGAGGACGAATATGCCTACGACATCGCGCTGCGCCTCGCCCGCAACCTCATGGAGAGGGGGGCAAAGGTGAACATCATCATACAGGACGCCAAGGACGGGATACGCGACGGCAAATATCTCTCAACCAGCAAGCGCGAGACGTGCATGGGGGCGGCCATCCCGCTCGACCAGACAGAGAGGCTCAAGCAGAGGTCGGACAAGATCAATGCGCTCTATCGGGACGACAAGGACGACTATTCCTACTGCCGGGCGGCGTTCCTGCACATCGACAGCCGCAGCAAGAAGAAGCAGATGGACGTGTTTTTCTATTACCAGGAGAAGAACAAGAGCCTCAGCCGCCCACTTGCCGAGACAATCAGGCAGACATTTGAGGCAAAATACCGACAGCACCAGCCCGGACGCGGTTTTTCCGGCACGGTCAGCACGCGAGGCCTCTATGTCCTCAATCGGACTGAGGTGCCGTCGGTCTACTTCGAGCTAGGCAATCTCCAGAACGTCAACGACCAACGCCGCTTTGTCCTGAGCGACAACCGGCAGGCGTTGGCCAACTGGATAACGGAGGCATTCGTCAAAGACTACAAAGCGCACAGGCAATAGCCGCACGCCCCCGCAAAAGAGGACAACATCCACGAAAGGGACAACAAATATCGAGCTTATGAAAGTACTACTCATCAACGGCAGCCCGCGCCGCAACGGCAACACACGCAGGGCATTGGCCGAGGTCGCATCCGCCCTCAACGAATGCGGCATCGAGACCGAGATCATCAACATCGGCACACGCGCCGTGCAGGGCTGCATCGCCTGCGGCAAATGCTCGCAGCTTGGGCACTGCGTCTTTGAGGACGAGCTTTACACCACTGTCCGCGCCAAGGCCGAGGAGGCTGACGGGCTGGTAGTGGGTTCGCCGACCTACTACGCAGGGCCAAACGGTTCGCTGTGCGCGTTGCTCGACCGCCTGTTCTACTCGTCGTCCGACGTGCTGCAATACAAGCCCGCGGCATCCGTGGCAGTCTGCCGGCGCGGCGGCGCGAGTGCGAACTTTGACCGGCTCAATAAATACTTCACCATCACCAATATGCCCGTCGTCACGTCAAACTACTGGAACAGCGTGCACGGCGCAACACCCGGCGAAGCGGAACAGGATGCCGAGGGACTGCAGACCATGCGCATCCTCGGCCGCAACATGGCCTGGCTGCTCAAGAGCATCCACCAAGGCGGCCAGCAGCCCCCTGCGCCAGAAAAGAAAATCAAGACAAACTTCATCCGCTGAACGCAAGGCGGGACACAAGACAATCGGGCGGTCAAACTGTTTGACCGTCCGATTTGCTGTTCCATCCTTGGAGCTTAAAAGATGTAACCTACTGCTAATCCCGGCATATACTGATAACCTACACCGTAGTCAAAGCGAGCTTCTACAAAAGCAGTCCCGTGCCGCAATGGGAAATCAAGCCCTCCAGCTGGAGTGATTATGAAATAAGATGGGTCGTCAACGTAGATGTCACCTGGATCTGACAATCCATTCGCCATCGTAGACAACACATCGTAACCAAAATTCAATGAGATGTAAGGTGTGAAATTTGGCTTCTCCTTGAAATTGACTTTCATATAGATAAAAACCGAGGTGAATCCTGTGCCATAGTCCGCCTTGTTCCATGCATTGACATAATCAAACCCGAAGCCGGCCGTAAAGGCCTTGTTCACACGGTAGCCAAGTGTCATCTCTCCGCCCAATGCACCACAGACATAGTCGCTGCCATTGACAAGGCTGCAAGCACCGCCCGGGCTGCCTATCAATTTGATGCTGAAATCCACGCCCCGTGTTGACTTGTCCTGGCGCATCTCGTGGAAAGTCGGCTCCTGGGCAAGGATTGTCGACAATGGGAGCATGGACAATAGCAAGAGCGGCAAAAGCAAATTCTTAATCATCAGGAGGGGACAATAAAATTATAGGTGGATGCAAATATAAAGAAAATGCACCCACCTATACAACATTGCTGTTTGAGAGTCACACCGCCTCTTCCTTCTTCTTCAACCCGTCGATGAACAGCAGCAGGCGGTTGACGACATTGACCTCGCTAACGCCGCTGTCGAAGTCAAGGGAGAGCATCCGCATCGACGGGCAGAGCTGGCGGATGCGTTTCTCCACGCCCTTTGAGATGATGTGGTTGGCGATGCAACCGAATGGCTGGAGGCTGATGATGTGATCAACGCCCTGCCGTGAGAGCGACATCACTTCACCGGGCAGCACCCATCCCTCGCCAAACTGGGCATTGAGGGTGACAACCTTGGCAGCCTCGTCAGATTCCTCAAAGATGTCCCTGAAAGGAGTGTAGTGGCGGAAAGCGGAAGCGATGACATCAACCCTCGCCACACGCCGCCGCACCAGGGCATAGATCCAGCCTATCACCTTGTCGGGAACGAGACGGCGCGACATCCCGCTGTCCTGCTTCACTTTCAGGTTGACGAAACTCTGGAGGAAGAAGTCGGTCAGCAACGGCGGCACGACCTCTATGCCGTGGTCTGTGAGCCAGTCGCAAACGTTCTTTTGGGCAAAGGGGTTGAATTTAAGGTAGATTTCACCGACTATCCCCACCCTTGGCCTCTCGCCGTCAAGGGCGGCGGAGTCAAACTCGGCGGCAGCACTTGCGAGCATCCGCAACAGCTCGTCCGACGAATTGTGCGCGATGGGCGTGGCAGCAGCCGCAAGCCACTTGTCCCTGAGCGTGGCGGCAATGCCTTTGTGCCGCTCGCGGACGACTGTCGCGTTGTAGAACTTGGCAATGCAGTCGCTGTACAACAACGAGGTAAGCACGATTGGCACTATCTTAAACCAATTGATACTGAACCCTGGCTGCAGGTTGCCCAGCCCCGACCCGAATGTCAACGAGACGACAGGCACGTTGGCATAGCCCGACTGGGCAAGGGCATTCTTTATCAATGCTATGTAGTTGGATGCGCGGCACTGTCCCCCCGTCTGTGTGATGGCCACGGCCGTAGTGGAAGGGTCATAGCGTCCCTCCTTGAACGCCTTAACGACGTCACCGACAATCAAAGTGGCGGGATAGCAGACCTCGTTGTTGGCGTACCTCAACCCCCACTCGCACGATGCCGCGTCGCTCATCGGCAGGTTGTCAACGTCATAACCCGCCAGCCCCATCAGCGGAGGTATGAGCGGCGAGATGAAAGGGGTGAAAAACGGGGCAATGATCTTGCGGCGACGGTCGCCTTTCATGAAAGGCGGCGTCGTCACAAACGGCAAATCGACGTGCGCCGCGCCCGATGCAGACAGCCGCAGGCTCTCGATTGCCGAGCGGACACGCAGCTTGAGAGAGCCGACATTGCTCACATCATCTATCTTGAGCAACGTGAGTGCCTTGCCATGACGTGCAAGCAACGAGCGCACTTCGTCTGTCAGGAAAGCGTCAGGACCGCACCCAAATGATGTCATCTCCATGAATTGCACATCCGCCCCCTGCACCGCAGCCCATTTGGCCGCCTTGAGGATGCGGTTGGCATAAGCCCATTGCGGCACAAAGTGTGTGTCATCGAGGTCTATGCTCTCACCCCTCACAATGTCATCGGTGATTACATCCACGCCCATGGCGGCGACCATGTCAGACAGCCTGTGTTGTATCAGCTCGTCAGAGTGGTAGGGGCGGCCGGCCAGCAGCACCGTCATGCGCCCTGCGGCGCGGCTTTGTGCCAGCACTTCCCTGTCACGCGCCGCAATCCGTGCCTCGAAGTCGGCCATGGCATCAGATGCCGCGTCAAAAGCTGCGTCCGCCATCTTTTCGTCAACGCCCCACCCTGCCAGATAGTCGCGGCACTGACGGCGCAACAGCCGCTTGTCCTTGAAGTTGATTGCCGGCGAATCGACAGGGACGGCGGTCGCCTGCACATTCTTCACCACTTGCGAGTAGCCCGTCACTATCGGGCAATTATAGGAGTTCTGCCCCCCTTCGAGCCTCTCAAACACCACAAAAGGCATGAAGATGCGGTCAACGCCCCGCTTCTCCAAATCATTGACATGACTGTGCACGAGCTTGGCGGGGAAGCAGATGTTGTCAGACATCACAAGGTTCGCCTTAGCCTCGTAGGCCGCGAAGCCCGATGGCGCGGACAGCACAACCTCGATGCCGCAATGGGTGAACGGGGCGTGCCAGAAGGGGTACTCCTCATAGACATTCAAGCAGCGGGGGATGCCTATCCTCCCTTTGGCAGGCGTGTCGCAACCCTTGCGGTCAAACAAAAGGGCGAGCTTGTCGGCATAGACGTTAGTGCCCTTCACATAGTTCTTCCCCTTGTTGTTGAACACCCTCTCGCATCTATTGCCGGAGTAGTAAGTACCTCCCCCCGTGAAACGGTAGACGGAGATTGCACAGCAATTCTCGCAGCCATGGCACTGGCGTTGGGCCACCGTGCATGACGAGCGGCCGAGCAGGTCGGACACACTGTCAGACGACGCGAAACTCCGTGCATGGATGGCGCAGCCCACCGCTCCCATCAGCTCGGGATGGTCTGTGCGTGCCACCTGCACGCCGACAATCTTCTCAAAAGCACGGACGACCGAGTCGTTCCTCATCGTGCCGCCTTGCACGACTATGCTCTTGCCGAGCTCCGAGGTGCTTTTCAACTTCAGCACCTTGTAAAGGCAGTTCTTGACAACCGAATAGGAAAGACCGGCGGCAATGTCGCCCATCGTCGCGCCTTCCCTCAATGCCTGCTTGACCTTCGAATTCATGAACACCGTGCAGCGCGTGCCGAGGTCGCAAGGGTGCGCCGCACGGCAAGCCATCGAGGCGAAATCATGCACCGTCACACCGAGCGACTTGGCGAATGTCTCGATGAACGAGCCGCAACCGGAGGAACAAGCCTCGTTTATCTCTATGCGGTTGACCACGCCGCCCTCGACGAACATGGCTTTCATGTCCTGCCCCCCGATGTCGAGGATGAATGACACGTCGTCGGCCAAGTGCCTCGCGGCGGTGTAGTGCGCCATCGTCTCCACTATCCCCTCATCCAGACGGAACGCGGCACGGATCAGATCCTCGCCATACCCCGTGGAACAGCTGCCTGTGACTGTCACCTCGGTCCCGACCTCCTCACATTGCCGTTGGAAGAGACGCAAGCCCTCCTCGACGGCACTGACCGGACTGCCCTCGTTGGGGCGGTAGTAGGAGAACAGCATCTCGTCATTGTCGTTCAACACCACCACCTTGGTGGTCGTAGAGCCAGAGTCTATGCCTATCGTCACACGCTCTTTCCCCTTGGCAAGGGGCTTGGTCTTGAGCCTGTGGGCGGCAATCCTCGACCGCCACTCCGCATAGTCCGCCTCGCCGGCAAAGATGGGGTCAAGGCAGCCCTTGGCGATTTGCACCCCGTCAAGCGACGCATCGACCCTGGCCTGCAATGCGATTATCTGCACCGACGCAGCCCCGTCGTCGGCCAACGCCGCCCCCCAAGCAGGGACAAGGTGGCTGTCGGCCGGGGCAAACATCCCATCGGCAGGGATCTTCAGATAGTCAGCGAATGCCTTGCGCAGACCTGACAGGAAAGACAGCGGGCCACCGCAAAGCATCACCGGGGCTTTGATTTCGCAACCGTGCGCCAGCGTCACGACAACCTGCACCGCGACGGCGTGAAAGATTGACGCGGCAATCTCTTCCTTTGGCACATTCTTGGAGATGAGGTTTTGTATGTCCGTCTTGCCAAACACCCCGCAACGCGATGCCACCGGCCACGTCCTTGCGGCCTTTGCCGCCAGCGTGTCAAGCTCGGCCGTGGTCACGCCAAGCAGTATGGCCATCTGGTCGATGAAAGCCCCCGTCCCGCCGGCACAATTGCCGTTCATGCGGAGGTCTGACACTTCGCCTTTGTCAATGAACACCACCTTGGCGTCTTCGCCGCCAATGTCTATCATCGTCGAGACTTCCGCATGGTTGGCGCGGACATAATTGGTGGCAGCCACCACCTCCTGCACGAAAGGCAGCCCGCAACGCTCGGCGACACCCATGGCCACCGAGCCTGTCAAGTGGACTACCGCCTCGCCGGCCACCTTGGCGACACGTCCGAGGAGCGATGACAAAGCCTCGCGGACACGGGCATTGTGACGCTCGTATGAAGTGAAAACGACATTCCCGCCGCCATCCAGCACGACGGCCTTGATTGTAGTCGAGCCTATGTCAAGACCCAATCTATAGCTGTTTCCCATCAATGTATCTTTTTGTCGCCTGATCGGCGTATGTTTCCACGTGCAAAATTACAACAGTGTTACATTGCCGCAAAGTTCAATATCTGCGGTATATTGTGCAATATCAACGGCAACAGCCCCCCACACGCCTTATTTAGTTTGAAAACATCAAAACATTCGTTAATTTCACCGCATGAACAGCGAAAAGACATCCGAGACCCAGTCAATCCACATCGCAAGCATCGGCCGCGCAGAAGCTTTGCACGGGCTGGTGTCGATGCAACGTCTATTCACCTTCTTCTGCCGCAGCGGCGAGGCACAAGCCGAGCTGATGGGGCGCACGTGCCACATGACGAGAGGCACATTCATCCTGTCGTTCCCCTACACCATTGTCAAATTCGTGCAATGCACCGAGGATTTCGAGGGATTGTTCGTCGAGATTCCCACCGACTACCTGCCCTCCATCGTGGGAGGTGTGGACGTGCGCGACCGGCTTGCCATCCGCAAACACATGGCATTCACTCTCGCCCCAGACGACCTCAAGACACTCGACCTGATGAGCAAGGTGTTGGAAGACAAACAGCGGCACATCACGACGGGCAGTGCCGCACCACGCAGCGAATTCGACACGGCGGCACTCTCAGCGATGACGTTTGCCTACGCGGCCGAGGCGGTGTCTGCCATCATCGACGAGGCACGACAAGGCAAGACAGATGAGAGGAGCGCGGACACGACACTGTTCAACGAGTTCATGATGTCGCTTGTCAAGCACTGCAAGACGGAGAGAACCGTCGCCTACTATGCAGCGCAGGCAAGCCTCAGCCCCAACCATTTCTCGGCCACCATCAAATCAGCGTCGGGGCAACCAGCGATGTACTGGATAAAACTCGTGACATCGACGATGGCCAAGCACTACCTCACCGCCACGAGGATGAGTGCCAAGGAGATTGCCGACGCACTCGGATTCCCGGACCAATCGACATTCGGCCGCTACTTCAAATCCATTTGCGGCATCTCGCCCGCCGCCTACCGCGAGAAGATGCGCGACTGAGCCGGCGCGGCACTGCCAACCCGGCCATTGCGACAGGTGACTGTCTGCCGGCAAAGCCGCAAAACCTGCCAGCCGCGCAGGAAAAGTCTGTTTTTAGCTTAAATCTATGTAGTTTTAAGTTGAAAACATATAGACTTAAGCTAAAAATATATAGTTTTAAGCTAAAAACAGACTTTTCCTGCTGCCAAATGGAGGTTTCCGCGCCTTGCCACAGTGCCATCTGCCCGTGGCAAGGGCTATGACACGCGAGGCGGGGAAACGGAAAGGTGAACACCGTGCCGACTTTTTGCCTACCTTAGCAAGGCAATCCCCGGCCGCAGGCCGCAAAAAGACAGGAAGCATGACGAGAATCCAGGCACACGACATGACACGCCACCCTATGCCGCTGCTCATTGTCCTGGCATCCTTGCTCTGGCACACCGTGCAAGCACAAGGGCTGTCAGAACTGAGGGAGATGACATCCGATCAATTGGCGGCGATGGGCGACAGGTGTTTTGCCGACAACCGGATCGACACGGCACTGGCGTGCTATGGCCTGCTCGTCACACGCCCGGCAGGGGAGGATGAGGAACAGCGCAGGCGCGTCATCTCGGCGTACAACAGCATGGGCATCCTGTACATGAACGCGGGGGATTACAAGAATGCCTACAACAGCCTGCTTGACGGGCTCAGGATGGCGGAGGAATGCGGCGACACGGTCGTGACTCCCAAGCTTTACAACAATATCGGGAACATATATTATTACTTCCACGAGTACGAGATGGCCAGGGACTACTATGCCCGCGCCCTGTCCCTTTGCCGCGACCCGGGGATGGCGGACGGCTACTACAACAACCTCGGGCTGGCAATGTCAGAACTCGGCAAGCTGGACAGTGCATCCGCGTGCTTCCGCAAGGCACTTGACATCTGCCTGGGTCAGGGGAGCGACCGCTCGGCTGCCATCTACAACTCGCTTGCGTCGCTGCACTTGAGGGCGGGGCGGCATGACTCGGCCCACTACTACCTGTCCTTGTCGCTGCGGGAAGCGAGGAGGCTGAGGCAAACGAAGTATGAGATACAAAACTTGTCGGACCTAAGCGCACTCTTCACCGTTGAGGGACGGCGCGACTCGGCACTCAACTATCTGCACCGCGCCGACTCGCTCGCACGGCACTACGGGGCACTCAAGATTGTGGCGGCCAATTGGCTGACGAGGGCCAACCTTGCCGAGGCGGAGGGCGATTATGCCTACGCGCTGGACTGTTACAAGCGTCAGGCTGCGTTGAACGACTCGATACTCAACGCAGGGGTCTTCAGCGACATCACCCGTTCACAGAGGATATATGAAATAGCGAAGACGGACAAACAGATAGCGGAACTGGTGACAAAGCAACGGACACGCGAGCGCATCATCTATGCTTCGCTCGCCGCGCTTGCGGTACTGTCGGCGGGGCTGTGGTACATCTGGCGGCAAAAGCGCAACCTCAACAGGGCCTACACCGTACTGGTCGAGAAGAACGTCGAGATCTCAACCCTCAAAGGCGGCGTGCCAGCCGGCAAACACGACGACAAAGCCCCGCGCAAGGACTATGCCGCCAACGCGGGGGACGGGCTTTTTGACCGCATCGAGGCGGCCATGCACGACCCGGGTCTGGTGTGCGACCCGGAATGCAGCATCAACAAGCTGGCGGCGGCGGTGCATTCCAACCACACCTACGTGTCCCAGGCCATCACCAAGGCGACCGGCAAGAACTTCCGCCAGTACCTGAACGGGTACAGGGTGAACGAAGCAATGCAGATCTTCGCAAGTCCCGACGCGGAACGCTATACGCTCGAGTCGGTGGCATTGAGAGTGGGGTTCAAATCCCGCACTACTTTCTACAACGCATTCCAAGAGATGACGGGCGTAACCCCCGGCTTTTACATGAAATCATTGCGCGAAAAGCACAAAAACACGGTGTAGGACGCGCACGGCACAGGTTTTCTTGTCCAAATTATACAAAACAGGACACGGCAAGGGGCGGTGCAATGGCACCTTGGCGGTTTTTTCATTAGCATTGCATCGAGATGTTAAACCAATCAAACTTGACCTGAGATGAAGAAATCACTGACATTACTCGTCCTCATGTCCTGCCTTTCGCTCTTGACCAAGGCACAGGGACTGCCATTGGTGGAGGACTTCGACGGCGAGGCTTTCCCGCCTGCGGGCTGGACGCAGCAACAATTTGCCGGCGAGCAGAGTTGGACCAAGGGGACAAACCCCGTGATGATGCACGGGAGCGGGTCGGCATACGCCATGATAAGCCAAGCCAGCACCACCGCACTCGTATCCCCTGCGGTTGACATTCCATCGGGCGTGCAGGCAAGACTGACGTTCCAGACCAAATTCATGTACCCCGACCTGACGGCTAAGTATGAAGTGTGGATTTCCAACACGACATCCGACGACGCAGGTGCGTTCACTGTGCTCAAATCGTTGCAGGGTGACGATGAAATCAGTGGCAGCGAGTGGAAGGAAATATCTGTCATCCTGCCAGATGAGTGCAGCGGCGGGAGCGTTTACGTAGCATTTGTGACGAGTTGCACGGCGGCAGGATTCTACGCATGGGCGGTGGATGAGGTCGAGCTCGCCGAGGTGACGGACAATCCAGTGTTCCGTGGCGACGAGACATTGGACATCGGCGCGGTTTACAACAATCTCCCATTCCTGACCGTCAAAGGCTATGCCGTCGCCAACAGGGGTGGCTCCGCGCTGCAAATCACCTCAGTGTCGTCGGCTACCGATGGACTCTCGATAAGCAACCTGCCCCTGAGCATCGCCCCAGGAAGCACCGACACGCTCGATGTGACGCTGGACGCGACATCACTCCCCACCGGGGCGTATGCGGGCGACTTCACCCTCGCGACCAACGACCCCGACAGGCCGCAAGTTACCATCAACATGACGGCAGAGGTGCATGAAGCCGTAATTTCTGACTATGTGGACGAGAGTTTCGACGCATCCATGCAACTGCCGGACAGCTGGACAGTGAATCCGGCATCTGGCGCATACGCATTCGCGGTCAAATCAGGGCGCGGAATCTCAGGGAGTAATTGCCTGACAGTCGAAGTGTACAACGCGTCGCAAACGGCCTCGGTCAAGACAGCTTACGTTGACATGGGCGCGGCACCGAGACTGGCTTTCAGTTACAAACTGACTGACTGGACCTTCTCTGGGACTGGCACGCCGACATCGGCGGACAAAGTGTCGATGAGTGTCAACATTTCCTGTGACGGCGGCGCGACATGGGACGAGGTGCACGCCATGCCTGCGGGGCAACACACCCCGTCGGCGGACTTCGCATCGGTCGAAATTCCGCTTGATGACTATGCTGACGGGATTTGCATGGTGGAAATCGAGTTCCAGCAAGCGGCGACGGGAGCGGATTTCTACGTTGACATTGACAATGTGTCGGTGGGCACTCCTCCTGACATTGACCTTGCAGCCGTCTCACTGGCTGGGAATGCTATCCCGACAGTGGGTGTCACATCGGCATACACCGCACGCGTGAGGAACGCAGGTTTGAAGACGGTACAAGAATATAGCGTTGCTTTGCTGGACGGGACAGGGATACAAGTAGCCACCAAGCAAGGCAAAGACATTGCGCCAGGTGAGACGCAGGAAATTGCATTCGACTACACACCAGGAAGTACTGGTGCAGCCGAGCTTTACTTCCGTATTGATGCAACTGGCGACAAACGTCCCGCCAACAACGAGAGCAACCACCTGCAACTGACAGTGCAACCCGAGTGGATAACCCCCGTAGCAATCGGCGACGGGGCGGCACTCATCGACGCTCCGGTCAACTTCAGTCAGGCGGAAAGCCTGGCCCAGACATTGTATCTGCCCAATGAAATAGGTACAGACGGGGGACTATCACTGGATTAGTCTACAAGACGAGGATGACTGCATCCCATGCCGGTGAAGCGATAAAGGTCTGGATGGGCGAAACGGACAAGACTGATTACGCCGACTACCAACGTGTCAACCCAGACAGTCTGACGCTCGTGTTTGACGGGACGGTAGATTTCAACAGCACTGACGGTGGTGAAGTCGTTGTTTCGCTTGATACTCCCTTTGAGTACGGAGGCCGCACGCTTGTCATCTACACGTACAGGCCTCGGTCGGCGGCTTATTCGTCAGAAGATTTATTCTATGGCACAGAAACAACGGGCTACCGCACGTTTTCAACTGGCTATCTTTTTACGCAGGTTGACCCTATGGATCCGTATGTAGCAATGACCCCTTACTATCATGTGCCGGATGTGACACTTTTGACCGATCTCACAGCCACCGGGTCGCTCGTTTGCACCGTCACCGACGGTAGTTCGAGCGTGGCAGATGCCGATGTCCGTCTCTTGGGTGGCAACCTCACGACAAAGACTGACGACGAAGGACGCTTTGAGTTCCCACATCTCACGTCGGGAGTTCATCAGATAGAGATAAGTAAGTTCGGCCATCTGACCACCACCATCGAAGCGAACATCACCGCTGGTCAGACCACGCGACTGAATGCCACCTTGCCCCTCGTCGTGGGCTACCCCGTAACGGGTCGTATCACCGGGAGCGACACGGACGGAAACGGCATCCCGGGCGCAATAGTCGCGTTGAGAGGCTACGAAAATTACAGTGCCGTGGCCGACAGCAACGGTGATTTCACTTTCCCCGACGTATATGAAGGTGACTATCAAATATTGGTATCGGCTGGAGGCTACGAAACTTACGCCGGCGAGGTCGCAGTGTCTGATGCTGTGGTCAAGGACATTGCCCTCGTTGCAACGCCATTCCCTGTGCGCGAGGTCAGGACTGAGGTGACAGACGGCGAGATGTCCGTCTCATGGGATGCGCCCGAAGCGGTGACACAATTCCGCTATGACTCTGGGACACCTGACAGCCAGACAGGATTTGGAGGAGGAACGAGCTATGGCGTCTTTGGTTCCGCCCATCATGTCGGTGCGACGCTCACTGGAGTGTCGTGGTATCTCAGCGATTGGGGCGGACTGCAAGAGGCTGTCAACCTATTTGTCTTCGCATTGGATGCGGACGGACGGCCGACAACCGAGATGCTTTTTGAGGCGACGGGGGTTGCAACGGGTGTCAACTGCTGGAATTCCTACGAATTTCCTGCCCCGGTCGAGGCTCCTACGGGCTTTTATGTCGCCCTTGGGCGTGAATCTGGATTCTTGTCACTCGGCGTGTCCGAGCCGACAGGGGACTATCCATTCGTCGCCGGCACTCAGTTCTACAGCGGCGACTACCGCACCGGCACATTCATAGCCACCGAGGAGACAGCGACAGACGGGACGCAAGGGCAGATGGTAAACTACATGATCCGCGCCGAGGGCATATCCCACGGGGAAATCATCGCACCTGACCAGCCGGCAAGCATGACCCAACCGCGTGTCCCGTCGCCTGCCAGCTACACAGTGCACCGTCTCGTGGACGGCACGGACGAGAGCCAATGGGTCGAGGTCGCATCAGGCTTGACACAATGCCAGGTCTCGGACGACTGGCACAGCTTGGAGGACGGGGAAACATACCGCTACGCCGTCACGGCCACCTACCCTGCCGGCAACACTTCGGCGGTAACGTTCTCGGAGGCCTTGCCCAAGGGGATGGAAGTCGCCTTCACCGTCAACCTGTCAACCGACACAGGAGAATCGCCACAAGGAGCTGTCGTCACCATGGAGAGTGCCGACGGTGCCGGGCGGGCATATACGGCGACGGCAGACGGTGCATCACTCACGTTCCCTGCGGTGTGGCGCGGGACATATAGCATCACGGTGGAGAAAGAGCACTTTGACAAAGTGTCTTTGTCCGACGTTGCCATCGACGACGAGGGACTGTCCATCGATGTGGTCTTGTCGGAAAGCATCATTGCCCCCTACGGTCTCGACGTCGAGGTGGCAGGCAGCAGCGCGACACTCACCTGGAACAATGCCCCGACAACGTTCTTCGACGACATGGAGGGGCATGAAGACTTCGCCATAAGCGACATCGGCGGCTATACCCTCCGTGACGGTGACGGTCAGCCCACCTACTTCTTCAACGACATACACTATGACAACATGGGCTACGTCGGGTCATTCATCGTGATGAATCCCTCAATGACGACGCCTGAGGCGAATGCCGGCCCGTTCCAGCCGTACAGTGGCGACCGTTACCTCGCTTGTTTCTGCACCCGCACGGCGACTGCCAACGACGGCTGGCTGATATTGCCGCTGTTGCGTATGACGCAAAACTCGCAGCTCAGCTTCTACGCGCAAAACTTCACCGTGGGCTATGACATAGCACGCTTCAAAGTCGGCGTTTCCGTCAGTGGCACTGAGCCGGAAGATTTCACGATAATCTCTGATGGTGCTTACGAACTGGCACCATACGGCGAGCAAGGACTGCGAGCGTCGTGGGAAAAGCTCACCTACGACCTTGGGGACTTCGCGGGACAAGAGGTCTACATCGCCATTGCCTGCGTCTCCGACGACATGACATCCGCCCTCATGATCGATGACATAGCAGTCACCGACGGCGG
The DNA here is from genome assembly GCA_939800445.1 of uncultured Bacteroidaceae bacterium. Classification (GTDB taxonomy): domain Bacteria; phylum Bacteroidota; class Bacteroidia; order Bacteroidales; family Bacteroidaceae; genus Avibacteroides; species Avibacteroides faecavium. The sequence continues at coordinate 33,237 of CALNGU010000006.1, read as the reverse complement.
GGAAGCACCAGGCAGCCTCGCGCCCCGGATGCCGCAGCAAGAGACGGGCAGGGTCGGCTACAACATCTTCCTTGACGGCACGCAGCAGGCGGCGGGCATCACAGAGCAGGCATACGAATTCACCGGCCTCACATCAGGCGTACACACGGCAGGGGTGCAAGCCGTCTATGCCTCGGGCGCATCTGATGTCGTCAGCATAGAGTTCACCGTCACCGACGGCAGCGGCATCGACGAGGCAGGCACGACGGAGGCAGACGCATGGTTTGATGACAGAGCGGATGCATTGCACGTCGGCACGCCAGCAGCTGGTGCTGTCGTGGCAATCTACGACCTCGACGGGCGGCTCATCGTGACCGGCCGCGCAGACGGGGGCATGGTCGATTGCTCGGCACTCGCCCCGGGCTGCTACATCGCCCGCATAAACCGGACTGATGGTCTGGCCATAGTCAAGTTTGCCAAGGACTGACCGGCCACGATGCCTGACATGGCTACCGTCACTGGCGGAGGCAATAAAAGGAATAAGGGAGGAGACCGATGCGGTCTCCTCCCATCTTTTGCAAAACAAGGCACGTTCACTCGTCCATCAAGCAATCAACGTAGAGGGTTGGCGGGAAGTGCATCCCGACGACAGTCAACCCTTCGTCGCAAGCATAGTCCATCATCGCGCGTCGTGTACGGACTGCACGCACCTTGTCCATATCATACGAGGCGCAATAATCAGGGCAACTCAGCTGGAGTGCCACCCCGTGTATCAAATCACCCGCCACGAGCAACTGCCCGATGCGGTATGCCGTGTGTCCGGGCGTATGACCTGATGCCTCAAGTGCCACCACTCCGCACGGAAGACTGTCCCCATATTCAAAAAGGTGCAGACGTTCCCCATACCTGCCCAAAACCTCCATGGCCCGGGCACCCTTGCCATCTGGCATTTGCCGCCAACCGTCATATTCCTGCCGTGCGACATAGACCTCCGCACAGTCAAACACCACGTCGCCGTCCAGCAACATCCCGCCGATGTGGTCGCCGTGCAAGTGCGTGAGCATCACGTAATCGATGTCCCCACCATCAAGCCCCAGCGAATCGAGTTCCGCCATCAGACGGCTGTCCGCCGCACCATTGCCCGTGTCAAACAGTATGCGCCGCCCGCCGCATTCGACCAAGAACGCGCTGACCGACGACGGCACGCCCTCCAGCAAACCGAGACGCGACATGAGACTGTCGGGGGCATCAAACAGAGCCGGCGGCATCAGCTTGTCCCCCTCGTTGTCCTTCAACCAATGCACCTTGATGCTGTCGAGCACAAGGGTCATATCAGCACGCGTGGCAAGCGAGTCAACGTCTGCCTGCGCCGCACCATCACTGCCCGCATTTCCCCCACACGAGCACAAAGCGGCAATGGCAAATGCCGCCATCGCCGCACCATGTTTCAATTTGCTCATAGCCAACAGTTTTTACAGTCATTACCTTTGCCGCTAAGATAATAAATCAAAGACGCAACTCCAAGCACATCCTCCCTCCCCCGCCCTGCCACCATCGCCGCACCGCAGGACATAAGATCTGCACTATCGCCCAAAAACTCTATTTTTAGGCTAAAAATACATATTTGTACCCTAAATCTATATATTTTTAACCTGCAAATACATAAACTTAACCTAAAAATAAACTTTTCTCACCGCCCTGCCCATTATTTGCCCCGTGTCGCCGCAACAGCGCACCGCTCCGCCGGCAAGCAGCTCAAACGCCCAAAACACGGCAAGGCGGGGACACGCTTTCACGGCTAATGGCTATATTTGTGGGGACAAACCTTGTGCGAACAAGGGACATACACAAGAGACCTGCAAATAAGACGACAAAGCAACAATCACCGCAAATGGACAAGAACACAAGGCGAAACATCATAGGCGGCGTGGCAATCGCATTGGCATTGGGCATAGCCGCGACGCTGGCAATCACGGAGCAAGGTGCGCTGGCTCCGAATGACGAAGTCGAGTTGACCGACTCGACCGAGGTGGAACAACTGACCTACGAGTACGGGATACCGGTTGACGACTACGACATACGCTATGGCATCGTCGAGGACAACCAGACACTCTCGACGCTGCTCCGCTCGCACGGGCTGGCACCGGGCGATGTCCACCGGCTGACGGAGAGGGCTGTGGGGACTTTCGACGTGAGGAAAATCAGGAGTGGTCAGGCCTACGCCGTGTTTTACTCCCGTGACAGTGTGCCCGAGGTGAAGTACTTCGTCTACGAGGAAAGCCCGAGGAGCTACGTGGTGTTCGACCTTGCCGGGCAGTACTCGGTGCGCCGTGGGGAAAACCCCGTCGAGTGGCAGCGCAAGACGGCAAAGGGCAGCGTCGAGACCTCGCTTTGGGTAGCGATGCAGGAAGCCGGATCGTCGCCGTTGCTTGCGGTCACGCTGTCCAATATCTTCGGTTGGACCATCGATTTCTTCGGACTGCAAAAGGAGGACGGTTTCAAGGTAATCTACGAGCAGGAGTATGTCGATGGCCACGGGCTTGACAGTTTCCGTGTCGTCGCCGCATCGTTCACGCACGGCGACAGCACCTACTATGCGATACCGTTCACCCAGGATGGCGAGGAGCTCTACTACAACGAGCGGGGCAACAGCCTTGAGGGGGCGTTTCTCAAAGCCCCGTTGGATTTCTACCGCATCTCTTCGCGGTTTTCCAACAGCCGTTACCACCCGGTGCTCAAACGCTACCGCGCACATCACGGCGTGGACTATGCCGCACCGGTCGGCACTCCCGTCTACTCAATCGGTGACGGGACGGTCATCGCCAAGTCCTACCAGGCCGGCGGGGCAGGCAACTACCTCAAGGTGCGGCACAACAGCGTCTACACCACCACCTATATGCACCTCTCACGCTTTGCCAAGGGCATAAAGGTCGGGTCGAAAGTGAAACAAAAGGAGGTGATAGGCTATGTGGGTTCGACCGGGCTCTCGACAGGACCGCACCTCGACTTCCGCGTCTACGAGAACGGCAAGCCGATAAACCCCTTGCTGATCAAATCACAACCCAAGAAACCCATCTCGGAGGCAAACCGTGCCGCATTCGCCATCGTGCGCGACTCGCTCATCACCGCACTCGGCAAACTCTGACAACGCACACCGCACAGGCAGCACCAGACAAGACGAGCGTCGCCACACCCCGTCACGGGCATGGCGACGCTCGTCATTTCAGGTTCCACCGTTCATTTGCCCCGCTGCCACCGCCATGCGAGGAAGATTAGCAACAAGGCATAGACGACCTTGACCGCACATCCCACGACGATGAACGTGAGGGTCTTGTCCATCTCATACATTCCCCCGGCCGTGACATCCACTGACACGTTGTCGAAGAAGCGTGTCAACGGGAAAATGGCGAAGAGGACTTTCAGCCCGCCCCCCATCTCCGTCGGCAGGACAAACAGCCCAAGCCCCACGATATCAAGGAGTGCATAGATGTAAGTCCGTGAGATGCCGTAGCGCAGGGCGACCTCGGTCGAGACACCAATCTCATTCAGCAGCTCCCAGTCCAGACCCGACGACAGGAATGTCGAGATGACAAACACCGCCATGCCGCACACCGACATAGCCCGCAAGCGCATCCGTCCCGACATGGCCACACCCCAAAGCCAGAAGACTATCATCACAGCCGACATCGCCATCATGAACAACGCCGGTGTCGGGTAGGGATTTATGGCCGACAGTTGTATGTACATCGGGATGGCAGTGCAATACAGCAACACCACAATCCCAGCCGCCGTCACAGCCCACGTCCCTGCCGTCAGCATCATCAGGCGCGCGAGCAACGACTTGCCGTCAAGACGCTTGGAAGGCTGCCGCCGGCCAACAGTTGCTTTCCTTTTTCTTTCCATTTGCTATGATTGTTTGATGTGGGTGCTAAAGTAGCAATTATCAACGACACGGCAAAAAGGGGACACCACCCTGCGGCGGCATCCCCGATTGTGGCTGGCGTGGCGGCAAGCAGGCTCGGCAGCCGAAGCCGCACGGCCTCATCCGGCGGTCTCCATCCCCTCATCCGGCAGCACGGGCGCACCGTCTGCAATCATCGTCCATCCCTTCAAGACCTTGAAGAATACGATTAAATTGATTATAAACGCTGCAAGTGCACCGATGAGCGGTATGATGGCAACCAACACAGCTACGATAGTCCATATCGTGCACCGGCGGAGCAACGCCGCCCCGTCCCTGGCCTGCGGCTGAAGGACGGCAGATCTCGACAACGCGCCGTAGGACTGTAACATGAATACATAGGCAACTATCAACAGCACCAACGCGGCCAACCACCCGAGCAGCGGGATGAACACCACGATGACACTGATCAGCAACAGGATGTAGGCCGTGCGCAGCTTGCCCGCAGCGGCAGTGTCGGCCGCGTCACCCTGCATCTTGGCAAATTTGCTTACGGACAAAAAGAAAAACACATAGCCCACGATGACCAGCACCGAGCAGACCGTCGAGAGCGTGCTCCAGACCGAAGGAGCAAAAGCAGAAACGTCACCGTTGGCAAGGGCAAATAAATCGGACAGACCAACAGGATTGACGGCCGCCTCGATGAAACCGAACAGCGATGACAACAGACCGCAGATGGTGTACGCCCAGATGGATTTCTTGAGATTGGAGATGTTCTCCTTCCATAATCTGTTTTCCATAATACAAAACGTTTAAAGTTAGTGATGAAATGACTTGCCGCCGCCACCCCGGCATCGGGTGCGGCGACGTGCGTTAAAGTTAGTCATAAAATCCACATTTAACGTAATGACAAGGGATAATCAACACTCCACCCGCCATCATCAGGGGCAAAATGAAAAAACATCGTATGTTTCCGCCAAAAACATCCTTTGTTAGTGCCAGTAACAACTGATGTTTATGGCAAAAACAAGGCATGATTTTGCCGGGATGCCCGCGCGTCACCACAGGCGGCCGCCGGCGGGAGCGTCTGATGCGAGGTATTCGTCCACCATTTGCAGGATTGCCTGCCCGTGGCGGTCGTAGGTCTTGGGTCCGAAGCAGGGGACGGCGAGCAGCTCGGCTTTGGTGCGGGGGAGTGTATTTGCGATGCCTATGATGGCACGCTGTTGCAGCACGGTGTAGACTGGCTTGCCCTCACGTGCCGCCTCTGCGTTGCGCCATGCGATGAGACGGGCATAGAGGTCGGGATGCGCCACGTCCGACGACTGGGGCTGGGTGGTGGCGGGTTTGGGGGTCTTCTTCTTTTTGAGCTTTGTTTCCGCCACCGTCAACGTGGCCACTGACTTGGCACGCAGGTAGCCGTTCATCGTGAAACCGCCCTCCCTGACCTGGGCGAGCAGCGATGACTTGACGAGCATCAGGCGACGCAACTCTGTCAACGCTTCGTCAAAGAGCTTGCGCACGTCCTTGTTGTCGGTGTCCGCCTCCATCGCCTCGGCATCGCCGCACATGGGGGCGAGGCGGTCGGCGAAGTAGGCGGCCGCGCTCCCTACCCTTGCGGCGATTGCCTCGTCAGTCTCGGGGTCATGGGCGGCGAGTGCCATGGCGGCATACTGGTTGTGGAAGCGCGCTGCCACCGACACCAGCTCGTCGGCAACCGTGGCAGCCATCGCCCGCAAGCGTTCCGCGAGGTTGGGATAGAGCTTGGCCAGATGCTCATCTACCACCCTCGACAGCCGCGCCACCGCACGGCGGATGCCGGTGCAATCGAAGAGGTCGTCAAGGAGGCGGACGAAAAAGCGGCATTTCATCTCACGCAACCGCCCCTCGCTCGGCGTGTTGCGGCGTGCTGCGTCCATGAATCTATCCACTTTGGTATCAGTGATTACGGCACTGGCATTCAACGGTGTGCTCAGCACCATGCCTTCCAGCGTCTTGCAACGGCTGAGGGCGACGTAGGCTTGTCCGTGCGAAAACGACGCGGCCGCGTCGATGACGGCGTGCTCGAATGTGAGTCCCTGGCTCTTGTGTATGGTGATCGCCCAGGCGAGTTTCAACGGCAGTTGTGTGAACGTCCCCTCTACCTCCTCGACAATCGCCTTGGTGGCGCGGTCGATGACGTACTTGGCATTGGTCCACTCCTCACGCCCGAGCTCCACCACCTCATCCGTCTCGGCGATTGACACGGTGACGGTGTCGCCGTCAATGTCCTCGACGCGGCCTATCATGCCGTTGCAGTAGCGGATGCCCTCGACCATTCCGTTTTTGACAAACATCACTTGCGCCCCGACCTTCAGGACAAGCTGCTCCTCGGTCGGGTAGGAATAGGCGGGGAAGTTGCCCGTCACGGCTGCCGTGAACGTATGTTCGTCGCCGGGGAGCTTGGCCAATTCGCCTTCGTTGACCTGCCTCGCGGCGGCGTTGTGCGTCGTCAGGCGGATGTAGTGCTGGCCTTCGGGCGGGACAAATCCTGGGACATAGCGGCTGTTGAGCAATGCCAGGGCTGCGGCATCAAGCCTGTTGTCTCGCACCCTGTTGAGCAGGTCGAGGAAACGTGCGTCGCTCTGGCGGTAGACCTTGGTGAGCTCGATGATGAAGAAGTCTGTCGCACGCAGCGCATTGCTCGAAAAGAAGTAGGGTGTCTCATAACTGCCCCGCAACAATGCCCAGTCGTCATCCTTGACAACGGGAGGCAGCTGGCCGAGGTCGCCTATCATCACCAGCTGCACGCCGCCAAACGGACGGGAGCGGTCGCGGAACTTGCGCATCACATAGTCAATCGCGTCGAGCAGGTCGGCACGCACCATGCTTATCTCGTCGATTACGAGCAAGTCCACCGTGCGTATCACCTCCAGCCGCTGCTTGTTGTAGCGGAAGTCATAGGCCGCGCCGCCCGACTTGAACGATGTCTCGGGCAGGAACGGGGCAAACGGCAGCTGGAAGAACGAGTGTATCGTCACGCCCCCGGCGTTGATCGCGGCTATGCCGGTAGGTGCAAGGACGACCATCCTCTTGGGACTTCGTTCCTTGAGTTCGCGGAGAAAGGTGGTTTTGCCCGTCCCGGCCTTGCCCGTGAGGAAGAGATTGGCGTCAGTAGTCTCGACGATGCGCCACGCCGTCTGCTTCTCCTGGTTGATGTCCATGCTCATAACTGTATGGTACGGGCAGTGACCGGTTCGTTGAGGAACACCGAAGCGTTCTCCTCGAAGCATTCCGCAGACTCGGTTGTCAGGTAGGTGCAGGAGCCACCCTTGCAGCATTTCTCCTCAATCTCCGGATGCCGGCGCAGGTAATCGGCAAGGCTCTCGGCCACATGGCCGCCCTGTGCCAGCAGCCGCACGCCTTGCGGCACGGCTTTACTGAGTTTGTCCATGAGCAACGGGTAGTGCGTGCAGCCCAGGATCACCGTGTCTATCGCCGGATCCGCGCCGAGCAGTTGCCCGACATATTTGTTGACGAAGTAGTCAGCACCCGGCCCCGCCGCCTCACGGTTCTCGATCAGCGGCACCCACATGGGACACGCCACCGATGTGACTGCTATGTCCGGGAACAATTTGTGCAACTCCATCGGGTAGGACTGCGACCTCACCGTCCCTGGCGTGGCAAGCAAGCCCACATGACGCGAGACGGTCATGCTCCCGACGCACTCCGCCGTCGGGCGGATGACACCGAGGACGCGGCGCGATGGGGCGATGACGGGCAGGTCTTGTTGCTGTATCGAGCGCAACGCCTTTGCAGATGCCGTGTTGCAAGCCAGGATGACAAGCGGGCAACCAAGCTCGAAAAGCCGCACTACCGCTTGGAGCGTGAACTCATAAACTATGTCGAAAGAGCGTGTCCCGTAGGGTGTCCGCGCATTGTCGCCCAGATAAACGTAGTCGTAGGACGGGAGGCGGCCGCGAATCTTCTCAAGTATCGTCAGCCCGCCATAGCCCGAATCAAACACACCTATCGGCCCCGCCGTCAAGTCAAACCTTGCATTGCCCATCTGCGTCAGATTTAGTCATGCCCGGCGCAGGACATCCCGCGCGCAGCACCGCAAAGTTAAGAAAAAAGCACCGCACGCCGCACACAGGGACATCCGGCCATGCGGGCAAAAGCATTGCATGATACCGCCAAAAACATCGTATGATTTGGCCAAAATCATTGTATGCTACGACCGGAAACATTGTATGCTAATGGGGAAAACATTGTATGCCGCCGCCTTTCTCACTACATTTGCCCGACGCAAACTACTGACGGAATGGGCGAGACGTTGAAAAGCAAGACGGCGCAAGGCCTCATCTGGGGGGTGATAGGCAACGGGGGGATGCAGGTGGCAAGCCTCGTCTTCGGCATCTTCCTCTCACGCCTGCTGTCGCCCTCCGACTATGGCATGGTGGGTGTCCTGACGGTGTTCTCGGCGGTGGCGGGGATATTCATCGAGGCGGGCTTCATCACCGCCATCGTCAACAAGCGAGAGGTGACGGATGATGACTACAACGCGGTGTTTTGGTTCAGCCTCATCATGGGCATGGTGCTGTTTGGCGTGCTGTTTGCCGCCGCGCCGTGGATAGCGGCATTCTTCGGCCACGACGAGTTGGTGGCACTGTCCCGCGTGTTGTTCACCAGCATAATATTCTCATGCCTCGGCACTTCGGCTGCGGCCTACTACCTCCGCAACCTGCGGGTGAGGCAGCGCAGCATCATACAACTGGTGGCCATCGTCGTGGCCGGCACGGCGGGAGTGGTGATGGCGTGGCTCGGGTGCGGCTACTGGGGGATTGCCGCGCAGACCATCCTTTACATCGCGCTCAGCACCGCAGGGATGTGGCTGTTGTGCCCTTGGCGGCCGTCGTGGCGCATAGACCTGCGGCCGTTGCGTCCGATGTTGTCGTTCAGCACGCGGCAGCTGGCGACGGCGTTGTTCAACCAGGTCAACAACAACATCTTTTCCTTCCTGCTCGGCCGCTTTTATGCCATCGACAAGGTGGGATATTACACCCAGGGCAATAAGTGGACGGTCATGGGGACACTCACCCTGCAAGGGATGTTGAACAGCACCGCCCAGCCCGTCATGCGGCAAGCCCGCGACGACAAGGCGAGGCTGGTCAAGGTGTTCAGGAAGATGACGCGCTTCACCGCGTTCCTCTCGTTCCCGCTGATGCTTGGCCTAGGCGTGGTGTCCGAGGAACTCATCGTCATCGCCGTGACCGACAAGTGGCTGCCTGCCGCCCCCGTGATGCACATACTGTGTGTCGGCGGCGCATTCATGCCCCTTGCCACGCTCTTCTCGGGACTGATGAACAGCATAGGCCGCCCCAATATCTATATGTGGAACACCATCGCGCTCGGCATAGCCCAGCTCTGCTGCGTCGTCTTCAGTTTCCGCTACGGGTTGGAGGCGATGCTGGCGGCCTATGTCACCATCAACACGGCATGGCTGGCGGTGTGGTGGTGGTTTGCCCACCGTCACATAGGGCTGGGGGCTGGGGCATTCATCGCTGACACGCTGCCCTACCTGGCGGCGGCTGCGGTGTCGGTCTACGGAGCGGCGTGGGTGGCGCACGGGATAACAAGTGTCTACGTCGCCTTGGCCGTCAAAGTCGTCGTCGCCGTCGCGGCCTACGTCGTCATCATGCGCTTGTCGGGGTCGGTGATGTTCAGGGAATCTGTCGATTACATCATAAAAAAGAAACGGGACGTATGACCAAAGTCAGTGTGATAACGCTTGCCTACAACAGCGCGCCCTACATCGCCGACACGATCAGGGGTGTCGTGCGCCAAAAGACCAATTTCACAGTCCAGCACATCATATCTGACGATTGCAGCACCGACGGCACATGGGAGATATGCCAGGAGTGGCAACGGCAGCATCCGCACATCGTCGAGCCGGTGCGCAATGAGAGGAACGTGGGATTGCAAGCCAACTTCATGAGGGCGTATGCCAAGTGCCGTGGGGAGTATGTCGCGCTGTGCGACGGCGATGACTACTGGTGCGACCACCGCAAGTTGCAGATGATGGTGGACTACATGGACGCGCACAGGGAGTGTGCTGTGGCATTCCACAGGGTAATAAATTACTTTGAAGACAAGGGGACAAAGAGCCTCTCAAACGGCGGTCAAAAGCAAATCATGCAACTCTCGGACCTGGCGCGCAGCAACACCATCACCAATTGTTCCGTCCTCTACCGCCGCGCCAACGTGCCCGAACTGCCGGAATGGATAGGGGAAATCAAGCTGTGCGACTATGCAATGCACATCCTCAACGCCTGCCACGGCTACATACGCTATTTCAAACGCCCGATGGCGGTCTACCGTCAACGCAGCAGCGCAGAGTGGAGCCTGCAAAACCTCACCGACCGCGAGAAGAAACTGAACATGGCCCTTGACGTGCGCAAGCGGCTCATCGACCACTTGCCGGCGGAGCAGGACGAGGCAAGGGAGCTCATCCGCGACGCATTCACGCGGTTTGCCTTGGCCGAAGTGGCATTCAGCCGTGCCCACGGGCTTGACGATGCGGCCGAAAGGCTCGCACGCCGCGTCATGGAAGTGCAACCGACGTGGACGCAAGACCAGTTGGAGCAGGCACTGGCACGCACCGCCAACGCCGCACGCCCCACCCTCGGCAGCCACGTCATGCGGTGGATGAAGGCTGCACGCGCCGCCGTGTCGTGGTTTGTCCCGCTGCCCAAGCCGTGAGGGCAAGATGACTTCCACATGACACCCGATGCCGCCATCCACTGCACCAGAGGCAAAAAGATGCCCCGCCGCACCACCTCATGAAGAGGGTGCGGCGGGGCTTGTGCTGTGGTCCAATGGCGTTATGCCAAAAGTCTATCCCTCGCCCTTGCGCGATGCCATGCCGGCGATGCCACGTGCTGCGGTCGCGGCGGCACTGTCAGTCCCGAGGCGGCGCATCACTTCGCCATAACCGTCGAGCATACGGCGGCGGTGGCCGTCGTCCACGATGAGGCGGCGCAGTTCGTCAGCTATCCGTGCAGGATTGGCACGGTCGGCGATGAGCTCAGGCACGACCTCGCGGCCGGCAATCAGGTTGACGAGCGAGACGTGCCTGACCTTGATGAACAACCGCTTCAGCAGACGCATCAGCCAGCCCGCCTTGAGGTAGTAGCAAACAACCTGCGGAACGCCGAACACCGCCGTCTCCAACGTCGCCGTACCCGAAGTGACGAGCGCGAAACGGGCGTGCGCAAGGAGCTGGTAGGTCTCGCCGAAGACTATCCGCGCCCCTGTGCCGCGCAGTTTGTCCTCGTAGATGGCTGGGGCAAGACCCGGCGCACCTGCCACCACGGCCTGGTAGTCGGGGAACTGCGATGCGGCCGCGAGCATACGGGACAGGTTGTCGCCTATCTCCTGTCGGCGGCTGCCGGCGAGGATGGCTATCATCGGCTTGTGCGCGTCCAGACCGTTGCGCCGCTTGAACTCCGCCTCGGTCTCCGCATATCCTGCCCGGAACGCCTCGACCTCCTCCCTCGTGGGGTTGCCCACATAGTCCAGGCGGTAGCCGCGTGCGGCATACCACTCGACCTCAAACGGCAATATGGAGAACACCCTCGTGACATAGCGGCGGATGGAGCGGATGCGGTGCTCCTTCCACGCCCAGATTTTCGGGGGGATGTAGTAGGCGACGGGTATCGCCGTGCGGCTCGCCACGTGCCGTGCCACCGAGAGGTTGAAGCCCGGGTAATCGACAAGGACGACGGCATCGGGCCTTTCCGCCTCGATGTCCGCCTTGCATTGCCTCATGCCCGCCATGATGGTGCGCAGATGGAGCAGCACGGGGATGAATCCCATGTAGGCCAGCGTGCGGTAGTGCCTGACCATCTCGCCCCCCTCGTGCGCCATCATGTCGCCCCCGATGAAACGGAAACGGGCATCGGGGTCAACCTCCTTGAGCTGGCGCATGAGGCTGGCGGCATGGAGGTCGCCCGACGCTTCGCCGGCGATGAGATAGTAGTACATCGGCTCAGTCGGTCTCGATGCCGAAGTTCCACCCCTGCATCATCTCCATCAGGGAGTAGGCGGTCAGGTCTATGGTCGTCGGCGTGATGGCAATGTAGCCATTGTCCAACGCCCAGTGGTCAGTGTCGGTGCTGTCGGGCTCGTCGTTGCGGTATTCGCCAGTCATCCAGAAGTGCTTCTCGCCGTTCTTCCTCTCCAAAGCCTCAAACTCGTCCTGCCAGTCGCCGCGTGTCTGGCGGCAGACCTTGATGCCTTTGAACTCGGTGGTATTGGGGAAATTGACATTGAGGCACGTCCCTGCCGGCAATCCCATCTCAAGCACACGGCGCGTGATGGCGATGATATATGGCTTGAGTGGCATGAAGTCGGCACTGGGGCTGTGGTCGCAGAGCGAGAAGGCGATGGATGGGATGCCCTTGAGCGCACCCTCGATGGCCACGCCGACGGTGCCGGAGTAGTGGGCATTGACCGACGAGTTGTCACCATGGTTGATGCCGCCCACGATCATGTCAGGTTTGCGGTCTGGGAACAGCACCTGAAGGGCCAGTTTGATGCAGTCAGCCGGCGTGCCGGAGCATATCCAGCGCGTCACCCCGGGTTCTTGCAAGTCCTTGACCAGCTTGATTGGCAGCGAGGAAGTGATGGAACAGCCACTGCCCGAGCGTGGCATGGCGGGAGCAAGCACCACGATGTCGGCTATGGTGCGGAGGAAACCTATCAATTCGTTGAGTCCTTGGGCACGATACCCGTCGTCGTTGGAGACGAGTATCAACGGTCTTTCGTTTGTCATCGTATCTAATTTTATTAATAATGCCCCAAAGTTAGGATTTTTTCGCCGAATGCCCGCAATGGCGGCGGGGGACAAAGACGGAAGCACCGCAAGACACGCGCCGCCATCCGCCGACAAATCGCTATCTTTGTGCCTACCAAGAGAAATGGCTGAGGGAATGATGGACAACATCGTCAGGAGCATCCGCCAGACCTACCCCGTCTCGGACAAAGCTCTCGCCGCCTTGACATCGCGGATGCGGTGCGTCGAGGTGCCGAGGGGCGTGACACTGGTACGGTCGGGAGACGTGTCGCACGAGGTGTACTTCATCGAGAGGGGGATAACACGCTCGGTTTTCCACCACGACGGGGTGGAGACGACGACGTGGTTTAGCATGGAGGTAGACGTGACATTCGGCATGGACTCGCTCTACTACAACTCCAGATCGGTGGAGAGTGTGGAGACGCTGGAGCCATGCACGCTTTTCGCCATCAAGGCATCAGAACTCGACGACCTCTACCTCCGCCACATCGACATCGCCAACTGGGGGCGAGTGCTGCACCAGAACGTCAACAAAGTGCTCAGCCACGCATTCGCCGGCCGTCTGCAACTGACGCCGGCGGAACGTTACGAGCAGTTCTTAAAGAAATTCCCCGGTCTCGCCAACCGCGTCAAGCTGCGTTATGTGGCAGATTTCCTCGGCATTTCCATCTATACATTGAGCCGCATCAGGGCCAACATCTGACGGTGCGCCGCCTCATTTGACAGCAAAGTCCACAGTCACGACGACCGGGCGGTGGTCAGATGCGTCGGGCACGTCGATGACATCGGCACTGACGACCTCAAGGTTGCGTGCCGTGCCGCGCATCACGCCGATGTAGTCGAGGCAAGCCGTAGGGAGATCGGCGGGATAGGTGTACAGCCCCGTGTTGCTCAGCAGCTCGAAATCCTGCTGCATGGCTTGCAGGGCGGCATCGTCAGGCTCCATGTTCCAATCGCCCGCGATGAAAAACGGCTTCTCCCACCCCGATGCAGCCGACCCGATCAGCTCCACCGACCTCATGCGGTCAGCCTCGGTGAGCGAAAGGTGGGTGCAGGCGAAGACATAGTCCTTGAACTCCACAATCAGCAACCGCCGCGCCTCCTCGCTGCCAGGCAAGGCGACGGTCCTGACCGACAGCGGCGTCTGCTTGCTCAGCACACCTATGCCATAGCTGCCGCCGTCATAATCGATGGCCTTGGCGAATGTCGCCCGCATCCCCGTAGCACCCGCCAGCGATGCCAGCAAGTCACGGCCACGGCTGCGGCGCGTCATGCTGTCGAGCTCCTGCAACGCCACCACGTCGGGGTCGGCGTGCATGATTACCGAGGCTATGCGCTGGTAGTCCATCACGCCGTCAACCCCTATGGCGTTGCGGACGTTGTAGGTCATCAGCCGCACCTCGCTGTCCTTGGAATTGACGTAACTGATGAATACGGTCGCCGCCACGATGACGACGAAAAACATTAGATTGCGCAACTTCATTCCCTGTCTCCTTTACGTTATGACTTCGCAAAGATAGCGCACGCCACCGCAAAACACCGCCTGCCGCCACGGGAAACTTGCGGCACGGCACTTTATGCGAAGGGACGGGACGCTCCCGGCCACACCCCCGCACCCCACCGCCACAGCATCCGTTGTTAGTGCGACTAACAAGCATTGTTAGTGGCATTAACAAGCATTGTTAGTCGCACTAACAAAGCACCTCATCGCGGCAGCCCCCCGCCCTGCCGCCATGGCGAGGCAAAAAAGATGCGGGCACGACCGCTGCCATGACAGCATCAATGCCCGCTGGGATAGTTTTTGCTTTATGCCGGCGACGTACCGACGGGTGTTGTTTGGCTTTTCAGAACTTGTAGGTGAAACCAATCTTGGCGAATGACAGCCCGTAGCCGAACTCGACCATCGCCGCCCAATGCTCGACGAAGTAGTAGCGTGTGCCGATTTGCGCCCCGAAGTAGAAGCCGTCGTCATACTTGAAGTCGCCACCGAGCGACAAGCCCGCCCACGTGTCAAGGTTGTCAACAAACTCATAGTGGAAATTGGCCTGAGCCGCCAACATGAAACGGTCATCGAAGTTGAGTCCCGTGGCAGCACCTACGCCGATGCCGCCCTTGCCCTTGCAGATGCCATCGAGCACGTTGATTTCCCACTTCAAGTCGAGCGGAACGCCATGTTCACCGATACCGACACCGAGGCTCAGGATGTTGTCCTTGCGGCTGAATGTCCCTTGCGCAGACACCGCCAACGCGGCGAGCGCGACACAGATAGTTAAAAGAATCCTTTTCATCACACTTATATTTTTAATAAACCAACTTTACAGAAACAGCTATCTGCCGATGATGTATTGGCAAATATATAAAAACTGACGACGAAAGACGAGTTTTGGAGCAAAAAGATTGCTCAATCGTTAATGTTAGTGAAGAAAAGTGCGCATCGGGACAAAAAATCCGACACATAGGACATTCCACCCATCAAACGCGCCGGGCAATGCTGCCGCACACCATGATGCGGCACAAAACGGAGCGTCCCCGCACGGATGAGACCGCACGGGGACGCTGTGAGCAGTGTGCCTGACTGGCAGGCCAAGCCGTGTCAATCGGCAAGTTTCGCCTTGATGAACTCGCGGTTGAGGCGGGCGATGTTGCTGAGGGAGACGCATTTCGGGCATTCGGCAGCACAAGCACCGGTGTTGGTGCAGTTGCCGAAGCCGAGTTCCTCCATCTTGGCCACCATGGCCTTGGCACGGCGGGCAGCCTCGACCTTGCCTTGCGGCAGGAGGGCGAGCTGGCTGACCTTGGCGGCAACGAAGAGCATTGCAGAACCGTTCTTGCAAGCTGCCACGCAAGCACCGCATCCGATGCAGCTGGCTGCGTCCATTGCCTCGTCGGCGACCTTCTTGGGTATCAGGATGGCATTGGCATCTTGAGCTGCGCCCGTGTTGACGCTGACGTAGCCTCCGGCCTGCATGATTTTGTCATAGGCCGAGCGGTCTACCATCAAGTCCTTGATGACGGGGAAGCCTGCCGACCTCCATGGCTCGACGGTGATTGTCGATCCGTCCTCAAACTTACGCATGAACAGCTGGCAAGTGGTGCAACCGCCCTCTGGTCCGTGGGGATGACCGTTGACGTAGAGTGAGCACATACCGCAGATGCCCTCGCGGCAGTCGTGGTCGAAGACGATGGGTTCTTTGTGTTCCTTTACCAGCCTCTCGTTGAGGATATCCAACATCTCGAGGAATGAAGTGTCACCGCTGATGCCTTCCATCTGGTGATCCTCGAAATAGCCTTTGGAGTGTGCGTCCTTCTGACGCCAAACTCTCAGTGTGAAATTTATAGTCTTTTCCATTTTGTGC
Organism: uncultured Bacteroidaceae bacterium; assembly: GCA_939800445.1. Lineage (GTDB taxonomy): Bacteria > Bacteroidota > Bacteroidia > Bacteroidales > Bacteroidaceae > Avibacteroides > Avibacteroides faecavium. The sequence goes on along the minus strand of CALNGU010000006.1, from coordinate 17,165 downwards.
TGTTTTAAGATTTGTAGTTACGCGTTTGAACTTTGACGAATTGGTAGTTCAAATCTTCTTTGACCATCTCGGGAGCTTCACCGCCGCCTTTGTATTTCCAGCAAGCGACGTATGAGAAGTTGGCATCATCGCGTTTAGCCTCGCCTTCCTCCGTCTGGAACTCTTCGCGGAAGTGTCCGCCGCAAGACTCCTCACGGTGGAGTGCGTCATAAGCAATCAGCTCGCCCATGTCGATGAAGTCTGCGACACGCAGGGCCTTTTCAAGCTCGGTGTTCATGCCAGTCTTTTCGCCTGGGATGTAGACCTTGGTCCAGAATTCCTTGCGGATGGCCTCGATGCGCTTGATAGCTTCCTGCAAGCCTTCCTTGGTGCGGCCCATGCCGACAAACTCCCACATGATGTTGCCAAGGCGTTTGTGGATGGAGTCCACCGTTTCGTCACCCTGCACGGCCATGAGTTTGTCGATGCGTGCACGGACGTTCTTCTCGGCTTCCTCGAACTCGGGGAGGTCTTTGGAGAAACGTGGAACTGTGATCTGGTCGGCCAGATAGTTCTGTATGGTGTATGGCAGCACGAAATATCCGTCAGCCAATCCCTGCATCAACGCTGATGCGCCAAGGCGGTTGGCACCGTGGTCTGAGAAGTTGCATTCACCGATGGCGAACAATCCCTTGATAGTGGTCTGGAGTTCGTAGTCAACCCAGATACCGCCCATCGTGTAGTGGATGGCGGGGTATATCATCATCGGGGTCTTGTATGGATTCTCGTCCGTGATTTCCTCATACATCTGGAAGAGGTTGCCGTAACGTTGGCGGACAACGTCCTCACCGAGGCGGTCGATTGCATATTTGAAGTCGAGGAACACGGCCAAGCCAGTGTTGTTCACGCCGTAGCCTTTGTCACAACGCTCCTTTGCTGCACGTGAAGCAACGTCACGCGGCACGAGATTACCGAATGCGGGGTAACGACGCTCAAGGTAGAAGTCGCGGTCTTCGTCAGGGATGTCGTTGGCTTTCTTTGTGCCGGCTTGCAAAGCCTTGGCATCTTCAAGCTTCTTAGGCACCCAGATGCGTCCGTCATTGCGGAGGGACTCGGACATAAGCGTCAATTTAGACTGGAACGAGCCGTGCATCGGGATGCAGGTCGGGTGGATCTGTACATAGCAGGGGTTGGCAAAGTAAGCACCACGCCTGTAGCACTCGACAGCGGCTGACCCGTTGCAGGACATGGCGTTGGTCGAGAGGAAGTAGGTGTTGCCGTATCCGCCGGTAGCTATGACGACAGCGTGCGCTGCATAGCGTTCCAACTCGCCTGTCACGAGATTGCGGACGATGATTCCCCTTGCGCGGCCGTCGATGATGACGAGATCCATCATCTCGCGGCGGGTGTAGAGCTGGACTGTGCCCTTATTTACCTGGCGGCTGAGTGCCGAGTATGCGCCGAGGAGGAGCTGCTGTCCCGTCTGTCCCTTGGCATAGAACGTCCTGGACACCTGAGCACCACCGAAGGAACGGTTGTCCAATGTCCCGCCGTACTCACGGGCAAAGGGGACACCCTGCGCGACGCATTGGTCGATGATGTTGTTTGACACTTCGGCCAAGCGGTAGACATTGGCCTCACGTGCACGGTAGTCGCCGCCCTTAATCGTGTCGTAGAAGAGGCGATAGACCGAGTCACCGTCGTTCTGATAGTTCTTCGCAGCGTTGATACCGCCCTGCGCGGCGATGGAGTGCGCTCTTCTCGGAGAATCCTGGATGCAGAAATTCAGCACCTTGAAACCCATCTCGCCGAGAGATGCTGCGGCAGATGCGCCTGCCAGTCCCGTTCCCACCACGATGATGTCAAGACGGCGTTTGTTGGCCGGGTTGACGAGTTTCTGATGAGCCTTGTAGTTGGTCCATTTCTCTGCCAATGGGCCTTCAGGTATCTTTGAATCTAATATTGTAGACATATGCTTTTGTAATTGACGTGAATTAAACCGGTTGATTAGAGTGATTTGAAGTAGAACGCTATTGCAACGACAGCGAAGCCAAGACAAACGATGGTCGCATAGACATTAGCGATAACCTTCCAGCGGTTGAACCAGATGTTGTTGTTCCAGCCGAGCGTGTGCAAGGCACTCCAGAACCCGTGGGTGAGGTGGAACCACAAAGCGACGAACCATACCAAGTAGAGCACCACGACAACCGGGTTGCTGAACGTGGCAGCGATAAACGCATAGCCGTCATGCACGCTCGCATTGGTCAACGCCTGGCCTGCACCGACTGCGCAAGCGGCCACGTTGACGGTCTCATTGCCCAAAATCTCCTGCAACTGCATATTGTACCAGAAGTGGTAGAGGTGGAAGCAGGCGATGCCTATGACGATGATGCCCAGCACAAGCATATTCTGCGATGCCCACTCGACGCTTTTTGGCTTGTCAACGACCTTGTAACGCTCGCTGCCGCGCGCCCTGCGGTTCTGCATCGTCAGCCAGAAAGCATAGATGATGTGCACAAAGAAACCTGCTGCAAGCACCAACGTCCCCACGAGGGCATACCAATTGGCCCCGAGGAAACGGCACACGGCATTGTAGCCATCGGCGGAAATCAAGGCCACGATGTTCATGCACACGTGAAATGTTAGAAACAGGATGAGGAACAGTCCCGAGATGCTCATGACTACTTTCCTCCCAATAGTTGAACTACTTAACCACATAAATTTAATTTTAGTTATTGAATTGTTTTAGTTTTAATCGTCCACAAGGGTTGAACATTAGACACTTGCTAACTCATGCAAAAGTAAGCCAATTTGTGTAATACAACAAAAAATGCGGAAATAATTCTCCAATCGCCCACACCGCCTCACAACTGCCTCAGCACCGCTCCTGCGGCATCCACGGACAGCCTTGCACGCACGCCGCAAACCACCGGCTCGTTGGCATCGACGTGCCCGACGGGGAAATCGAAGCACACCGGATAGCCCCTGCCTCGCACCATCCGCGCGATGAGGTCGTACACCCCGCAGCCCATCGTCAAATCATCCTCGTAGCCCGTGAATTGCCCCACGACCAACCCTGCCAGGCGGTCGAAGACACCGCCGAGCTCCAGGTTCCACAACATACGGTCGATGCGGTAGGGACGCTCGCCCACGTCCTCAAGGAAGAGGATTGTCCCCTCCCCCACGCAGTCGAGCCACGTGCCGCGCAACCCTGCCAAGACCGACAGGTTGCCGCCTCTGACGACACCCACGGCCTCACCCGCGCGGTTCAACGGATGCGCCCCGCAAGCCACCTCGCAGCACCCACCCCCCAGCACCTCCATGAGATGCCGCACGCAACAGTCATCCCATCCGCACGAGACCAGATGCTTCAACATCGGGGCATGGAGCGACGCGCAACCATTCGCCTGGAGCAACGCATGGATGGCAGTGATGTCGCTGAAGCCCACCACCCACTTGGGCGACCGCATGAAACCGCCCAGATCCAAGTCACGCAGCAACTGCACAGCCCCATAGCCGCCCCTGCTGCACATCACCACCCGCACGAGCGGGTCGTCAAACGCCGCCTGGAGGTCGGCCAGACGCTCAGCCCGCGTCCCCGCGAAACGGCCGTGCGCCGACCGCGCATGGACGCCGACCACCACGTCATAGCCCGCGCAGCGCAGCATCTCAGCCCCACGGTCAACCAGCACCGGGTCAATGCACCCCGACGGCGAGACGATGGCAATCCTGCCGCCCGCCACCAGCGGCGCAGGCACGACACCCGCGCCGACCGGCATCACACAATTGTCCTTGCTACACATATCATTTCCAGCCTATCGTCCGCGCACCATGCGCGGCACGTCTGGGGGCAAAGGTAAGCATATTCCCATCCCGCGACCGCCGCGCAAGGCGGAAAACGGAGGACTGCCGCACGCAAAACCAGGTGAAGGCAGGCATAAACTTCGGTGTCGCCAGACGAGAAGTTCCGTAGGGTCAGACATAAAGTTCATTCAAAAGTTTTGTTTATATATTCAAAACTTTGGTTTATTAAAACAAAACTTTTGTTTTAATATTCAGAAGTTTTGTTTTTACTTTATGTACGGGGACAGGTAAGTTTAGGTCTGACGACACCGAAGTTTAAGCCTGACCACATCGAAGTTCATGCCCGACAATGCGCCATTTTGCGTCCGCCATCTGCCGACGTAACCCTGCACGCAGCCGCAGGGGCTCACGATGCGTTTCCACCACGCGCCCCGTGCATCTCCCACGGTCACGCTGCCCTGCGGGGAGTGGCGGGGCGACGTGGCGCGGTAGGAGACCTATACCATATATAATATGGCAGCACCTGCGCGGCGGGAATGTGAGGGCGGCGTGCCATTTTCACGCGGCGGGGGCGGACTTTTCCCCCTGCCGCTTTGGATGAAAGGGAAACACTTCCTAAGTTTGCCGTCCCAAAACAAAAGTCTTATGGTCAAGGTTTCCGACAGGGAAAGGTCTATCTACCGGGTGACGGCACTCGGGTCGGTGGTCAATTTCGTCCTGCTGCTGTTCAAATTCGTGGCGGGGGTACTGGGCAACAGTGCCGCCATGATTGCCGACGCGGTGCACTCGTTGTCCGACTTCCTGACCGACCTGGTCGTGATGTTGTTTGTCCGCATCTCGTCCAAGCCCGAGGACGGGCGGCGCGAGTACGGTTACGGCAAGTACGAGACGCTGGCCACGCTCATCATCGGCGTGGTGCTGCTGGCCGTGGGGCTGGGCATCTTCTACAACGGGATGTCGAGCATCGTGGCGGTGTGCCGTGGGGAACGGCTGCAATCGCCGGGTGTCGTCGCGCTGGTGGCGGCTGCCGTGTCGATTGGCTCCAAGGAGTGGCTCTACCGCTACACCGTGCGCTGCGGCCGCCGTCTGGACTCGCAGGCCGTGATAGCTAATGCCTGGCACCACCGCAGCGATGCCTTGTCGTCGATAGGCACGCTGGTGGGCATCGGAGGGGCGTTGCTCATCGGTGACAAGTGGGCAGTGCTCGACCCGGTGGCTGCGGTGGCGGTGAGCGTGTTCGTCGTGAAAGCGGCGTTCAAGCTGATTGTGCCGAGCGTCAACGAGCTGGTGGACACGGCGTTGCCCGCCGAGGTCGAGGACGAGATAGTGCGCCTTGCCGCCTCGGTCCCCGGCGTGGTCGAGCCGCATAACCTGCACACGAGGCGGGTGGGCAGCACCTACGTGATGGAGATGCACATCCTCGTTGACGGCGATATGCCCCTCAGGGACGCGCACGCCATAGCCACCCGCGTCGAGGACTTGCTGATAGGCAAATTCGGCAAGGGCACGCACGTCACGGTGCACGTTGAACCTTACGGAGAGAACGCATGAAAAAGGAATCGATACTCATCACCGGGGCAAGCGGGTTCATCGGCGGCTTCCTCGTGGCAGAAGCCCTCAGGCAGGGCTTCGAAGTGTGGGCGGCTGTGCGCCGCACGAGCAGCCGGGAATGTCTGACGGACGAGCGCATACGGTTCATCGAGCTGGACTTGTCAGACCGCGCCGCGCTGGAGGCACGCCTTGCCGCCCACGTGGCAGAGCATGGCCGGTGGGACGTGGTCGTGCACAATGCCGGCGTGACCAAGTGCCGGCACAAGGATGACTTCATGCGCGTCAACCGCGATGCCACGGCGCACTTCGCATCCGCACTCGCGGCTGTCGGGGCGATGCCAAGGCAATTCGTCTACATGAGCACGTTGAGCGTCTTCGGTCCTATCCACGAGAACGACGGGCTGCCATACACCGAGGACGACGAGCGGTGTCCCGACACCGCCTACGGGCGCAGCAAGGCGGCGGCTGAGGACTTCCTCGCGTCGATGCCCGGCCTGCCCTATGTCTTCATCCGCCCCACGGGTGTCTACGGTCCGCACGAGCGTGACTACTACCTGATGGCGCGGTCGGTCAAGGGGCATCTCGACTTCCGCGCCGGGCTGGGGAAACAGTGGCTTACCTTTATATATGTGGAGGATTTGGTCAATGCTGTCTTCCTCGCCATACGGAGCGGTGTGACACGCCGTGCCTACAACGTGGCGGACGGGCAGACCTACGAGGCCACGACGTTCTCCCGCCTGCTGCAAAAGGAGCTTGGCAACCCGCTCGTCATACGGTTTGCCTGCCCGCTGCCACTGCTGCGGCTGATTTCATTCGTTGCTGAAAAGGTGGCTGGGTGGTTCGGCAAGAGCAGCACGCTCAACACCGACAAATTCCGCATCATGCGCCAACGCAACTGGCGTTGCGACACGACACGGCTGCGCACCGAGCTGGGCTTCACGCCACGGTGGCTGCTGCCCGAGGGGGTGAGGGATGCCGTCGCCTGGTACAAGGCCAACGGCTGGCTGTGAGCCGTGACACCGAGGTCAGGAGACGACGCCCGAGAGTTTCTTTTCGTTGACGTTGCAGTGGGCTTCCACCACGTTGACAACGTAGTCGCCGAGCTTCTCGCACTCAGACACCATGTCCATGTAGTTGACTCCGCACTGATAGTCGTATTTCTTCGCACTCACGTCCGCCAGGTTCTCTTCCTTGAGGCGGTTGCGGAAATTGTTTATCTCGTTTTCTATGTTGAACGAGCGGTTGACATCCACCGACATGAGCCTCTCCTCGGCATGGTCTTCCCTGCGGACTATGGCGAGCATCTGCGCAAGGGCTGAATCGACGAGCTTGAACATCTCATGCAGGTGGTCCGACTGTTCGGCGATGAAGGGCGACATACCCGGTTGCCGCGTGCGGTTTATCGTGCGTGACAGGTTGTAGCAGCTGTCGCCGATGCTTTCGAGTTCGCTTATCTCACGCAGCATCGAGCGTATCTGCGCCTTGCTCTCTGCACTCAAGCGTCCCTCGGCCACCTTGTCAAGGTAGCGGGCTATCTCGATTTCCATGCTGTCACAGATGTTCTCGTACTTTTCGATGCGGCTGTAGAGCTTGTTGAACTCATCGTCACGCTTCGTGTGCAGCAAGTCCTGCACCATTGTGAACATCCTTTTGACACGCTCGGCAAATTGATCAATCTCCTTGCCTGCCTGCATTATCGAGAGTTCGGCGGTGGAAAGGAGGCCTCCCCCGATATATCGCAGGCGGTATTCATCGACATCGTTCTTCTTGGGGATGATTGTGCAGACCGTTTTCTCTATTAGGGGCACAAGCCATATCATGATGCAAGTGTTGCACACATTGAATGCCGTGTGGAAAGCCGAGAGCTTGAACGTCACTGCCACGGCGGGATCCGTCACGCCCATCACGTTGTCAACAAACCATGACACGCCGCTCGTGAACGGATAGAACAATGCCAGCACCCAAATCACACCGAAGACGTTGAACGTAAGGTGAGCCAAAGCCGCCCGACGAGCCTGCGTGTTGCCCGTCAACGCCGCAAGGTTGGCAGTGATAGTCGTGCCAATGTTTTCACCAAGGACGATTGCCGCACCCAGATGGAAGTCAATCCACCCGTTGGCACACATGATGAGAGTGATGGCCATGGTCGCCGACGAGGCTTGGACAAGCATCGTCACCACCGTCCCCACCAGGAGGAAGAGGATGACAGACCCGAAGCCCATGTCGGTGTAGCTGGTGAGAAAGGCGAGCATATCGGGATTCTTGCTCAGGTCGGGCGCATTCGCCGTCATCGCCCCCAACCCCATGAAAAGCAAAGAAAAGCCGAAAACGAACTCACCTATGGACTTCCTCTGGCTTTTCCCCGAGAACATGAAGGGGATGCCCAAAGCCATGAGTGGCAGGACAAACGTGGCAATATTGACCTTGAACCCGAGAGCCGAGATGAGCCAGGCAGTGACGGTCGTCCCGATGTTAGCCCCCATGATGACCCCGATTGATTGTGTCAGGGTGAGAAGCCCTGCGTTGACGAAGCTGACAACCATCACCGTCGTCGCCGATGATGATTGCACCAGGGCGGTGATCAGCACGCCGGTCAAGACACCGGTCAGCCTGTTTTTCGTCATGGCGGCAAGGATGCGCCTCAACCTGTCACCCGCGAACTTCTGAAGTCCCTCGCTCATGGTCTTCATGCCGTAGAGGAAAAGGGCAAGAGAGCCAATGAGTTTTAAAAAATCATAAAAGGAATAGTCCATCAGCTTCTATTAAAGGGTGCTTGACTCCCGGTGTTGGAATCTGGCACTATATTTAGTGCACAAAATTAGACTTTAGAAAACTATGTTACAAATCTATTGCAGAAATAACGGCATCACTTGCCAGGTCGAGCCAGGCACGTCGCTGCTGGAGGCATCGCGGATGCTGGATCTCGATATGCCCTACGGCATCATCAGTGCCAAGGTGAACAATGTGTCGGAGGGACTGAACTTCAAACTATACAACAACAAGGATGTGGAATTCCTCGACGTGCGTGATATGTCGGGGATGCGCACCTACGTCCGCTCGCTGTGCTTCATCCTCTGCAAGGCCGTCGCGGACATCTACCCAGTCGGTACGATCAGGCTGGAACATCCAGTGTCCCGTGGCTACTACTGCAACCTGAACATCGGCAAGCCAATCACCGAGCACGACATCTCAAGGATAAGGGCAAGGATGCATGACATCGTTGACAGCGACATCCCGTTCCGCAGGCAAGAGTGCCACACGACCAAGGCAATGAGCCTGTTCAACAACCGTGGAATGTACGACAAAGTGAAGCTGTTGGAGACTTCGGGCAGGCTTTACACCGTCTACTACACACTTGGCGACACGATAGACTACTACTACGGCAACCTTGTCCCCAGCACTGGATACATAAAGGTGTTTGACATCATCAAATACTACGACGGCATCCTCCTGCGGATTCCCTCCCGCGAGGATCCGACGAGGCTTGACGATTTCGTGAGGCAGGACAAGATGCTCGATGTCTTCAAACAACACCTGCACTGGATGGATATCCTCGGGATGTCCAATGTCGGTGATTTGAACGAAGTGGTCAATTCCGGCCGCGCGACAGAAGTGATCAATGTGTCGGAAGCGTTGCAGGAAAAAATCTTCTCCAACATAGCCGACCGCATTGCAGAACGCCAGTCAGGTCCCAATCCGGTGCGCCTTGTGCTCATCAGCGGGCCTTCTTCTTCGGGAAAGACCACTTTCAGCAAGCGGCTTTCTATCCAACTCATGGCCAATGGCATCAAGCCCTATCCCGTCTCCTTGGACAATTACTTCGTCGAGCGCACCGACACGCCGCGCGATGCCAAGGGCGAATACGACTATGAGTCGCTTTATGCCATCGATTTGGAACTGTTCAACTCGCAGTTGAATGACATGCTGGCGGGCAAAGAGGTCAGCCTCCCGACTTACAACTTCCTGACTGGCAAAAAGGAGTACCGTGGCGACAAGCTGCGCCTCACTGACAACATGGTGCTGATACTTGAGGGCATCCACGGCCTCAACCCGGCATTGACGCCGCACGTCCCCGAGGCCAATAAATTCCGGGTCTATGTCTCCGCGCTGACAAGCATCTCGCTGGACGACCACAACTGGATTCCCACGACGGACAACCGCCTGTTGCGGCGCATCATACGCGACTTCAACACACGCGGCTACTCGGCTCGCGAAACGATACGCCGCTGGCCGACGGTGCGGGCGGGCGAGGACAAGTGGATTTTCCCCTACCAGGAGAACGCCGACGTGATGTTCAACTCGGCATTGCTCTACGAATTCGCGGTGCTGAAGCAGTATGCCGAGCCGATACTGTCGAGCGTGCCGCAAAACTGCGCCGAGTATGCCGAGGCCTACCGCCTGTTGAAGTTCCTCAACTACTTCGTCCAAATCCGCGACAACGAGATACCTCCCACGTCGCTCCTGCGCGAGTTCCTCGGCGGCAGCAGCTTCACCTACTGACCGGCGCGGCACGTGCGCACAGCCTGCGTCTGGAGGCACGGAAGCAACGTGAAAAGATGCGATAAAAAGCATACGATGATAGTGGCAAAATCATCGTATGCTTTTGCCATTACCATACAATGATTTTGACGACAGCATTGTATGCCACGCCATCAGCACAAGGTGGGAGGCACGGCATCACTGCCGCCGAGCATCGCGACGATGCCGTCAAAGATGGCGAACAGTTCGTCAACCGACTCGGTGCGCAGCATGGCGATGCGCGTCTCACGGAAATTGGGGATGCCCTTGAACAGGGGTGTCATGGCCAGATGCCGCCTGATGTGAATGATGCCCCGCCGCTCATCCAGCCGCGCGATGCTCTGCAACGTCTCCTGCTTGAGCACATCGACATAAAAGCCCAAGGGGTGAGGCTCGGGACGGATGCCCGTGGCGAGGTAGTGCTTCACCTCCTCGAAAATCCACGGCCGCCCGATGCTGGCGCGGCCTATCATGACGGCATCGACGCCATAGCGGTCAAACGCCTCCATGGCACGCTCGGGCGAGTCGATGTCACCGTTGCCGATGACGGGGATGCGCATCCTCTGATTGTCCTTGACCGCACCGATGAGCGACCAGTCCGCCGAGCCGGTGTACATCTGCGCGCGTGTCCTGCCATGGATGGTGATTGCCGCCACGCCGCAGTCCTGGAGCTGCTCGGCGAGGGTCACGATGCACTTGCTGCCCTCGTCCCACCCGAGGCGCGTCTTGACGGTGACGGGCAGCGACACGGCACGAACCACCTCGCGGGTGATCTCAAGCATCTTGGGTATGTCTTGCAACAGCCCCGCGCCGGCACCCTTGCCGGCGACCTTCTTGACGGGGCACCCGAAATTCAAGTCCAGGATGTCGGGACGTGCAGCCTCGCATATCCTTGCCGCCTCGACCATGGCATCCACGTGCTTGCCATAGATCTGGATGGCGACAGGCCGCTCGTCGTCGCTGATTGCCAGCTTCTGCCGCGTGCGGTCCACCTCACGCACCAGCGCGTCGCTTGAGACGAACTCGGTGTAGACCATGTCCGCCCCGAACTTTTTGCACGTGAGACGGAACGCCGCGTCGGTGACATCCTCCATCGGGGCAAGGAAGACGGGACGGCCGACAAACTCCAAATTGCCTATTTTCATTGCTTGCAAGCGGTTTTGGCTGCAAAAGTAAGGAAAAAAACATACCTTTGCGACTATCACGCTATCCGCCCACAGGGGCGGACGCGCAAGGAGCTACACCACTTATGACAGCAAGAGACTTTGAAATCATGGCACCCGTCGGCTCACGCGAATCGCTGGCGGCCGCGCTTGAGGCGGGAGCTGACTCGATATATTTCGGCATCGAGAACCTCAACATGAGGGCACGCTCGTCAAACACTTTCACCATCAACGACCTGAGGGAGATTGCCGCCACGTGCGACGCGCGGGGAGTGAAGAGCTATCTCACGGTGAACACCATAATATATGACGAGGACATCCCGCTGATGCACCGCATCGTCGACGCAGCCAAGGAAGCCGGCATCTCGGCCATCATAGCCGCCGACGTGGCAGTCATGGAGTATGCCAACCGCACAGGCGTTGAAGTCCACCTCTCCACCCAGCTCAACATCTCCAATGTCGAGGCGTTGCGCTTCTATTCACGCTTTGCCGATGTCGTCGTCCTCGCACGCGAACTGAACCTTGACCAAGTGGCGGAGATACACCGTCACATCGTGGAGGAAAACATCTGCGGCCCCAGCGGGCAGCAGGTGCGCATCGAGATGTTCTGCCACGGCGCGCTGTGCATGGCAGTCTCGGGCAAATGCTACCTCAGCCTGCACGAACTCGGCTCGTCCGCCAACCGTGGGGCGTGCCTGCAAGTGTGCCGGCGGGCTTATACAGTCAAGGACGAGGAGAGCGGCATAGAACTTGAGGTTGACAACAAATACATCATGTCGCCCAAGGATCTGAAGACAATCCATTTCCTCAACAAGATGATGGACGCAGGGGTCAGGGTGTTCAAGATAGAGGGCAGGGCCCGCGGCCCGGAATACGTGCTGACGGTCGTCCAATGTTACAAGGAAGCCATCCGCGCATACCTTGACAGGACTTTCAGCGTAGAGAAAATCGCCGCTTGGGACGAGAGGCTGCGCACGGTTTTCAACCGAGGTTTCTGGAACGGATACTACCTCGGACAACGCTTGGGCGAATGGAGCAGCAAGTACGGTTCGCAGGCGACCGAGCGAAAGGTCTATGCAGCCAAAGCCATCAAGCATTTCGGCAACATCGGTGTCGCCGAGTTCCTACTCGAAGCTGGCGAACTCAACGTCGGCGACAAACTGCTCATCACGGGGACAACCACGGGGGCGTTCTACATGACACTCGACGAAGCCCGCGTGGACTTGCAACCCGTGCAGACCGTGCACAAGGGGGAATACTTCTCCACTAAAGTACCTGTCAAGATACGTCCCAACGACAAGCTCTACAAGATAGTGCCCACCAACGTGCGGCAAGGCGCACCCCACGGGCAGGAATGATTGCCAAGCCTATGAAGGACTATGTTTTTGAAATCGAGATGAAGGTGCGCGACTACGAATGCGACGCCCAAGGGATTGTCAACAACGCCAATTACCAGCACTACATGGAACACACCCGGCACGAATTCATCGAGTCGTTGGGCGTGAAGTTTGACGGTCTGCACGACAAGGGGCTTGACCCTGTCGTCGCCCGCCTGACGATGGCGTTCAAGACACCGTTGCGCGGAGGCGACCGCTTCCGCTCCTGCCTCGGCATATATAAGGAGGGGATAAAGTTTGTGTTCGTCCAAGACCTCTACCGCATCCCCGACAACCGCCCCGTGGTCAAGGCGAAAGCCGAGATTGTGTGCCTCATCAACGGCCGGCTGGGCGACAGCCAGCTGTTCAACGACCTGTTCTCGCCATTCCTGACAAGCCATGAATGAAAAGGAAGCCTCCTGCCGCATAGCCCTGGCATCCATCCGCGGCCTCGGCCTCACACGGCTCAAAGCCCTCATCGATGTGATGGGCAGCGCACAAGCAGTGATTGAAAACGCCCGCGACATCCGCTCGCACGTGCGCGGACTCCCGTCGGAACTCACATCGCAGCTCTGCAATCCCAACCTCACCAAGGTTGGCGAAGAGGAAGTGGAATGGGCGGTCAAGCACAATGTGGACATCCTCATCGACTCAGACATCAAATACCCGTCACGGTTGCGCGAATGCCCGGACGCGCCGCCACTGCTGTTCTTCAAAGGCAACACCGACCTCAACGCCATCAAGGTGGTGAGCATCGTCGGCACACGCCACGCCACAGCCTATGGAAGAAGCACCTGCGACACTTTCGTCAACGAACTTGCCGCGCTATGCCCCGGGACGCTCGTGGTCAGCGGGCTCGCCTATGGCATCGACATCGAGGCACACCGCGCCTCGTTGCAGGCAGGGCTGCCGACGGTGGCAGTGCTCGCGCACGGCTTTGACAGGATATATCCCCCCGTCCACCGCCAGACGGCAGTCGAGATGCTCGCCGACGGCGGGCTGCTGACGGAGTATGGCATCGGCACGCGCCCCGAGAGGCAGAACTTCGTGTGCCGCAACCGCATCATCGCAGGGCTTGCCGACGCGACCGTCGTCATCGAATCAGCCGCGCACGGAGGTGCACTCATAACGGCATCGCTGGCCAATGATTATGACCGCGACTGCTTTGCCTTCCCCGGACGAGCCGGCGACGAATACTCGGCAGGGTGCAACCGTTTCATCGCCGACAACCGTGCCACTCTCCTGCTGTCCGCCGCTGAATTCGTGAAAAAGATGATGTGGGACGTTGACAAGACCCCGGGCAAAAACCGCCACGTGCAGAGGCAACTGTTCGTCGAGCTCAGCCCCGAGGAAGAAAAGGTCGTGGACATCCTCCGCAACGAAGGCGACCTGCAACTCGATGCCCTCGTCCTCGCCACGTCGATGCCGGTCAACAAACTGACCACCATCCTGTTCAACCTTGAGATGAACGGTGTGGTGCGCGTCCTGGCAGGCAACGTCTACCAACTGATCTGAGATGCCGCCGGCGGCCGCCTCCGATGCCCTGACGACAGGCGGGCATCCATCTGGCAACAATCCCCGGTCCACACGGCAAAAAACATACGGTGCAAAGAGAAAAAACACCGTATGCTAACAGCAAAAACATTGTATGGTAATTGCAAAAACATTGTATGCTACCAGCAAAAACATCGTATGCCACAGCTCGCGTGTCCATCCCCCGCCGTGCCAGCACCGCAGGCGGCATCGCACATGACCGCGGCGCATGGGGTGATTAGGGGTGTGATAATTTGCTATATTACAAGCAAACGGATAATTTTGCCGCAATTTCCGAGAGAAATACATAATTGCAACATAATGAAACAATTCAAGTTAGTCAACAATCTCACGGGGTGGCTGGTGTTCCTCGTTGCGGCGACGGTCTATTGTCTGACCATCGAGCCGACAGCCAGCTTCTGGGATTGCCCTGAGTTCATAACCAGTGCCTACAAACTCGAAGTGGGGCATCCGCCCGGTGCGCCATTCTTCATGCTGACGGGCAACTTCTTCTCGCTCTTCGCCGACAGTCCCGCCACGGTGGCACGCATGGTCAACATCATGAGTGCGCTGATGAGCGCGGCGTGCATCCTGTTCCTGTTCTGGACCATCACACATCTCGTGCGCAAGCTCATCGTGAAGGACGACGGGATGACCACTGCCAAGATGGTCGCCATCATCGGGTCTGGCCTCGTGGGTGCGTTGGCCTACACGTTCAGTGACACCTTCTGGTTCAGTGCGGTCGAGGGTGAGGTCTATGCCTACTCATCAATGTTCACGGCACTCGTGTTCTGGCTGATACTGAAGTGGGAGGACAACTGCGACAAGCCGCACTCCGACCGCTGGCTCATCCTGATTGCCTACATGATAGGCCTGTCGATAGGCGTGCACCTGCTGAACCTGCTGTGCATACCGGCGATTGTCCTTGTCTACTACTACAAGAAGAATCCCGACTCGAATGCCAAGGGGACAATCCTCGCATTGCTCCTCTCGGTCGTGATTGTCGCCCTCGTGCTCTATGGCATCGTGCCCGGCGTGGTCAAGGTCGGAGGAGTCTTCGAGCTATTCGCCGTCAACACGCTCGGGTTGCCGTTCAACACGGGACTGATAATCTATGTCATCGTCCTCGTGGCGGCGCTTGTCTGGGCGGCATACGAGACGCACCGGTCGGCAGCGCGGGGTGACAAGGGCGGCAGCAAACGCGCCCGCCTGTCGTTGCTCGTGACGGTGATGCTGATGGGCATCCCCTTCTACGGTCACGGCATCACGAGCTTCGTCATCGGGCTTTTCATCCTGGGGTTGCTCGCGCTCTACCTTTTCACCGACGTGGCGGGACGTTTCCGCGCATCGGCAAGGACGCTCAACACGGCATTGCTGTGCATGATGCTCATCATGGTGGGATACTCGTCCTACACACTCATAGTGATCCGCTCGTCGGCAAACACCCCTATGGACCAGAATTCGCCTGAGGACATCTTCACACTCGGCGAATACCTCGGCCGTGAGCAGTACGGCACGCGCCCGTTGTTCTACGGCCAGGCCTACACCTCCCACATCAAGTGGATTCCGGAAGGCGACCATTGCAGTCCGGCAGCGAGTGAGACGACCTCCTACTACCGGCAGGAGAAGGCTTCGGATGCCGAGTCCGACCGCTACGCCTCGGCGCAGATGCCCGACTACCAGTATGCCCAAAACATGATGTTCCCACGTATGTACAGCGACCGCCATGCCCGGCAGTACGAGGAATGGATGCACGGCGTGGAGGGACGCATGGTGCCCTATGATGACTGCGGCAACACGGGCATGATGAAGATGCCTACGCAGTGGGAGAACCTGAAGTTCTTCCTCTCCTACCAAGTGAATTTCATGTACTGGCGTTACTTCATGTGGAACTTCGTGGGACGGCAGAACGACATCCAGAGTTATGGAGAGCTGGAGCACGGCAACTGGATCACGGGAATCCCGTTCATCGACAAGCTGTTGGTGGGAGACCAGAGCAATCTACCCGACGACTTGGCCGACAACAAGGGACGCAACGTCTTCTACGGTCTGCCGTTGCTGCTCGGACTGGTCGGTCTCTTCTGGCAGACGGCACGGGGCAAGCGCGGGGTGCAAAGCTTCTGGACGGTGTTCTTCCTGTTCTTCATGACCGGATTGGCCATAGTCCTTTACTTGAACCAGACACCGTTGCAGCCGCGTGAACGCGACTATGCCTACGCAGGGTCGTTCTACGCTTTCGCGATATGGATTGGCATGGGCGTTGCCGCCTTGTGCCACTACATCTCACGCCTGACCAAGGGCAACAAACTGGCGGTGGCCGCCGTCGTCTCCGTCGTATGCCTGCTCGTCCCCATCCAGATGGCGAGCCAGACATGGGACGACCATGACCGCTCCGGCCGCTATGTCTGCCGCGACTTCGGTCAGAACTACCTCGCGTCGATGCAGGAGGAGGGCAACCCCATCATCTTCTGCAACGGCGACAACGACACGTTCCCGTTGTGGTACAACCAGGAGACCGAGGGAGTGAGGACGGACGCCCGCGTCTGCAACCTCTCATACTTGCAGACTGACTGGTATGTTGACCAGATGAAACGTCCCGCCTACGACTCGCCGTCACTGCCCATCACGTGGACGCGCTATGAGTATGAACGCCTCTACCGTGGCGAGCCAGTGCAGGTGATACCTGAATACAAGTCGCAAATCATTGACCTCTACAACGGCCCGGACTCGCTGGCATGGAGGGCACAGTACGGTGACGAACCATTTGAGTTGAGCAATATCCTCAAATACTGGGCAAGGAATCCCAACAAAGACCTGAGGTTCATCCCGACGGACACCGTCTACATCACCATCGACAAAGAGGCTGTCAGACGGTCGGGCATGGCCATCCCCGAGGAATTCGGCGGCGAAATCCCTGACAAGATGGCAATCTCGCTCAAAGGCAAGCGGGCACTCTACCTGTCAGACGTGATGCAACTGGAGATGCTGGCCAACACCAACTGGGAAAGACCCATGTACGTGGCCATGACCGTCGGTGGCGATGCCTACCTGCCCGCCTTGGAGGACTACTTTGTGCTCGAAGGTCTGGCCTACAGGATAACACCGTTCAACAACAGAGGCGGCGAGACGCGCATGGATGTGGAGAGGATGTACGACAACCTCATGCGTAAATTCAAATTCGGAGGCATTGAGAAAGAGGGCATATATCTCGACCAGACCGTCCTGAGGATTTGCAGCAACC